>JANQQN010000211.1 GCA_028289325.1 Myxococcota bacterium | reverse complement strand
AGGAGCTCTCGGATGGCCTCCGGCTCGACCGCTCCGCACTCCGCGATCCCCAAAAAACCCTGTTCGAGCGACATCAACCGGGACGCGTACCGCCAGGTGTAGGGCGTAGCCACCACCACGAACAGATGTCGGTCGCCGAGGCGACGCCACAGGCGCTGCCACAGCCGCAGGCCATCCAGCCCCCCTGGCGACCTCGACATCCAGCGGCCGAGCTCGTCGAGAACGACCACCGCCCCCGGCGGCATCGCCCGCAGTGCGCCCTCCGCGCCCTGCCCCTCGCGCCCCCCAACCGCGGATACGATGGCGGCGTTGACCGACTCGACGTCGTCGGCACCGCCGGCCCCGGGCTGGGCCCGAACAATGGTCCGATCCTGTAGGAGCTCCCGGGCCACCAGTCCCGCGAGCGAGGTTCGACCGGAGCGAGGCTGGCCGATGATGGCGATCGGCCCCGCGGCACCGCCAACCCACCGCGACACGGCCCGCCCCAATCGTGCGACCTCATCGTCGCGGCCGCGAAGAAGATCGGATTTTTCGAGGGCCGCCCGTCCGAAGATCCGCCGGTACAGCAGCGGCAACTCAGCCTGCAGCTCCGCGTTGGGCTGCAGTCCCTCGCGCAGCGCCGCGAGATCATCGATGAGGTCGCCGGCGCTGGGTCGAGCCTTGGCGCTGGTGACCCGGGTCGGCCCGCGGACCATCCACCGGGCCGCGGTGCTCATCCGGCCCTCGGCGGTCTGCACCGCGGTCTTCAGCCGACGGGCGAGGCCCGGACCCGCGATCGCTCGCGGCGTGGTGGAGTCGGACCGCCCCGGGCTGCCGACCGCCGCCGCCCGCGCCCCGTTCAGGGCGGGCACCCAATCGTCGAAGACCGCGCCTCGGAACCGGTCGACGTACTCCCGCAGCTCTCGCGCGGCGACGTCCAAACGCTCCACGCGGGCTTCGATGACGCTGCTGAGCGCGTTCTGGTCGGCAGGATCGTCCTCGAACCCTCCGTCGGCGTTGGCTTCCCCCGCCGCCTGCTCCAACTCGAAAGCCACGAGCCGGACGGCGTCGAACAGAACCTCCTGCGCGTTGTCGACCAAAGGCGGAAGACCGCTCACCATGATCCGCGTCGGCTGCAGGACACGTTGATCCAGGAACGTCTGGAGCAGTCGGCGGGCCGGGTAGTTGGCCTGAGTGGCCGTCGACTGACCCTCGAGGGCGGCGGCAAGCGCGCTCTCCGGCATCGTGGATACCGTCCGGGGCATCCGTTCCGCGGCCCGTCCGAGCGCGCCAACCAGCTGATCGAGCAGGTTCTGGCTCACGGGCCGATACGGCGCCTCCCACGTCGCCCGAAGCTCGTCGGCGGCCGCGATGTAATCGACGGCGTTGCTGTTGGCCGGCGTCGCCGGCGCCGACGCCCCGCTGCCCGAAGAAGCCTCCACGGGCGCCGCGTCTTCTTCGCCGACGTCGTCGGTACCCGCCTCCGCGACGTCGCGCATGATCCGGGCGGCGGTCTCCAGGGCATTGAGCGGTCCTTGCTCGACCTCTCGGCGCACCCGCGCCTCCAGCTGGTAAAGCGCGCGGCGGGTGGAGACGGTCAGCGCCGCGACCTGAAGATCGAGGTCCAGCGCGCTGATCGTGGCCGACACTTGGTCGCCCCATCGGCCGGGCCCCGCCTCCACCGCCGCGAGCGCGCGCCGCACCGCGCTTTCGGGCACGGTGGCCGGCCAGCGACGTGCGAGCTGCTCGATGTCTCGTCGGCCCAGGTCGTCGGCGAACGCTTGCGTCGCGTCGGCGAGCATCGCCTCCAGGGCGACCTGACTCTGTGTGTCCGATTGACCGAACCGCTGCGCGGCGCCCGCCGCCCCGTCGGCCAGGCCAGCGATCTCCCGTGCGACGCTCTCCTGAAACTCCATCAGGGAGCCGGTGTCGTTCAGGCGGTCGAGCTCGATGGTCAGATTGCCGAAACATCGATCGACGTCGGTGGTCAGTCGCCGAATCTTGTTGAGCGCGTCGAGGCGTCGGACCCCTTCGAGATCGACGACCGTCGTCAAACCCGACCACAGGTTGGGCCCCATGTGGCGCAGCGCGACCCGGCGGGCCGCGACTTTGCGCTTCGGCGGGGGACGGCGAAACCACCGCATCGCCCACCGGACCCGCATCTTCTTGAACCGAATGCCGAGCCCGTCGCTGGTCACTGGGGCCCAGTCGTCTTCGGACGTCGGGACGGCGACCGTGGCCGGGATCTCTTGCACTGCGGTCTCGAGATCTCGCAGCAGAGCGGTCACCCCGTCCCGCAGCCGCCGGGTCCAGCCGAGGTCGGCGGTGTCGTCTCGGCCGCGCGAGGCGGCGTTGACGAACACCTGACTGCGATTGAGCAGGGCAGTGGCAAAGCGATTGCGGACCCACTCCACCAGGCCCCGCGCGGTGTCCACCCGTCCCCCGCGACGCGCGAGGCGCCGCTCGACCTGCCGAAGGTCCTCGACCTCGTGTACGACGTCGGCGACAAAGCTTCGCTCCTCATCGACCGAAGGCCCGTACACGTTCTGCAGGAAACGCTCGTAGGCGTCCCTCACCCGCCGTTCCAGCCGTTGGAGAATCGGCGCCAGCGCCGGCGACGGCGGCGCCCGCACGGTGAGCGGACGAGCCACGATCTCCATCGATGGCTGGTCTGCCTCGCCCTTCGGAAACACGGTAAACGGGTCGTCGAAGACCCGCGACGGCCGCACCAGAAGCGCGGTGCCCAGCCCTTTCAACAGCGGCTGATTCGCCGCCACGAACAAGGACGCATCGTCGCCGGCCAACGCGTGGATCATGACCAGATCCGCGTGCGCGGACTCCTGCCGAATCCGATCCGCAAGGTCGCTGGCAAGCGGGGCCAACAGCTGGGCCTCGGCCTGCACCCGAGCCTGACCGATGATCCGATTCAGCCGTTTTTGGGCCGCGGACTGATCGGCACCCGGACGGCCGGTCACCAACACCCGGACCCGGGCCGACTTCCACCCCGCGTCGGAGGTCAGCAGATAGGCCAAGGTCAACATGAGTTGACCGGTCGATGCGACGCCGTCCCACCAGATATCGATTCGCTGCTGTTTGCCAAAGCCGCGCTGGGGATCGAGGCGAAGCATGAGGACCGACAGGTCCAGCTCCACCAGGCGGCCGATCATGTGGCCGTAGCGGGCGTTGGCCTCCGGGCGCCGCGGCCACCCGATGAGGATGGTGTTCGTTTCCATCCCCGCGAGCCCGAAGTTCGCGGCCAGATTGGGGATGGTGTCGTAGACGTCGTCGCTACCCTGACGGCGCGCGAACATGCCCGGATACTCGCGCTCGAGAACCTCATCGACCGTCGCCCTCATCTTCGTGCCGGGAACGAGGGTGAAGTGGGTAAGGATGCCTCGGTCTCCAACCAGGCTGCGCGCGAATTCGATCGTCGCGCCTCGATACTGGGAGCGCGAAAGGACGACCATGTTCGGACGCCAGTTGCGAGTGTGGCTCCGCGACGCGGAATCGCGCAGCCGCATGAGTCCCATCCGCACCACCGCCGACCACACCCCGCCCCAGGTGTCGCCGGAGCCCAGGACCAGCTGGCGGCGTTTGAGGAAGAAGTACAGGACGGCCATCAAGGAGATGGCGCCGGCCATGGCCAGCACGTCGATCTGCGCCATCACCACGAACGCGGCGACCGCGCCGAGCAGACTCACCCAGATCGGAACGCGAAACTGAGGGCGAAAGTCAGGGCTGGCCCACCGCTCGAGACCGCACGCCAAGCACAGGAACCCGTAGCTGGTGAGGAAGAACATCGAGATCACCGCACCGACGAGCTCGAGTTCACCCACCAGGATACCGGCTTCGGCGATCAGGACGGTCACCAACAGGGCGAGCCGAGGCTCGTCTCGCCCCCGGCCCAAGAACGCGGGTACGATGCCGTCGAAGGCCAGCGCCTGCAGGGTTCGCGGTGCGCCGAGCAGGCTTCCCAAGGCCGACGAGACCGTCGCCGAGAAGACACCGAGGGTCACGAGCTCGGGCACGGCAGCTATCCGAAGCAGGATGTTCTTGTCAGTCTGAAGCTGCTCGACCGACGCCATGCCGGCGAGGAACGGCGGCATCACCAGGTAGATGATCATCCCGGTGCCGATCGCGGTCATCGTACCGATGGGGATCGACCGCTTCGGATCCCGGAGGTCACCGGACATTCCAACCCCGGCCGTGAAACCGGTAACGGCGGGGAAGAACACCGCGAACACCGTCTCGAAGCCCAGCGCGCCCTCCGGAGGCCCCATGGCCACCGGCGTCTCTCCCGGCGCGATGGGGATGACCGAGCCGGCGGCGATCGAGACCAGCGACAGAGCGATCGCGGCCAGAACGAACAGCTGCGTCTTGAGCGCAAAATCGGTGCTGTAGAACGTAACCAGGGCGATGACCGCGCAGGCGACGGTCCCGACCAACCGAATATCGTTCTTGAGATCGCCGGTGGGGCTTCCCGGTACCGCGGCCAAGTACGCCTCTGCGAAGCCGATAAGGTACAGACTCACCCCCAGGGTCAGGGCCAGATACAGCGCGACCCCGATCGCGCCCCCGATGCTGAGCCCCAGGGACCGCGAGATGATGTAGTAGTTTCCGCCGGTACGTACGGTGTGGTTGGTGGCGATCGACGCCACCGAGAGCCCGGTGGTGACCGAGATGACGTGGGCCAGAACGACGATCAGCATCGCCTGGCCGAGCCCGGCATGACCGACGACCCAGCCGAAGCGCTGGTACATGATCACGCCGAGGATCGTCAGCACCGACGGCGTGTACACGCCGAGCAGAGTGCCGAACTTCTTGGTCGCCACCGGTCCGGCGGCATCCACGTCAACGGTGACCTGCTGCATACTCCGCCATCATCAGCGCCACCGATTCGCGCCGCCGTCCACCACGCCGGGGACGGTACGAACCGAACGGGGCACGTCTGAAGCCCGTAGATAAACCTTGGTCGACGGCGAAGGCTCGGAAGCCTCGACGACGATCGGCGCCCCGAACGTGCTGCCGTCTAGCCAGACCCGATCCAGCCGCACCTGAGGGGCGCCGGCGGCGATGCTGCGGACATGGAGCGCCTGACCGCCCGACGACGAACGCGCGCGAGCTCTGCGGACGGTCAGCCCGGCCACCTCCACCAGGGCCGACCCCTCGACCGCAAGCGCGCCGCCGAGCGCGGCCTCACAACGCCCCACCTGACTGTCGTGCAGGCTCAATTGACCGTTGTGACCGACCCACAGTGCACCGCCGCGCTCGGCGGTGGTCTCGAGAACCTGCAGACTCTGGGCGGCCACGCGACCGCCCAGAACCGCGATCGCGCCGCCACGACGCTTGGCCGTGCACCATTGGATATGAATGTTGCTCATTCGCACGTCGCCATCGGTCACCAGCACCGCGCCTCCATCCTCGCTTTCACCGCGCTCCAGACGGAGGGAGTCGAGCACCACTTGGCCGGCCGCGCCAACCGAAATGCTGATCGGGCGGCCGCAGCCGCCGCGGATTCGGGTCAGCTCCCCCGCACCCCGTAGGGTGATCGGCTGGGTGATCGACAGCGGACCTTCGTAGCTGCCAGGGGCGACCTGGACCACGGCGCCCGCGGGGGCCGCGTTCAAAAACGTGCTCAACGCACCACCGCTGTCATCCGGATATCGCACGTCGCTTGGTCCACGTTGGCACGAGTCGGGCGCCGGTGCCATCCCGATGCTGCGACGCGGGGCGGGACGCCGGTGCGTCCGTTCGATCTGTCCGAACCAAAATCCACGCCCCCTCCTTGACGCGCTCCTCGATCAACCCGATGCCCGGGGCGTAGACATACGTTGCCCAGAATCGGCCTCGAGGGATGCTCTCGGCCCGAACCCGGATCACGAACGGAAAATGACCCGCCGGGGTCGTATGACCGTCGGGGAGCGTATCGAGCCGATACTCGACGCGGTTGAACCGCCATCTTTGACCATCCTGTAGCGGAACGCGCAGCCGAGGGGGACGAAACGCGGTCGTTTGCCCCTTCCATCCGGCGTCCAGAATCCGGTCGCGTAGATACTCCAATACGTAAACGTCGTCGTCGACCAGCTGGTCCCCTTTTCGGGACATTCGACGTACGAAGCAAAACCGTCCCTTGCGACGCTGCGTCCGCTCCGTCCGGGACCAGTCCGTGTTCTGGCCCGCGGCATCCAACCACCGATACGTCCGCTGCTGCCCCGGCGTGCAGGGGAGCAAGGTGGACAGGGAGGTCACGGCTGTGCTCGTGACCATCAGCAGCGCCAGCATCAATGGCGCCTCACCGCGGCCAACCGACTCCGGCTTCCGCCGGGGGTCCATACTTCGAATCGACCGCGCTCGATGACCACTGCCGCTCCCGGTTCCCCCGGAACGCCGAGCCCGACGTCGGTCATGATCAATCGACCGCGGTGACGACTGAGGGGCATCGATAGCTCCCCGCTCGGCGCGGCGTCCGTCCGCGTATGCCCGACCACCATCTGGGTCGCGCCCATGCGTTGCAATGCATCCTGCAGCTCGTGGGCCGTCTCTTTGGTGTCTTCGATGCAGTAGGTTCGGTGCCAGAGCGGACCTTGCGGATCGCGAAATACACCTTGCGGGTCGAGCTGCTGATAGTAGTCGGGTCGCTCACCCCATGCGGCACCCGCTCGCTCATTGAGCCCGGTCAATCCCAGCGCCGCCCAGCTCGGCTCGAGCCCCCCGTGCACGAAAAGCACGCTCCCGAGCATAAACGCGATAGGAAGGCTACGGATCGCCCGGCCGTACTTGCCCGCGGCGCCCATCGCCACCCGGTATCGTTCGCGTCCGGGGGCGTGCTGCTCTTCCCACGCCCGGACTCGTCCCCCGATCGGGTCGACCGTTCTCGGCGCGTCGGGGGCACCGAGGAGTTCGTACACGTATTGGTTTCTCTGCGCGCGGTACGCCTCGACATCATCGTCATCGGCAAACTCGAGGTACTCGTCCGGCCATACGTAGGCCTCGTGCCGGAGAGCGGCCATAACCTCGTGATTGCCCAGCAGCCAATAGACGTCGCCGCCCGCTTCCCTCGCCTCGTCGCGAAGACCGAGCACGAGGTCCATCGCCTCTCGCACGCCGGCGCCTCGATTGGGAATGTCGCCCATCTGCACCAACACGCTGCGGCCTCCGCACCACCGCAGATCCCGCCGCACCAGCTTCAGACCGATAAGCATCCGCCGCAGCAACGCGGCTTGCCCATTCAGGTCGCCGATGATCACCACGCGTCGAGGGAGATCACGAACGAGCGGATAGTCGGTGTGAAGGATCGATGACCGTTGCGGAGTAGAGGATGAACTCGCCGACCGAGCGGAGGACCGGGCGGAGCTCGGCATGCGCGGGTCGGGGGCGTCTATGGCCCTGGTTTGGCCAAGACAAAGCTGTAGCTACTCTTCAGCTCTTCTTTTCGAATCTCTTGCACGATCTTCACGTAACCGGGGGCCTCGATTTCGATCTTGTGGGCCACGTTGGGGTCGACGTTCGGCACCATGAGCACCCTCGTATCGGCGTGGGTCTTGCCGTCGATCTTGATCCGGGCCGCGACCGGCTGGACTTCGATCTTCACGGTCATGCGTCCGGGCTGGCTCAATGGCGTGAGAGCCACTTCTTTGCGCTCGGATTGATCCCCCTGAACGTTGGCGGTCACCCAAGCCGGCTCGTGGCCGTCGAGACGAAGCGAGATCCGATACGACCCCTCGCTGAGGGTGAGCTTGACCGGGGTCGCGCCATACTGATTGTCGTCGATGTAGACCTTCGCGTTGGTCGGCACGCTGTGCAGCTCGAGAATGCCCTTCGGGCTCGCGAACAGCACCAGGTACAGAAACGCGCCCGCGAGAAGCAAGGCGATCGTGGTTACCGCGACCGTCTTCAGCCGCCCGGTATTGACCTCCTGGCGGCTGGCACGAGGAAAGAAGTCGGCGACGTTGTGCGAACCCGTCTGCGGCATCGGCGCCTGCTTGGGCGGCTGCATCCACAGAAGTGTATTCTCCCCGAACCCCGGTTGTGTGGGATGGGCCCCACCCGGCGGCGGGGCCGACGAGGGATGGGGCGGCGCGGTGGGCACCGACGACGCCTCCGCGGATCCCGGCGAAGAATGGCCGGACGACGCCATGGCCACCGTCTCGGACTGGTCATAGCCGACTCGGGGATCCGCGCTCGCCGCGGGTCGCGGCGGCTGGCTCACGGTCGGCACGGTCGCGGGATCTACGGCGCCCTCGGTGACCCGCTGTTCGGGCCCCGCTGGTCCCGGCGGCGCGGAGATATGCTCGAGGGAAACATTGCCCTCGAACGACGGCAGGGAAGGAATGGCTCGGGTCGGCGCGTCACCGATGTCTTCCCCGCTGTCCGGCCCGATCACGATCTGGTGGGCGACCGCGCTGGTGGGCTCCTTCTTGGCCTGCATCCGCTGCCGCGCCTCCCGAAGCGCGCGCAGCTCGTCGTTGCTGAGAGGGTCTAGCAGCGTGCGATCGTCCTGTGGCGGCTTGCTCCCGCCGTGCCCTTGCCCGTTGCTCATGCCGGCTCCGGAGGCCGAAATATCACAACTACCGACCATCTGACAGTTGAGACATTTGGTTCACGCCCGGGCTCGTCGGCAGGGTGTTCGAGGATGAACAGGTTGACGAGCCGAACCGTGGTTCTCCGAGGTCGACGCGACTGCTAACGTCTCACAAATGCTCGACGAAGACTCCGTTCTCCGCGGCACGGTCGAGCAAGTCATCTTTACGAATCCTGATTCGGGTTGGACCGTCCTGAGGTTGTCGGTCCCCGACGCGGCGCGGCCGGTCACCGTCGTGGGGGCCGTAGCCCCCCCCACCCCCGGCGCGCGGCTCGAGATCACCGGCCGCTGGCAGGAAAATCCCAAGTACGGTCGCCAATTTCGCGCCGCGACGGCGGTGCCAATAACCCCTAAGACCTCGGAAGGCATCGAGGCGTACCTGGCTTCCGGCCTCGTCGAGGGACTCGGCCCCAGCCTCGCCGCTCGACTGGTGGAGGCTTTCGGCGCGGATACGCTGGAGATCATCGAAAAGACGCCCGAGCGACTGACCGAGGTCGAGGGGATCGGTCGAGTGCGGGCGGCCCGTATTCGAGAAGCGCTCGCCGACCAGCTCCATCTGCGGTCTTCGATGGTCTTTTTGTACGGGTTGGGCATCCCGCCTTACCTCGCGGCCAAGATCCAGCGCCGCTACGGCGCACGCACTGTTCATGTCGTGCAAACGGAGCCCTTCCGTCTCGCCCTCGATGTCCGCGGGGTCGGCTTCGGGACCGCGGACCGCATTGCGGCCCGGCTCGGTGTCGACCGTCGGGCCCCCCAGCGCGCGCAAGCCGGGGTTATGCACGCGCTGGCGGAAGCCGCGCAGGAGGGCCACGTCTTCTTGCCCAAGGCCGGTTTGATCGACGCCGCATCGGCCCTGCTCGGAACCGATGCGGACATCGACGGGGCGCTGGAGGTCCTGGCCGACGAAGGCCGGACCGTCGTGCCCGACGGCACCGACGCGGTTTACGCGGCCCCGATGTACGGGTCCGAAACCACGGTCATCAGACACCTGAACCGGATCGCCGCCGCGCCGGCCGGGCCGCTGGTCGATGATCCGGAGATCGTGGCCGACGACTTCGAGCGGTCGGCCGGCCTGAAGCTGGCCCCCCAACAGCGACGGGCGCTGGTCACGGCGAACACCGCCCGGCTGATGATCGTTACCGGTGGTCCCGGCACGGGCAAGACCACCCTCGTTCGCGGTCTCCTGCAGCTGTTCCAGTGCGCGTCGGTCGCGGTTCAGCTCGGGGCGCCCACGGGCCGCGCGGCCAAGCGCCTGACCGAGTCGACCGGTCTCGAGGCCCGCACACTCCATCGCTTACTCGCGTACGATCCCCATCAGCACGGCTTTGCCCACGACGAGTCGAACCCGATCGCCGCCGATGCCGTGGTCGTCGACGAGATGTCGATGGTCGACCTGCCCCTCATGGCATCGCTCGCCGCCGCGCTGCCGGACCGGGTCCGGCTCATCGTGGTCGGCGACGTAGACCAGTTGCCTTCCGTGGGCCCCGGACAGGTCCTCAAGGACCTTATCGACAGCGCCCGCTTTCCCGTCGTTCGCCTCGACCGGGTCTTCAGACAGGGTCACGACAGTCGGATCATCGACAATGCGCACCGCATCAACAGCGGGCAGCTGCCGGATCTCGAGCCCACGAAAGGACGACGCACAGACTTCTACCTGATCGATCGTGAAGAGCCACAAGCGGCCCAGGACACCCTCTTACACGTCGTTGCGGACCGGATCCCGGCCTCCTTCGGGGTGGACCCGTTCGACGACGTTCAGGTCTTGACCCCGATGCACAAGGGCGAGCTCGGCGCGTCGGTGCTCAACCGCAAGCTGCAGGCCCAGCTCAACCCCGATGGGGCCAGCGTGACCCGAGGGGAGACCGTTTTCCGAGTCGGCGACAAGGTCATGCAGACCCGAAACGATTACGGCATCAACGTGTTTAACGGCGACGTCGGTCGACTGGTCCACGTCGACCCCGATCGGAGGACGTTCAAAGTGGCCTTCGATGGCCGCGAGGTCTCGTACGAGCCCGACCAACAGGATGCGTTGGCCCTCGCCTACGCGATATCCATTCATAAGAGTCAAGGCAGCGAGTACCCGGTGGTGGTCATCCCGCTCACGACCCAGCACTTCGTGATGCTGCACCGAAACCTGCTGTACACCGC
This sequence comes from Myxococcota bacterium, assembly GCA_028289325.1. Taxonomy (GTDB): domain Bacteria; phylum Myxococcota; class Kuafuiibacteriia; order Kuafuiibacteriales; family Kuafuiibacteriaceae; genus JANQQN01. Next base: position 8,356 of record JANQQN010000211.1, on the reverse strand, counting down.
GGTCACCCGGGGCAAGCGCTTGGTGGTGTTGGTGGGAAGTCGACGCGCGCTGCAGCTGGCGGTCGCGAGAGCGCGGGACCTGCGGCGACACAGCCGACTGGCGGACCGCTTGTCGGTGGGCGGCTAGAACGCCATGTCCAGCGCGACTTCGCCCTGGACGCCGACCTGGTAGGCACTCACCCGCCGCTCGAAGAAGTTGGCGAGTTCCTGCACGTCTTGCAGCTCCATGAATGGGAATGGGTTGTGAGCCCCGAACATCGCCGGGAGGCCCAGGGTCATCAGCCGCTGGTCGGCGACGAACTCGAGATACTGACGCATGTCGGTGACCGACATGCCCGCGACCCCTTTCGACAGGACGTCTTCCGCGAACTGGGTCTCGCACTCGACCGCCTCTGACAGCATGCGTCGAACGTCGTTGGACAGCGCCTCGTCGAACAGGTCCGGCTCCTCCGACCGCACCTGCTTCACGACCTCGAACGCGAAGGCCATGTGGGCGCTCTCGTCCCGGAATACCCAGTTCGTCCCCGTAGCCAGGCCGTGCAGGAGCCCTTTGTTACGAAGGAAGTACACGTACGCGAAGGCCGCGAAGAAGAACAGACCTTCGATGGCGCACGCGAACGTGATCAGGTTGAGCAGGAACGTGCGCCGCTCTTCCTTCGTATGTAGCTGTTTGAGGTTCTGAACGGAGTCGATCCACTTCATGCAGAAGTCGGCCTTCGCTTTGATCGACGGGATGTTCTCCACCGCCGCGAAGGCCTTCGCTCGCTCTTCCGGCTCGGGCAAGTACGCATCGAGCAGGGTCAGATAGAACTGGACGTGTAGCGCTTCCTCGAACAGCTGGCGAGACAGATACATCCGCGCCTCGGGCGCATTGATGTGCTCGTACAGATTCAGGACGAGGTTGTTGGCCACGATCGAGTCACCGGTAGCGAAGAACGCCACCAACCGGTGAATCAGGTGACGCTCCGCCGGCGACATCCGGGTACGAAGATCCGCGATGTCCGTCGCGAAATCGACCTCTTCGACCGTCCAGGTATTCTTGATGGCGTCCCGATACATCTCGTAAAAGACCGGGTACTTCATCGGTCGCAGGGTCAGATTCAATCCAGGGTCCAAAAGCATGACAAACGACTCCGTAAAGCGTCCGACGCGCGCGCCTACTGGCACGCCTCGCAGGACTCGGGATTTTCGAGCGAACAAGCGACCGCCTGCTTCGCAGGAATCTGGGAGGTTGAATTGACCGTAGCCTTCGCGATCCGCGTCGCAGGGCGGGAGCGGAGATAGTAGGTCGTCTTCAGGCCTCGTTTCCAGGCGTAGAAGTACATCGACGAGAGTTGGCCGATATTGGGGCTCTCGACGAAAAGGTTGAGCGATTGGCTCTGGTCGATGAACGCGCCTCGCTCGGCGGCCATATCGATGATCGCCCGCATCGGCAGCTCCCACGCCGTCCGATAGAGATGGCGCAGGTCTTCGGGAAGCGCATCGACCTGCTGCACCGACCCTTCACCCATCTTGATCTGGGTCCGAACTTCTTCGTTCCACAGCCCACGCTGTTTCAGCTCGGCGACCAGATAGCGGTTCAGCTGCAGAAACTCTCCCGACAACGTCTCTCGCTTGAAGAGATTCGACACCTGCGGCTCGATGCACTCGTAGCACCCCGCGATAGACGCGATGGTGGCCGTTGGGGCGATGGCCAGGATCAGCGAATTCCGGAGGCCGTGGGCCTTGATGCGCTCTTTCAGCCGGCGCCAGCGGTCGGTGTCTTCGGGAACCACGCCCCACAGATCGAACTGCAGGTCGCCTTTCGCGGCCCGCGTCTCGGCGAACGCAGGGTGGGCGCCGTAACGCTCGGCGAGCTCGCAGCTGGTGAACAGCGCCGCGAAGTAGATCTCTTCCTGAATCCGCGTGGAGAGCCGCCGGGCCTCGTCCGAATCGAAGGGAAGCTGGAGCTGAAAGAGCACGTCTTGCAGCCCCATGAGCCCCAAGCCCACCGGCCGCCATCGCTCGTTGGACCGCGCGGTGCTGCCGATCGGATAGAAGTTCAGATCGATCACCCGGTCGAGCTGCTTGAGCGCCGTTCGCACCGTCCGGTGGAGCTTGTCGAAGTCGACCTTACCACCGCGAACGTGACGCGCGAGGTTGATGCTTCCGAGGTTGCACACCGCGGTCTCGTCGTTGGACGTCACCTCGATGATCTCGGTGCACAGGTTCGACAGGTGCACCACGCGCCCTTCGACCGCGGTCTGGTTGCACTTCTGATTGCTCGCGTCTTTGAACGTCATCCAGCCGTTCCCGGTCTGCGCCAGGGTCCGCATCATCCGGGCGTAGAGGTCGCGCGCTTTGACCACCCGCACCACCTTGTCGCTCTTCTCGGCTTCCACGTACGCCCGCTCGAACTCCTCGCCGTACAGGTCGGTCAGGTGTGGAAAATCGTTCGGGTTGAGCAGAGACCACTCTCCGTCGGCCTCCACCCGACGCATGAACAGATCGGAGATCCAGTTCGCGAGGTTGAGATTATGGGTGCGGCGGGCTTCGTCGCCGGTGTTGTCCTTGAGCTCGAGGAACTCTTCGATGTCGGCGTGCCAGGTCTCCAGATACACGCAGCAGGCACCTTTGCGCTTGCCACCCTGATTGACCGCGGCCACCGACGCGTCGAGGGTCTTTAGCCAAGGCACGATGCCGTTGGAGTGGCCGTTGGTGGAACGGATCAACGCGCCGCGCGAGCGCACGCGGTGATATGCGAGGCCGATACCGCCGGAGAACTTCGACAGCGCGGCGACGTCGCCGTACCGCTGATAGATCGACGCCAGGTCATCCTGCGGGGAATCGAGCAAAAAGCACGACGAGAGCTGCTCGTGACGGGTTCCGGAGTTGAAAAGGGTCGGAGAGCTCGGCAGGTACTCGAGCGACGACAACAGGTCGTACAGCTCGAGGGCTTCCTTCACGTCTTCGTCGCACAGCGAGCACGCGACCCGCATGAAGAAGTACTGCGGCGTTTCGAGGACCGTCCGCTCCTGCGGGTGACGCAGCAGGTACCGGTCGTACACCGTGCGGAGGCCGAAATACTCGAAGAGCTGGTTCCGACTGGTGACCACCGCGTCGTTGAGCTTGCGCTTGTTCGCTTTCACGAACAGCCGGAGCCGGTCATTGATCAGACCTGCCTTGTGACCGGATTTGATCGACTGCGAAAACGACTGGATGTCCTGGTGGGACACCTCCTTGTCGATGTACGTCGACAGCAAGCGAGCGGCCAACCGCGAGTACTCGGGCTCCTCGGCCGTAAACGAGGCCGCGGTCTGGATGGACAGCTGGTCCAGCTCGGCGGTCGTCGCGCCGTCGTACAGGCCGGATATCGTCTTGATGGCCACCCGATTGGCATCGACGTTTTGCAGCCCGCTGCAGCAGCGACCGATCGCACGCACGATCTTGTTGAGGTCGACCAGCTCGAAGGCTCCGTTTCGCTTCTTCACCTGCATCTGGGTGAACGCATCGACGGGCGCACTGGCGGCGGGACGACCGGACAGCGTCTTCGCTTCATCGCTGGGCCCGTACTCGGCCCGGGCCCCACCCACGGATGTGGGTCGAGGTGCGCTGACGCCGTTTGAAGTGGGGGTCGTGCCGTTGTCCATCTCAGTGCCTCCGTTCCTCATGCTGGTCATGCCCGCCGCCCTAGCCGGGTCGCGGCGGGCGTTTTCGCCGATCGTGGGGGCTGTCCTCCGCAGAAATTTTCGCCCTCACCGCTGCGCATACGACACAAGATATAGGGGCCCTTTTTGGAGGTCAACGCTATATCTTGACATCGATCTGCCGACGCCGGTGCCAAGATCGCGACACAACTCGAATTTTCCAAAACACGACCCAAGCTTCCGGCCACATTTTTTTTCGAAACACGGCCGGTGCTCGGTCTGTGCAAGTGTGCAGCGACCGTGGTTGTCCGCCCCTAGGGCGGGTAAAACGATGTGAGCCCGACCCGCTCATGCAGGCCCCCATGCTCAGCCCGCGCGACCACGTCGCGGTGCTCTATCGGCGGTACGGTGCCTTGGTCCAAGGCCGGTGTCGGTATCTCCTCGGCGACCCCGACGCGGCGCAGGACGCAACCCAGGAGGTCTTCGTGAAGGTTCTGCGGGGCCTAGACCAATTCCGGAACGAGGCTTCGGTATCGACCTGGATGCTTCGGATCGCGACCAATCACTGCCTCAACCGCCTCGCGGCCGAGCGCGCGGGATGGAAGACGCGCTTTCGCCAGCACGTCCGTCACGTCGAAGAAGCAGGCCTGCTGCACGCCGGGGTGGATCCGGAGCGCGCGCGACTGGTTCGCCAGATCCTCTCCCGGCTGGATCCAGAAACCCAAGCCGTGGCCATCCACTACTACGTTGACGAGATGACCCAGGACGAGGTCGCGGATCTGATGGGGCGGTCGCTGCCGACCATCCGCAAGCGTATCGCCACCTTCAAACGGATCGCCAAAAAGGAGGTCGGCGATGACGCGTTCGGATGAGCCGGTGCGGCTGCATGAGCTCAGACAGCTGGTGTTCGGCGAGCTCGCGGATGAGGCGGCTCGGGCCCTCGAGCGCAGGATCGCCGGGGATCCGCGGGCCCAGGCCCGTCGAGCCGCGCTCGAGGCCGAGCTTCGATCGTTCGAGCGCGACGCGCCCATCGACGCCGTGGCTCGCGCCGTCGTCGACCGGGCCGATGCGCCCTCGCCGGCCTCGAGCTTCGGGCCACGACCGCGACGACGGGCGACGGCCATATTCGCTTCGGACCGACGGTGGCCGGCCATGGCAGCGGTGGCCATGGCCGCCATCGCCCTCGTCGTGCTTCCGGCGTCCTGGCCGCCCGCCCCGCCGTCCCGATCGGTCCGCACCAAGGGCGGTGTCGGGTCGACCGCCGCGAACAGCGATCGCCCTTCGTGCGCGGCCGCGGCCTGCCCCACCCTCCAGATGTACGTGAAGGATGATGCGGGTATTCGTAAAGGAACCGACGGCATGTCCTTGGCCGCCGGCGACTGGGTGCAGTTTCGTTACCGAGCCGCAGGGCACCGCTACCTGTTCGTGGTGTCCGTCGACGACGACGGAGTATTGACGCCGCTGTACCCCGACCAACCGGCGGCCAGCGTTCCGATTTACCCCACCGGGCACCACGTTCTCGAGGGCAGCGTCATCCTCGACCACGCGGTGGGGCCGGAACGCTTTTACGCTTTCTTTTCCCCCCTCCCGCTCACGTTCGCGGCGCTCGAAGGCGTACTGTCTCGGATCGACGACCCTGAGCATCGATCGCGGGTCGAAGGCCTCGGACCCGAGGTCGACCAGACCAGCATCCTGATTTACAAGGAGGTCCCGTGACCGTCCATCGAGCGCTCGCCGCGTCGACGGCGATCATCGCGCTATGGGCGGCGACCGCCGGCGTTTGTCACGCGGCCGGACCGCCGAGACGCTTCGCGCTGGTGCTCGGTAACAACGTCGGTGAGCCGCCGGCGGAAGACCTGAGATACGCCGAGGACGACGCCAAAAAGGTGGCGGCGGTTCTGGTCGAGCTCGGTGGCTACCGGACCTCCGACGTCCGGGTGTTGACCGGACGCTACGCCGACGACGCCCGGGCCGCGCTCGATCGAATCGAAGGACAGGTTGCCGCCGCGACCGGTCGCGGTCATCACGTCACCCTCCTCGTCTATTACTCCGGACATGCGCGGGCGGGGCAGCTGTGGATGAACGGGACCCGCCTCCCGCTCGTCGAGCTTCGGCGACGCTTGAGCCGCGCTTCCGCCAAGGTGCGCATCGGCATCGTCGACGCCTGCGAGGCGGGGGCGTTGACCCGCCTCAAGGGTCGAACGAAAGGCGGCCGGCGCGGACCCTCGTTCTTGTTCGAGCCCGACGATCGCACCCCGGCCCGAGGGCTCATCCTCATCAGCTCGAGCGCCGATGACGAATCGAGCCAGGAATCCGACGAGCTCGGCGGGTCGTTCTTCACCCACTACCTGACCAGCGGACTGCGGGGCGACGCCGACGAATCGGGTGAGGGGCGAATCACCCTCGGCGAAGTATATGGCTACGCGTACCATCGCACCGTCGCCACCACCGCCGGCACCCGGTCCGGGCCTCAACACCCCACCTACCGCTTCGACCTCGAAGGCCAGGCCGACGTCGTCCTCACCGACGTCTCCCAGGGACGTTCAGGCTTGGTGTTCGGGGCGCCGTTGTCGGGGCGCTACCTCCTGTTCGACCGCGACCGCGCCCAGGTGGCCGCGGAGATCGACAAGACCGACGGCGAGTCGCGACGACTCGCGTTGCCCGCGGGCCGGTACGTGATCAAAAAGCGGATGGCCGACCACCTGCTCACCGACACCTTCGACCTCGCCGATGGCCGTTTCCATTGGGTCGATGAGACCCGAATGCAGCGAGTCGCGTTCGAGGATGATCCGATCAAGGGTCTCCAGATGGCCCAGCGTCGGCCCCCGCGTGGGGTAACGGTCGGGGTCCGCGCGGTGGGGGTGTACCAAGGCTTCTTCGACCGCCAAACCCGCGAAGATCTCTTTCCCGCTCTGCCGATGTTCGGCCTCGCGGTCGAGGTCGACTCGATCTTCGGTGCCAACGTCAGCCTCGAGGTCCTCGGCGGCGCCCGGACCGGCGCGCCGTTTCGACTCGATGGCCTCGAGCTGCGACAAGACTTCTGGCAGCTGGAGACGGCGATCGGGGCCACGTGGGGCATGCGACTCGGCGAGTTCTCGCTGCACGCGGGGCCTCGTATCGCCGGTCAGTACATGCAGCGGCGGTTTGCGAGCGACAGCGTTCTCAGCGGCACGGTGCAGGATCACTTTGGGTTCAGCCCCGCCGTCCTGACCGCAGCTCGGTGGCACCCCTTCGACGTCCTCACCGTGGAGTTGACCGGCCGGCTCGGCGTTCTGCTGTTCGGCGTCGACGACAACCGGGCCCTTCCGTACGGGGAGGCAGGCCTCAGCGTGGGAGTGACGCCGTGAAGCCCTCCGCTTTCATCCTCCTGCTCGTGGCGGGCGCGCTGTCCGCATGCCACGAGCCGTACTCGAACGAAGACCTGCGATTTCTCGCCGAGGGCGTGCCTCCGGACATCGCGATCGAAGTGCCGGTCGAGGACGGGGTCACCGGCGTCGACGACCCCGTACCCCCGCCGGCCAACGCCACCGCCCAGTTTTACCTGGACACCGTGGCCGCGGCGGAAGCCATCAACCGCGACATTCTATCCCTGGTGGCGTGGGTGGACGCGATCGTCGCCACCCCCCCCAGCGCCCGCGACGAAGACCGGCGAACGTGGGGGCCCCTGGTCGGCGCGAACGGCGTCTCGTACACGCTGGTCACGGATCGGGTGCAAACCTCGACCGTGGTCCAGGCCACATCGACCAGCACCCCGACCGAATCGTCCGAGATCTTCGAATTCACGATGCTCGCCACGTCGCCGGCGCAGCCCGAGCCCCGGCTGCTGTTCTTCGGCCAGCAGGTCGCGGACCGAGAGGCGCTCGGCCACCAGGGCCGGATGTTCATCGACCTGGATGGTGCCCGCGCGGTCGACCCCAACCAGACCGGGCAGGGTCAGGTGGTCGTGTTGTACGACGATCGATTCCAGGCGCTGACCCTGGAGCTCCTCCTCGGCCCGCTGTACACGGCGGAGCCCTCCGCCGCCTGGCGCCATACCCAGTCGTCGTCGGGGGACGGCGCCTTCCTGTTCTTCCTCCGCGAGAACGTCGATCCGACCTCCGCCGCCCAGGAACTGTGGGTGGTCGCGGCGCGGTGGCTCGCCGACGGCCGCGGGCGGGCCGATGTACTGATCTCGGAAGGCGACCTCGCGCTGCCGCTTTTTGCCTCCGAATGCTGGGATGCAGGTTTCGACCGGACCTACCTGCTGTCGAACATTCCGGATTCCCAATACTTGCCTGAGGGATCGCTCGTCGACTGCGCGCCCGACCTTCGCGCCGCCGACCTTCCGGAGTAACGACTACCGTCGAGCCCCAGTACTGATCGGTGTGAAGTCGAACCTTGTTCTTTCCCTCACGCTCGGCCTGACCGCCCTTGCCCTCGGCGCGCCGCCCGCACTGGCCAAGACCCCGCCGGAGCTCGGGGACGTCGCATGGCACCGCGACTTCGAAGCGGCCCGACGCCTCAGCGAACAGACGGACCGGCCGCTGCTGATCCTCTTCGACGAGGTCCCGGGCTGCGCTACCTGCGTCCGGTACGGCCAGGCCGTCCTCACGCACCCCCTCATCGTGGAGGCGGCGGAGACCCTGTTCGTCCCCGTGGCGGTCTACAACAACGTCGGCGGCGCGGACCGCGAAGTCCTGAAGCGGTTCCGGGAGCCGACGTGGAACAATCCGGTGGTCCCGATTGTCGAC
>JANQQN010000204.1 GCA_028289325.1 Myxococcota bacterium | reverse complement strand
GAGCGCCCCCACCTCGCTGCCAAAAAGAAGCCGGCCCCCTTCCAACGCCCAGTAGCCGCCGTCGAGCCTGACGACGGACTCGATCCGCCGATCTTCGTTGACGCCTTCGACCGCCGGACCGTCTTTCGTGAGCCGAAAGACCTCACCGCTCGACAGCGTGACGAGCGGGGTCGTCAGATCATGCGTGAACCCGAAGCCGATGACCGCGGTCAGATTGGTCGCCGCGATCTCGTAGGCTCGAACCTCAAAGCTGTTGGCGGTGACCGGACACGACGACGGGGGTAGTCGATCGGAAGTGAGCGCGGGCAGTGTCGTGGCGTCCTGTGACCATCCTCGGACCCACCGGGGCGTCGGCAGTGCTTGCTGACATCCGTCGATGGGACGAACGAGGGCGAACTCGGCCGCCTGGTTGTCGCCGAGCCCCGCGGCGTCGATCTGCTGGGCAGTGAAGCCGATCAGCCAACCGTCGGCGTCGCTTGGCCAGGCGAGCAGCCGCGAGGTCGCAAAGAGGAGGCGATGGGCGGGCAGGTCGTCGGGGACCTCCGTCGTTGCCGTGGCGGCCGGGATCCAGGCGATCCAGTCGATCTCCGCCGGCACGTCGACGGCCGCGCCAGGGATGCATCCGGCCGCGAGCCCCACCCACAAACACCCACGCACTAACCGCCCCATTCTCAAAGAAGGATACCGTATCCACTCTGAATACAGTGGCGCGACGACGATTGGCGATGGGGCGCCCTTCGACCCGCCCGAGACCGACGGTCATGGACCACCCGTTCGAGGGAACGTCCGGGCAAGAACACCATCGAGACGGCGCGTTTCATGGTAGGAATGCTTATGCGATGACTCTCGCTCCTCACTTCGATTGGCGCCGCATCGCTCGGCTGATGTTCGTTTCAAGAGCGATGGACCGGGTCGAAGAAGACAAGCTCGTTCCCGCCAAGAAGGTTTCTTATCAGTTCTCCGCCCGGGGCCACGACCTGGCGCAGATCCTGCTAGGGAGTCTTCTGACCCACCGGCATGACGCGGCTGGCGGCTACTACCGGTCCCGGCCGGTGCTGTTGGCCATGGGCTTGGACTTCGAAGACGCGCTCGCGGGACCGCTCGGACGGGCTGGGGGTTACTCAGACGGACGAGATATCGGCGTCGTCTGCAACTTCCCCAATCCCGGAGGCCCAAAAGTGCTTCCGATGGCCGGCGGCGTGGGCACGCAGTACACCCCGGTCGCCGGCTGGGCGGAAGCGATCCAGTATCACGCGCGGATTCTCGACGAGGCGGAGTACTCGGGGGCGGTTGCGGTGGCGCTGGGGGGCGACGGTTCGGTGGCCACCAACGGCTTTTGGTCCGCGCTGAACATTGCGACCACGCGACGCCTGCCGATGATGTTCTACATCGAAGATAACGGCTACGGGCTGTCGGTGCCCTCGGACCGTCAGGTGCCGGGCGGCGATGTGGCCGCGAATCTTGCGTCGTACGGTCAGCTCAAGATCATGACCGGCGACGGAACCTCACCGCGCTCCGCCGCGACCGCCCTTACCGAAGCGGTATCTTGGGTGCGCGAGGGCCGAGGCCCGGTCTTGTGTCGGCTCAAGGTCGTGCGCCTCGCGGGTCATTCGGCGCAGGACACCCAGACCTACAAGTCGCCGGACGAGGTCGCACAGGAGCAGTCGAAGGATCCTATCCTTGCGCTGCGGTCCGAGCTCGTCCCGAGCCAGATGACCGCGAGCGAATGGTCGGCCCTCGAGTCGGACGCCGAGTCGACGGTCCACGCCGCATTGGAGCGAGCCTTGGCGCGTCCGCAGCCCGAACCGGCGACAGTCCATCGATACGCGTTCGCCGAAGCCGACGCCGACGGGCAACCGATCTTGCAAGCGGTGGGGGGGCTATGGCCGGCCAGACATCGGTTCGCGCCCTCGGACGAGACCCCGGAGCCCGCCGGACCGCGCATCAATATGGTGACCGCGATTCGGCGAACGCTGGATGCCGAGCTGGCGTCGAACCCCAAGCTGGTTTTGTTCGGGGAAGATATAGGTCCGAAAGGGGGCGTTCATGGCGTGACGCTCGGACTTCAGGCACGCCACGGTGCGGACCGGGTCTACGACACCAGCCTATCGGAAGAAGGGATCATCGGTCGCGCGATGGGACTCGCGTACTCGGGCCTCATGCCCGTCGCCGAGATTCAGTTCCGCAAGTATGCGGACCCGGCCCAAGAGCAGCTCAACGACCTCGGAACCGTACGATGGCGCACGAACAACCGATTCGCGGCCCCGGTCGTGGTTCGGACCCCGGGAGGGTTCGCGAAGGTTGGCGACCCTTGGCACAGCCAGAGCGATGAGACGTCGTTCGTTCACGCCGTTGGGTGGCGGGTCGCCGTGCCCAGCAACGCGGAAGACGCGGTCGGTCTGCTGCGCAGCGCGCTGCGAGGCAACGACCCCACCTTCTTTTTTGAGCACCGCAGCCTGCTGGACGGCAAATGGGCGCGCCGGCCCTATCCCGGTGACCGATTCGTCGTGCCGTTCGGCCGCGCTCGCCGGCTACAATCCGGGGACGCGCTGACCATCGTCACCTGGGGCGCGATGGTCGAAAGGTGCGAGCTGGCCGCCGACCGAGCCCAGCGATCCGTGGAGCTGATCGATCTCCGAACGCTGATGCCTTGGGATAAGGAGATGGTGCTCGCCTCCGTGGATCGGACCGGTCGATGCCTGGTCGTTCACGAGGACGTCGCGACCGCGGGCTTCGGAGCCGAAGTGGCGGCGACGTGTGCGACGGAGTGCTTTCTTTCCTTGCGGGCGCCGGTGGATCGACTCGCGGTCCGCGACGTTCCGTTGCCTTACAACCCGACCTTGTTGCAGTCCGTCTTGCCGTCGGTAGAAGACATCGCAGCGAAGATCGTCGAGCTCACGGAGTTCAACTAGACCATGGCCGACCTGATCGACATTCGAATTCCTGAAGAACAAGAAGAAGGCACGACGCTGGAGCTTGCGAGTTGGCTGAAGAAGGTGGGCGACGTCGTCGATCAGGACGAAGCGGTGGCAGAGGTCGCCACGGACAAAGCGGTATTGGAGATCCCGTCGCCGGTGGCCGGCGTACTGCGACAAGTGCTGGTCGAAGACGATCAGGAGCTCGAGCCCGGCCAGGTGATCGCGCGGGTGGAGGCCGGTGTGGGGATCGTGGATGCCGAGGGGCCAGCCGGCTCGCTCGAATCGCCTCCGGCCGCGCCTTCGAACGTGCCCATCGCGGCGACGGCGACGTCGAGCCGGCGCGATCGGCCTCTGCCCCACCCTGCGGTGGCGCGCTTCGCGGCCCTGCACGGCGTATCCATCGATGACGTCGAAGGGACCGGCGAACGAGGGCGGGTTACCCACGCCGATCTGGCCGCGGTCGTCCAAGCCACCCCCGCGAGGGCCAAAGCGAGCCGGGCCGCGCCGGAGGCCGGTCCGAGGCTACCGCCCGTCGAAGGACCGAGTCGTCGGGTCCGTCACGATCCGATGCGTCGCACCATCGCCCGCAACATGACCGAGAGCGTGCTGACCGCGCCCCACGTCACCGCGGTGTTCGATTGCGATCTCTCGGCGGTGATGGCCGATCGGCAGGCCCGCAAAGACGAGATGGCCGCGAAAGGCATCAAGCTCACGTTTACTGCATATTTCGTTCGCGCTGTCGTGGAGGCGATCCGCGCCGTGCCCGAGGTCAACAGCCGGTGGCACGACGACGCTCTGGAAGTCTTCGAGGTGATGCATATCGGTGTCGGCACCGCGCTCGAAGACCGAGGCCTGGTCGTTCCCGTCGTTCGCAACGTTCAAGACCTCGAGCTGCAGGAAGTGGCCGCGGCGCTGACCGAGCTGACCGAGACCGCTCGGGCGGGCAAACTGAGCCCCGCCGACATGCAGGGCTCGACGTTCACGATCTCCAATCACGGGGTGCAAGGGACCCTCGTTGCGTCCCCGATCATCATCCGACAGCCGGAGTCCGCGATTTTGGGCATCGGCAAGATCGAAGACCGCGCGGTGGTTATCGACGGCGAGGTGAGGGTGCGGCCGATGATGTACGTGTCGCTGACCATCGATCATCGAGCGCTCGACGCCTACCACACCAACCGCTTTCTTCAGACTTTCTGTCGGGTGATCGAGCAGTGGGGTCAGCGCTGATCTCTGCCCGCCTTGACGAGGCCGACGTTCAATCGCGTTTCTGCACCGGCGCCGCGAACTCCCCCGACAACACTTGAGCCGAGAAATCGGCGACCCGAGAGACGATCGACTCCGGTTGGGCGAGATTCTCTTCGAGATCTCTCAGCGCCGGCTCGAAGTCGTCAGCCAGCGATTCGAGGGCCGGCATGCCTTCGCGCGTACCGAGCAGCGCGACCTCGAGGCGGTCGCGGTACGACCATACCGTCACGTTCAATCCGACCCCCGCCAACAAGGGACCGACGGAGTAGATGTGCTCGACCTCGTACGGTCCCAAGGTCAGGGTCGTGGACGGTCCCCGCACGTTCGACACGATGAGATTGATCGCCGGCCGCAGGAGCTTCTTGGCGCGCAGGACGGCGAGGAGGCGGCGGACGCCCTGAAACAGGATCGGCGGAACCGCCTGGGCCCAACCCCCGACGTCCATCTGGGCCACGACGAGCTCCTCCTTGGCCGCGCTCATCTTGCGGTGGACGTAGCGGAGTTGACGGCGCGGGCGATCGATGTGGCTGGGAAGAGCAGCGAAGGTCGAAGAGACGTGGTTCCCGACCGCATGGCCGGCGCCGGCCCCGACGGGCACCGACGCGACCAGGTCCCTCGTCGGAAGGGCGTCGTGGCGGCTCAGGTACCGTCGCAGCGCCCCGGCGGTAATGGCCAACACGACGTCGTTCAGCGAAGTCCGGCTGACCTTCTTCGCGGCCTTGATGCGGTCGAGAGGAAGCTCGGTGGTGCGAAAGACCCGGCTTCGAGGGACGCCCTCGTTGAACGGCATCGTGTCGATGGCGAACGGTCGAGCGGGAACCTCCGCCCCCTTCTTGCGACGGACCCTCACCTTGAACATGCCCACGACACTGGAGATCGCCACCATGGGCAGCGCCACGATCCCCGCGACCACGCTCCAGATGCCTCGGAGCACGGCTGGCAACGTCGACGGGGCCGTCGTTTGGGGCCTCACCGGCGGCGCCGTGGCCGGCAGGTCGACGCCGAACAGCCGCTCCAGCATCGTCTTCTTGGCCGAGCCATCGGCGAGGGCGTGGTGCATCTTGACCACCGCCGCCCATCGGTCGGCGGGCAGACCGTCGACGATGGTCAGCGCCCACAAAGGCCGATCGCGGGGCAGGGTCGAGCAGGCGACGGCGGACACGATGTGGTCGAGGGGCTGGTCCGGCTGGGCGTCGACCCGCTCGATGTGTCGATGCAGCGCAAAGTCATCGTCGGGGACGAGCACCGGCTGGCCGAGGCCGAGGGGAACCGTCTGCAGGCGAAATCGCAGCTCGGGAACCCGATCCAGCCACGGGTCGGCATGGGCCGCGATGACCTCGGTCGATGGCGCTGGGCCCCCGGAAAAGACCAGGACCTGGAGGGTGTGCATCGGGGTTTCGCGAGTCTCCGCCGACAGAAACGCGGCATCCAGACCGGAGAGCGGATAAGACTTCATCAGGCGTCCTCAGCGTCCGTACGTTGTATACCGCCCGACGTTTCTTCTTCGCACCGCGTCTCGCGATTGCCATCGAATCATCACCGGCCGTTGCCATGGGTTCGCGGGCCAGGGGCTCTCGCGGCACCGTTCGTGGAAGGATAAGGTGATGGGATGACGGACGACGGGGCACAACCGCTCGGCGAGGTCCTCGAGGTGGTCATCGAGGCGGCGCGGGAGGCGGGAGCGCTGATCCGCGCGGAGCTGTTCCGCGCCGCTGGTCCCCGTGGGCCCCTTGGGACTTGCCCGGTCGATGTGGATGCCGAAGTGGCGATCCGAAGCCGGCTGCGGGCCCGGTTTCCGACGTGGCAGTTCTTCGGTGAAGAGACCGGCTTGACCGGTGAAACCAGCGAGTACCGGTGGTTGGTTGATCCCAACGACGGCACTCGCGCCTTTCAGCGGGGGCATCGTGGGTCGGCGGTCTCGATCGCGCTGCTGCGGGGGGCCGAGCTGGTCCTCGGGGTCGTATTCGCACCATGCCCCCCCATCGGGACCGAGGACCTGATCGTGTGGGCAGAGGGCTGTGGGCCGGTGACCCGAAACGGCGTGGCGGTGGTCCGAGATTGGCCGGACGCTCTGTCTTCGGATTCGGTGGTCCTCGTCTCCCAGGACGCGGACGCCAAGCGCGCGGTCAACGCGGCGGTCACCGCGCCGGCTCGATTCCTCCCCACCCCGTCCGTGGCCTACCGGTTGGCCCTGGTGGGGGCCGGAGAGGGAGACGCCGCGATCTCCATGGCCGACGCGCAAGACTACGACTTTGCCGCCGGTCACGCGATTCTAAAGGCCGCCGGCGGCGTCGTGCTCGACGGTTCGGGGGCCTCCATCGCTTACGGCCGTCACGGCGGCGAGCGTACGAAGTCCGGCGGGTTTCTCGTCGGCGGGGGACCCCAGGTCGCGGCGACCCTCGCCGCGCGGCCGTGGCAACGAATCAGGAGCGCGGATAAGGATCTCGGCCCCTTCGTGCGCCCCGATCCGGCGGCGGCGGTGGAAGACCCAGTGCTCGACCGGGTGCAGGGCGTATTGCTCGGCCAGCTGATCGGCGATGCGCTGGGGGCGCAGGTGGAGTTCGAGCCCGCCGTCCGTATCGCAACTCGCTTCCCGACCGGAGTCCGAGACATCAACGACGGTGGCCCGTTCAATACGCTGGCCGGCCAGCCCACCGATGACTCGGAAATGGCCCTGGCCCTGGCCCGTAGTCTCGTTCGAGAGGGTCGCTATTCGGCGACCGCGGTGGCCGCAGCTTACGTTGACTGGTACGAGAGCGAGCCCTTCGACATCGGCACCACGACCACCGTCGCGTGTAGCGCCGGGGCCTACGCGAAGGGGGAAGGCCTCGACGTCGTGGAGGCGATGCGGGCCGCAGCAAGCCAGTCGAGTCAAGCCAACGGCGCCCTGATGCGCGTCTCGCCGCTCGCGGTCTTCGCCCACCGCGACGTTGAAGCGGCGATCTCGTGGGCCATTGACGATGCTCGGTTGACCCATCCGCATCCCGTTTGTCGGGCCGCCAACGCGGCGTACGTGGCCGCGATCGTCGAGGGAGTGCGGGGCGCGAACCGGCCGGAGCAGATGGCGTCGTCGGCGCGAGAGGCGGTGCGATCGATGCCCGGCGGAGAGGCGGTCATTGATGCGATCCGGGCCGGGGAGAGATCGCCGCCGGAGAATATGGATTCGGTTCATATCGGCTGGGTGCTGCACGCCTTGCGCAACGCCTTCTTCGAGCTCCACCACGCGGCGACCTTCGAGGACGCGCTGGTGGCGACCGTCGGACGGGGCGGCGACACGGACACCAACGGCGCGATCTGCGGTGCCCTCCTCGGGGCACTGCACGGCGCGACGGGGATGCCGGCTCGGTGGATCCGGCGGGTACTCACGTGTCAGCCGGGACCATCGTCCGTGCAGCCGCGACCGCCGCGCTTCTGGCCCGTCGACGCCCTGATCCTCGCCGGTCGATTGGCGGGGCGGGGCCACGGATGAGTCCGAGGGCCGACCACTATGACCGGGTGACCGAGGTCTGGCGGTTGCTGAGCGCAAGAAAGCCGGTGCGGCCAGAAAATGTGCCGTTGCCGGGAACCACCGCCGGCCCGCTTCGTTGAACCGCCGTGGAGGTGGGCGAGGCGGTGCGGCCGGGAACTGACAATGAGGTCGGCGGGAGCGCAACATTGGTCCGGGGGGTGACCGCGTCCGGCGCTACGGTCGCACCATGAACGAGGGAACATGCCCGGTCCGCTAGACGGTGTTCGCGTCGTAGACCTCACGTCGGTCGTTTCGGGGCCGATGTGTACGATGATCCTCGCCGATCAGGGCGCGGAAGTGATCAAGCTCGAGCGGCGGGAAGGCGACTTCACTCGCCACGTCGCCACTCGTCGAGGGGGCCATTCGGCGTCTTTTCTGAACAACAACCGCAACAAGAAGTCGGTGGTCGTGGACCTCAAAGACCCGCGAGACCTGGCCGCGGTCCGGACCCTCGCGCGGGACGCAGACGTTTTTATCCAGAACTTTCGACCCGGGGTCATCGACCGCCTCGGTCTCGGGGCCGACATCCTTCGCGCGGCCAATCCTCGGCTAATCTACGTGTCGATCGCCGGGTTTGGTTTCGACGGTCCGCTCGTAGACAAACCGGTCTACGATCCCCTGATTCAGGCGGTGTCGTCGCTGACGACGGTCCAGGCTGGCGCCGACGAAGCCCGACCTCGCCTGGTGCGAACGATCCTCCCCGACAAGCTGACGGGCATTCAGGCCAGCCAAGCCATCGCCGCCGCGCTGTACGCGCGGGAGCGGACGAACGAAGGCCAGCAGATCCACGTTTCGATGCTGGACACGGTGGTGGCGTTCCTTTGGAGCTCGGACATGAACGCGCACACCTTCGTCGGCGACGAGCTGGAGCGGGAAGAGGGGCAGTCGTTTCACGACCTGATCTACGAGGTCCGCGATGGGCATTTGAGCATCTCGATCATGCAGGACCATCACTGGGCGGGACTGGCACGGGCCACGGACCGACCGGAGATCCTCGACGATCCCCGGTTTGCAACCGCCGAGCTGCGAGAGGTACACCGCGACGCCCGGCTCGCGCTCACCCAGTCGTTGGTGGCGCGCTTTCGACGGGATGAATTGCTGGGCCGCCTCGAGGCCGAGGATGTGCCCTGCGCGCCAGTGCTGACCCGCAAGGAGATGCGCCGACACCCTCAGGTCGTCGCCAACGACATCGTGATCGAGTACGACCATCCGGACGCGGGCCGGTTACGACAGGCCCGGCATCCGTGCGCGGTTCTCGGGGACCCCGACCGTGAACCCGCAGCCGGCGCCTCGCCTCGGGGCGGACACCGACGCTGTCCTCGCCCCGTTGAGAGCGAACGAAGAGTGAGCTGACAACCGCGCGGTGCGGATCGAAGCCGGGCCGAAAGACGCAAACACGAGCCTTCAGGCGTCGTCGAAGTTTCCTCCTCGACCGTGGCCCGCCGCGAAACGGCCGACGCCTGCCACCAGCTCCCCCGATTCGATGGTCGCCCGCCCGAGTCGGGATTCGTTGGCCATCGCGTCGTCGAACGACAGATCCCATTGGGCGTACGCCGACGCCCGGTCATTGCGCATGCAGGCCTGCGGAAAGGCCGCGATCTGTTTGGCGAGCGCGACTGCCTGTGCGCGGGCTTCGCCCTTCGGCACCACCCGATTGGCGAGACCCATCACTTTGGCCTCGGCCGCATCGACAGGGCGCCCGGTCAGGATCATGTCCATCGCATGGCCGTGGCCGATCAGACGCGGAAGGCGAACGGTCCCGCCGTCGATCAGGGGCACCCCCCACCGCCGGCAGAATACGCCAAAGATCGCGTCCTCCTCCACGACCCGCAGATCGCACCACAGCGCCAGCTCGAGGCCGCCGGCCACCGCGTAGCCCTGAATCGCGCCGATGACCGGCTTCGATAGTCGAAGGTAGCTGGGGCCCATCGGCGCGCTCGGGTCGAGGCGGTCGATCGGCGCTTGCACCGGGTCGTTCAGAACGAACTCGCCGGCCAACAACGCCTTGAGATCCGCGCCCGCGCAGAAGGTGCCGTTCGCACCCACGAAGACCGCGACCTTCGCCGATTCATCGCCATCGAAGTCGATGAACGCATCGGCAATGGCTCTCGCCGTGCTCGGGTTCACCGCGTTTCGGACCTGGGGGCGATCGAGGGTAACAATGGTGATCGCTTCGTCTCGCTCGACTTTGACTGACTCGTTCGTCACTCCATCCTCCGCGGACGCCGGGCGCCCGTGGGGCGAGGTTTACCTGAGCGAACGGGCGCGACCAACCGCCGCGCGGCCCTCTCGAGGGTGCGTTTCAGCGACGGCTGATGCTGGCCCAGGTCCGTGGGGGGGACCGGGTAGACGAGGATCGGCACCAGTTTTTTGACACATAGGTGTCACATGAGTGACACGTAGGGTCCCCGAACGGAAACGGGCTCGGGGGCCCTTGGACTCACGTTTGACCTTAGCGGCGGGCGACCAGTGGGCTGTGGCTCATTTTTCCCGAACGCCGCTTAGGGGCCGCTCCGCTCCAGAAAAGTGGTCGTACGGCCCGCGGACTGAGCAGACGCAGCCCGTCGAACAGCGCGGTGACCACGACAATCCCGGCGATAAAGATGGAGACGGCTTCACAAAGGTTCATGGGTGAGCCTCCTTTCGCCACATATTTGTTTCAAATGGCGTGCCAGGAGCCGGGGCGCACGGCAACGAGACCTGCCGCCCGGTCTGCCCGTCGAGCGCTGTTTGACGGTGGACACACTTTTTGGCCAGAAACCGATATGGCCTGGGAGGAATACGAAGTTGGCGAGTTCTACGATGAGATGTTCATCGCTCCGGGTCGCCCTCGACCAGGATGCGAGCTCCTCGCCGAACGTCTCGCCGCGCTGCCGACCGACGAGCTGACCCATCGGCAGAACGCAGCCGAGGTGGCCATGCTCAACCTGGGCGTGACGTTCAACGTATACGGAGACGAACAGGGTACGGAGAAGATCTTTCCGTTCGATCTCGTGCCGCGGGTCCTGTCCGCCAAGCAGTGGGCCACGATCGAGCGGGGGCTCACCCAACGCATCGAAGCCCTCAACCTGTTCCTCGACGACCTCTACAACGATCAGCGTATCATCAAGGACGGCGTCGTCCCGGCGGACATCATCGAAGGAAGCCCCGGCTTCCTTCCTGCTTGTCGGGGCCTCTCGCCGCCGGCCGGGGTTTGGATCCACGTCACCGGCACCGACCTCGTCCGGGACACGGACGGCCGCTTCTACGTGCTCGAAGATAATCTGCGGTGTCCCTCCGGGGTGTCCTACGTCCTCGAGAATCGGGCCATCATGAAGCGAACGTTCCCGTCGGTGTTCGAGAGGGCGGGTGTGCGGCCGGTCGACCAGTACCCGTCCGATCTGCTGATGACGCTGCAGGCGATGAGCCCCAATCCGACGGCCACCGTCGCCGTGCTCACCCCGGGCATCTACAACTCCGCGTACTTCGAACACTCCCTGCTCGCCCGAACGATGGGCGTCGAGCTCGTCGAGGGGCGAGACTTGGTCGTTGACGACGGCTTCGTCAAAGCCCGGACCACCCGAGGGCTGGAGCGGGTCGACGTTCTATACCGACGCATCGACGATACGTTCATCGATCCCCGGGTCTTCAATCCGGACTCCGTCCTCGGGGTACCCGGCATCATGGACGTCTACCGCGAAGGCCGAGTTGCGCTCGCCAACGCGCCGGGGACCGGCGTTGCCGACGATAAGGGCGTGTACGCGTACACGCCGGAGGCCATCCGCTTTTACCTCGATCAGGATCCGATTCTGCCCATCGTCCCCACTCATCTGTGCCGCCGACCGGATGACCTGAAGTACGTGCTCGACCATCTGGATTCGCTGGTCGTCAAGTCGACCAACGAATCCGGCGGCTACGGGATGCTGATCGGATCACAGGCCACCGAAGCCGAGAGGCGCGCTTTCGCGGAGCGAGTGCGACAGCGACCGACGAACTACATTGCGCAGCCGACGTTGCAGCTGTCGAGGGTACCGACCTTGGTCGACGACCACCTCGAGGGCCGGCACGTCGATCTGCGGCCGTACATTCTCTACGGCGAATCGATCCGGGTCATTCCCGGCGGCCTGACCCGCGTTGCGCTCAAGAAGGGGTCCTTGGTCGTCAATTCATCGCAGGGCGGAGGGTCCAAGGATACCTGGGTGCTGCTCGATGGCGATAGCGGAGGCGCTTACCCATGCTGAGCCGAGTCGCGGAGTCGGTCTACTGGATGAGTCGGTACATCGAGCGGGCGGAGAACGTCGCTCGGTTCGTCGACGTCAACCAGCATCTCACCCTCGATCTGCCCGGAGATCCCGCTGACCAGTGGATGCCGCTCGTGGCCATCACGGGCGACGATTCGTGGTTCGCCGAGCGGTACGGCGGACCGACGAAACGCTCGGTCCTCCGGTTCTTGCTGTTCGACCGGCAGTATCCGAACTCCATCACCTCCTGCCTTCGGGCCGCGCGAGAGAACGCGCGAGGGGCGCGAGAGATCATTCCTTCGGATCTGTTCGAGATGCTCAACCGCGCGTACCTGATGGTGCAGGGGTGTGCGAGGACTCCGGACGGAGTCCTCGACGATCCGGGCACGTTCCTTCAGTCCGTGAAGGAAGCCTGTCACGCTCTGCTGGGGACGACGATCGTCAGTATGACCCACAACGAAGCGTGGCATTTCATGCGAGTGGGGCGGATGGTGGAGCGCGCCGATAAGACCAGTCGCATCGTCGACGTGAAGTACTTTCTGCTCCTTCCGTCTCCGGCCGACGTCGGTAGCCCGATGGACGAACTGCAGTGGGCGGCGCTGCTGAAGAGCGCGTCGGCGTTCGAGATGTACCGCAAGCGTTTCGGTCGCCTATCGCCGCGCAAGGTGGTGGACTTTCTCCTGTTGGACGAAGACTTTCCGCGGAGCTGTCGCTACTGCGTGCAGCTCGCCCAGCGCAGCCTGCGAACGATCGACGACGACCGCAGGAGTCCTGTCGCTCGCCGGGTCGGTCGGCTCTGTAGCGACCTCGAGTTCATCGACGTCGAGGAGATCATCGACGCCGGCCTTCACCAGTGGGTCGACCGGCTGCAGACCTCGCTGAACGGCGTCGGACAAGCGATCGCCGAGCGCTTCTTCGGTGCCCCACCGGAGCCTGCGTCGCCCGCGGCGACGCAGAGCCAAACACAGTCATCGACCGCGACTCAGACCCAAAAACTGAGCGAGGAATGAGCGACCCCGCCCGATCGAACCGCCCCGCTCAGACCTCCTCCACTCGCACCTCGACCGTCAGCTTCTCGTCGCCACCGCCCTTGTAGATCGTCCCGCTGGTCGGCGTCGCGTCCCCGTAGTTGCGTCCGCTGGCCACCCGCACGTGGTCGAAGTTGACCAGGCAGCCGTTGGTCGGGTCGAAGCCTTGCCATCCCGACCACGGTAGGTACAGCTCCGCCCACGCGTGGGACGCGTCGGACTGCATCGTGTTCTCGTAGTCGGAGCCGGTGTAAATGTAGCCGACTCGGTATCGCGCCGGCACGCTCAGCAGGCGGGCCAGGCAGATCAGCAGATTCGCGAAGTCTTGGCATACGCCCTGCCGCTGCACGTAGACCTGGAAGGGGGTGGTGGCCATCGTCGTCGAGCCTGAGACGTATTTGAAGTCCCGGTAGATGGTGGTGTTCATGTCGATGAGGGTCTGAACGAGGTCGTAGTCTTGCCGCTCGACGAAGCTCATCGCGAAGTTGATCAATTCCTGCAGCTGGGTCTCCGGCAGCTCGGGAGGGAGCAGGTACGGGGTCATCATCTGGCGCTGCCACGGCATCCATACCAGCGGGATGCTGAATCTCCGGTGAGGTGAGTGAAGGTCGTCAGGCACGTCGCTGCGCACGCGAACCATCGACCGCGCGCGGATCTGCAGTTGATCGAAGGGCTGTTCGATATCCACCCGCACCACCTGGTTGCCGAAGACGTCGTCGTAGGGGCGACGTACGCAAGGTGTGCTGACCTCGAGCTGGTAATCGACGAGGTCTTGCCAGCGGTCGTGGACGGGTTGCAGCCGAAGAAGGTGAGTGCTCCGCTCCACGGGACGGTCGTAGGTGTAGGTGGTGACGTGTTCGACCGAGAGCAAACGCCCTTCGCCCACCGCCTCCGCGAAGTAATGGTTCGGGCCGGTGGACGCGGATCCATCCTTCGCTTGGTCGGGTGTCGATGCTCGGTCCGGCTCGGCGTCGGGCGTCGTTTCCGGCGCAAGGGCCGGCGGCGGCGGATCCGAGGGCTCGGCGGCGGCTTCCGAGGGGGCGGCAGACGTCTCGGCCGGCGGCGGGAACGTGGTCGGCTCGGACGAGGGCAGCGAAGTAGACGCGTCGGGTTCCGTCGACCATGTCGGCTCCCCGCTGTCCTGACTGCTCGCGGAACGCTGCAAGCCCGTAGGCTGCTGATGGCTGAGGGGGCCGAGGACCGGCGGGGGAATCGTGGACAACGGAGGGACCATCATCCGTTGCGCGCGATCGTCGGCGTGAGAGTCGTAGATGTACGCGCCCCGGCGCACGATGATCAGCTGGCCGTCGGCCATCGGCTCGAAATTCGCGTTGGCGAGCGGTCGGGTCGAAAACACGGTCACCGTTCGGCTGTGGTCTTTGGCGTCCCCCAGTCCGATGTCGACATCTTCGCTGGCCAACAGCTCGGGGACATCGGGCGGCAAAAGTCGGGCGACGTGAAGCCGATTGTAGCCCTCGTCGTCGCAGTAGACGGCGAGGTCTTGGCCGTCGGTGAGGACCAGATTGGCGGTCCCGAAGCCGTCGAGCTGCCGAAACCAGTCGTGCAGTCGGTGCCAACCCACCGCGGCGAGGGAGTGCGCGCCGAGCGTCGCGCAGTGCTGCAGGAGCCAGCAGAACGCGCGCTCGGAGTCGGTTCGTCCCACCGGCCAGATCACCGCGTCGGGGGACAGCGGCAAGGCGGAGGTCAGGCCTCCGTCGTTCTCCACCGCGTCGAAGTCACCGTTGTGGGCGAAGACCCATTCTCGACCGCCAAAGCTGCGGCTGAACGGATGCGTGTCTTGCTCGGCGAGGGCGCGCGCGGCCCCTCGAAGGTGGCTGACGAAGATGGTCGACCGGAACCGCTCCCATTCGCGGAGCAACTTCGTCATCGCGTTGTCGCCGATGGAGGTCGCGTCCTTGACCACCAGTGCCGCCGCGCTCTGCAGGGGGTACCACGCGAAGCCCCAGCCGTACGGCTGTCCGCGGGTGTTGCGCTCGAGGCCCTTCAGGGTGACGGAAGGGGAGGATGGGTGGTCGAACGACAGGGCGACGATGCGCGTGCTTTGGTGCTCCTTGGGCGCGAGCCCAGCGTGGGTACGGACGGACGGAGGAGTCGGCACCCGACGATTCAGCCTGAACGCCCGGACGTTGACGAGACAAAAGGGCGCTCGGTGCATTAATCAGGAATACGCCGTGCGAATACATATCCGACATCTGACCGAGTATCACTATCCGGAACCCGCTGCTTTCGGGCCCCATTACATTCGCTTGCGACCCGCTGAGCACGCCCAGGCACGGCTGTTGGCCTACAACCTGGAGGTGTCGCCGGCGCCCGAGGTGCGATGGCAGCAAGATCCGTGGGGCAACCGGATCGCTCGGGTCACGTTCGACGAGGAAACGCGAGCGAAGACGCTTTCGGTGCGGGTCGAGGCGTCGTTCGACGTTCGGCCGGTCAATCCGTTCGACTTCTTCGTCGATGCGCGGGCCGAAGAGCTGCCCTTCGACTATCCGGACGGCCTGCAGGGAGAGCTGGCGCCGTTTCTGGCCCGGCCCACGATGACCCCTCGTCTGAGCGCGTTCGTCGAGGCGCTGCCGCCATCCGGTCGATTGGTGGATTTCATGGTCGAGCTCACCCGGCGGGTGGCTCGCGACGTTCAATACGTCATTCGAAATGAGCCCGGCCTGCAGTCGAGTGAAGAGACATTGACCATCGGGTCCGGCAGCTGCCGGGATTCGGCGGTGCTGCTCGTCGACGCCCTGCGCGCCCGGGGGTTGGCCGCCCGTTTCGTGAGCGGCTACCTGGTCCAGCTCACCGACGAAGGCAACATTCCCGACGAAGCCAAGGGCGTCGACCAGGACGTCGTCGACCTTCACGCGTGGGCCGAGGTTTACGTTCCGGGCGGGGGGTGGATCGGGCTCGACGGTACCAGCGGGCTGCTTACCGGCGAGGGCCATATTCCGCTCGCGGGCACGGTTCAGCCGGCCCTGGCTGGCCCCATCGAAGGGACGAGCAGCGTCGTCGCCGAAGGCCTCGGCTTCGAGATGAAGATCTCCCGCCTCGGACACGAACCGCGTCCTCGCCGCCCCTACACCGACACCCAGTGGGAGGGGATTCAAACCTTGGGCCGGGCCGTGGACGAACAGATCTCGCAGGCTGGCTTGCGGCTTACGATGGGCGGGGAGCCGACGTGGAGCTCGCGCCTTCACCCTCGGGAGGAAGAGTGGAACACGGGCGCGCTGGGGCCGACGAAGTGGGCGCAGGGCATGCGGATGGCCACCGAGCTGATGTCGAGATTGGCGTCCGGCGGGGTCCTGTTGCACCGGTTCGGCAAGCAGTAC
The DNA here is from genome assembly GCA_028289325.1 of Myxococcota bacterium. GTDB lineage: Bacteria > Myxococcota > Kuafuiibacteriia > Kuafuiibacteriales > Kuafuiibacteriaceae > JANQQN01. The sequence continues at coordinate 15,884 of JANQQN010000204.1, read as the reverse complement.
CCGGGGGAGAGCTTGCCTCGCTGGGTCATGCATCTGCTGTGGCGGCCCGACGGCGTACCCATCTGGCAGGACGCACAGTGGCTGGACACCGGGCCTGGCGGCGACCGCGACGATGGCAAGACCCCGCCGGGGGGGGCGACGATCGAGGACGCCAAGGCCCTGATCGACGGTTTGATGTCCCGGCTGGGGCTGGACGGAACCACCGCCGTGCCCGGGTACGAGGACCCGTGGCACTTCCTCACCCAGGAGGCCCATCTGCCGACCGACGTCGACCCCTTCGACGTCGATCTCGACAGCAGCGAAGAGCGGTTTCGCCTCGCGCGCGTCCTCAACCGAGGCATGGGCGCAACGGTGGGCTACGCGCTTCCACTGGCGTACCACCGCGACGCTTGGGTTTCGTCGGCGTGGACCTTTCGCCGCGGCCACATGTTTCTTATCCCCGGGGACTCGCCGATGGGTCTGCGCCTTCCCCTGGACCGGCTCGGCGGGGATCCGCTGCCGCTGCATGAGCTCGACCCGACTCAGGCCCTGCCTGCGCTACCGGCGCGGGCGGCGGACATCCGGATGCAGCGATGGGGCGAGACCGCCGACGAAGATCGCTCGGCCTCGAGACAGGGGCTGGCCGACGGGCAATCCGTGTTGACTGCGTTGTGCGTAGAGCCGCGCAGCGGCGTGCTTCACATCTTTCTGCCTCCTCTGCCCACGACGGAGATGTTCCTGGCTTTGCTGGCCGCGATCGAAGACACCGCGGCCGGGTTGGGACGTCCGGTTCGACTCGAGGGCTATCCGCCGGCGAAGGATCCGCGGTTGCAAGCGTGTCTGGTGACCCCTGACCCCGGGGTCATCGAAGTCAATCTGCCGGTCACCGAGCGGTTCGACGACTACGTAGGCCTCATGCAGACGGTCTCCGAAGCCGCCAATCACGCCGGGCTCACCGCCGAGCGCTACCAGCTCGACGGTCGAGAGGTGGGGCCGGGCGGTGGTCACCATCTGACGCTCGGTGGCCCGACCCCGGCCGAGAGCCCGTTCCTGCTGCGCCCGTCGCTGCTGGCGGGGCTCCTGCGCTTCGTTCAGAACCACCCATCGCTGTCGTATCTGTTCACGAGCCAGTTCGTCGGCCCGACGTCCCAGGCGCCTCGAGTGGACGAAGCTCGCCACGAGGCCCTCTACGAGCTGGAGCTCGCGCTGGCGCGGGCGGAGTCGACGACCGATAAGCCGGTGCTGCCGTGGCTGGCGGATCGGTTGTTCCGGAACCTTCTGGTAGATGTCTCGGGCAATACGCACCGAACCGAGATCAGCATCGACAAGCTCTTCGATCCCGGACTCCCGAGCGGCCGGCAAGGCATCCTGGAGTTTCGCGCGTTCGAAATGCCCCCCCACGAGCGGATGGCGGTGGCGCAAATGCTTCTCGTGCGGGGGCTGGTGGCGATGCTCGCTCAGCGGCCGTATCGACGGCCGTTGGTTCGGTGGGGCAGTCAGCTGCACGACCGATTCATGCTGCCGCACTTCCTGTGGCGGGACTTCGAAGACGTCTTGCGCGAGCTTCGGCAAGCCGGCTTGCCTTTCGACGCCGAGCTCTATCGGCCGTTCCTCGACTTCAAGTGTCCGATGGTCGGACGCCACGACATCGAAGATATCCAGGTCGAGATTCGCACGGCGCTGGAGCCGTGGCCGGTTCTCGGCGAAGAAGGGACGATCACCGGCACCGCGCGATACGTGGATTCTTCGGTGGAGCGGGTCGAGGTCAAGGTATCGGGGCTCATCGAAGACCGGCACCGGGTGGTGGTCAACGGGGTCGGCCTTCCGCTGCGTCCGACCGGCGTCGCCGCGAGCCAGGTGGGCGGGGTTCGGTTCCGAGCCTGGCAGCCCCCGCACTGCCTGCAGCCTACGATCCCCGTGCACCATCCGCTGCAGTTCGACATCGTCGATGCGTGGGCGCACCGCAGCCTCGGCGCGGTGACCTACCACGTCTGGCACCCGGAAGGTCGCGGCTACGACGAAGCCCCGTTGACGGCGTTCGAGGCCGCGGCCCGGCGGGCGCAGCGGATCACCATCGACCGCCACGCGCCGTACCCGGTCCATGTCCATGAGGTCCCCTCGCATCCGGATCAGCCGTTCACGCTCGACCTGAGGACGGTACTCAAGTAGCGCGCCCGGCGGAGGTACGTATCCCGCCGCCGCGCCGACTGCGGTACAGTGCCGCCATGGACAACGACCTGGAGCGCGCGCGCGCCGAGCTGCTGCTGCGGCGAGTGCGCGGCGGGCTGGCCACCGACGCCGAGCGGGAGGAGCTCGTACTTTTGGGCGTGCGGCCCCCAGATACGACCGGGCTCGACGCCTGCGGACCGCAGACGACCGATGACGAGCGATGGCTGATGCGTCACGAAGCCGACGAGCGGCTTCAGAACGCCGAGACCACGGCCTGGACCCGGGCCGAGCGTCGGGTTGGGATGGCCCTTCTCGTCGGCGGGGCGTTCGCGGCCTTCGCGTTTCCTTTCGCCGCCCTGGCGTCGGTGGCGGGCGGAGCCCTGCTGGCCGTTTCCGTGCTGCGGGTGAAGCTGCAGACCCTGGGACAGGATCCCTACGAGGACATCGAGCGATGAATCAGCTGCAACTTCGAGAACAAGCTATCGGCACGGGGGTCGGCCTGCTGGTGGTCACCACCGACGAGGTGCCGGGCCACCGGATCGTGAAGGTCTTGGGGCTGGTGCGCGGCAACACGGTTCGGGCCCGGAACGTGGGTCGAGACTTCCTGGCCGGGATCAAGAGCATCGTGGGCGGAGAGGTGCAGACCTATACCGCGATGCTCGCTCAATCGCGAGAGCAAGCGTTGGATCGGCTTCGCTCCGAGGCGGCGGGGCTCGGCGGCAACGCGGTGGTCGCGCTGCGCATCACGACCTCCACCGTCATGCAGAACGCGGCCGAGATCCTCGCCTACGGGACGGCGGTGATCGTAGAGCCATCGTCGGAGCGCTGACCGCTTCCCGCCGCGCATCCGGTGGGGCCAGTCGGAGGTCAATCCACGGGTTAGCGTGGGTTGCGCTCGGCGATCAGTCGAAGACCGTCGAGGGTCAAATACGGATCGACCGCGTCGAAGATGGGGGTGTGTTGGGCGAATACGCCGGATAAGCCCCCGGTCGCGACGACCTTGTGGGGGCCTCGCGCCTGCACGATGCGGTGGATCAGCCCCTCGACCATGACGAGATGGCCGAGGACCAAGCCGGCTTGCATCGCGCCTTGCGTGTCGCGGCCGAGGGGACCGGGCGGCAGCTCGAGGGGTACGTGAGCGAGCTGGGCCGCCCCGCCGACCAGCGCATTCGCGGTGACCTGCAGGCCGGCGGCGATGGCCACGCCCTCGAGCTGTCCGGTCGAAGAGACGCCCAGCAGCGTGGTCGCGGTTCCGAAGTTGACGACGATGCAGGCGTCGTTGGCTCGCTGATAGCCGGCGACAGCGTTGGCGAGAAGATCCGTGCCCACGTCGCGAGGTCGCTCGGTCGTCACCTCGATGCCGAGATTCAAGTCGATCGAGACGCGCAGGGTTCGACGACCGATCTGGCGGTCGAGCATCTCGATCATGCCTTGGGTCAGCTGAGGCACCACCGAGCTGAGCACGACGCGGTCGATGTCCGCCGGCGCGAGCCCCACCTCCCCGAGAAACGACCGCAAGAGAACGGCGTATTCGTCGGGCATCTTGTCTCGGACGGTGGCGACCGGCCAGTAGTGGGTCCACGCGGATCCGTCGTGAAGACCGAACTTGAGATTCGAGTTGCCGATATCAACCGCGAGCAGTCTGCCCATCGGTGGAACTTTAGCAGGTCTGAAGTGTGGCCGCTCCCAGGGGGGCTACGCGACGTGCATCGACGCCGCCGTCGATGCCGGGGCCACCGGTGGTGGGCCCAGGCAAAAGCGGAAGCGGGTTCCCATTCCCACCCGACTCGCGACGTCGATGCGGCTTCCGTGGAGGGTGGCGATGCGCTGGGCGATGGCGAGGCCCAGACCGGAGCCGCGGGTCGGATCCGAGCCCGGCCCCTTCGCTTTATAGAAGCGGTCGAATATGAACGGCAGATCCTCGGGCGGAATGCCCACTCCGGTGTCGGCGACCTCGAGCTGAACTCCGCCCGGTACCCCGCGAAGCGATAGCCGGACTTCGCCGTCGGCGGTGTGGCGAAGCGCGTTGTCGAGGAGGTTGTCGAGGACCCGTTCGATGAGCCGGAGGTCGGCGTACACGAACGGCAGGTCTCTCGGGATCTCGGTCTTGAGGCGCACGTTTCGCTCCCGCGCCAACAGCTCGAACTTTTGCACGATGTCTTGCACGAGTTCTCCGAACGAGAACGGATCGGGACTCGGCTTGGTTTCTTTCGCCTCCAGTTTGGCGAGCTCGAACAGCTTGGCCACGAGAACCTCGAGCGCCTGGCTGTGGCGGTAGGCGACCTCCACATATCGGCGACGGTCCTCGGCCGGGAGCACGGTGTCTTTGAGGAGAAGGGTCTCGAGGTACGCGGTCAGCGAAGCGAGCGGGGTTCGGAGGTCGTGCGAGACGTTGGCCACGAGTTGCCGCCGAAGGACATCGGCGCTCTTGGCGCGCTCCAGCTGCTGGGTCATCGCCCGCGCCAGTCGGTCGAATCGGGCCCCCAGGTCGTCGAGCTCGTCGCCGTGGTGCCCCTTCGAGAACTCTGTGAGATCGACGGGCGCCAGAAAACCGCTGTTCTCATAGGCGTCCATGGCCGCGCGGAGGCGCCGAAGCCGGCGGGTCAAAAGGGCGAAAGCGATCAGGCCCACCACCGCCGCGAGGACGAGGCCGGCCGCGAGGGCGGTCGCCCCGAGGCGGAGGATATGGCTGCCCGCGAGCAGCTGAACGACCGACGAGTATCGCTCCCCCCCGAGCACGACGTACATATAGCCCTGCAGCTCGTCCTTGCCGCCGATGCGGGCGGCGGAAAACGCTCGGGTCTGGCCGGGGAATCGCGGGTCGTCGCCGGTGAGCGGCAGACGCGGGGGCCGGTCGGACAGGAAACGATGGATGGGCTTCAGCGACACCATCTCCGCCTTCACCCGGCCGGGCGGGGCCGAAAACGCGAGGATGCGGCCCCGAGGATCCAGCAGATAGATCTCGATGCCCGGGTTGATGACCATCATCATGTGGAAGATGTGGTCGAGGCCCGGCCGGTTCACCTCGCCGTCTTCAATCAGGATGACCTCCTTGACGAGATGGTCCGCGACGTCGATGTGCAGCTTCTGATTGACCTCCTGGAGGTAGCGTTGGGTCGTCCACAGGGCGATGGTCATGAACAGACCGCCGGTCAGCGCCAGCAGGCCGAACAGTGCGAAAGCCAGCTTGCCGTACAGAGAACGAATCATGGCCCGGTATCCGAACGGTCAAAGAACTTATAACCCACGCCCCAGACGGTGAGGATGAACCGAGGCTTCGACGGGTCGGCCTCGATCTTGGTCCTCAGTCGATTGATGTGGGTGTTGACGGTGTGCGCGTAGCCTCGGTGTCCGTAACCCCACACGAGATCGAGGAGTTCGGCGCGGCTGTAGACGCGGCCGGGGTGACGGGCGAAGTGAACCAGCAGGTCGAACTCGCGAGCGGTGAGCTCGATGCGTCGACCGTCGAGCTCGACCCGGTGTTTGGAGATCTCGATTTGCAAAGGGCCCGCATCGATCTTGTCGGCGGGGGCGACAGGAGGAGATCGCATGGCCTCCGTGCGCCGAAATAGTGCGCGAATTCGAGCGAGCAATTCACGAATGCTGAACGGTTTGGTGATGTAGTCATCGCCGCCGAGCTCGAGCCCCACCACTCGGTCGAGCTCCGTGGACTTCGCAGTGAGCATCAGGATGGGGACATAGTTCGCCCGAGCTCGGATTTGACGGCAGATCTCCAGACCATCGATCCCGGGCAACATGAGGTCGAGAACCACCAGATCGTGGTCTTCGGACAACGCCTTGTTGAGGCCGAGGCGACCGTCGGCGGCCGTCTCCACGCTGTAGCCCTGGTCGCGCAGATGCATCGAGACGAGGTCAGCGACGTCTCGGTTGTCTTCGACGATGAGAATGCTGTTCGCCAAAGCCGGGTCAGCTTAGCAACCTGCCGCGAAGCTTTCAGCCGTCGAGCGCCAGGGCCCGCGATTGTTATACATTTGGGATAGTCTGTTGAACGGGACGGGAAATCGGCTCGATAGCCTTCCGCCACCTCGACTCGAGGAAGGAACATACGATGCCGAACATCAGAACAACCGTTACTGCTCTCCTGTTTACCGCCTTCGCCATGACCCCCGCCCTGGCCGACGGCAGCAACCACCGCCGCTACGGCCGGACTTACGAGGTCACAATCACCAATCTGACCCGTGGTCAGATTCTCTCCCCGCCTATCATCTTTACCCATCGAGACAGCTTCCGCCTCTTCGAAGCGGGGGAGCCGGCCAGCGCCGAGGTGGCCGCGGTCGCGGAGGATGCCGTCAACGGCCCACTTCTCGAGCTTCTCGAAGATAGCCCGAAGGTCCGCGACGCCTCGGTGGCCGACGCGCCGCTTCCCCCCGGCAAGTCGGTTACGCTGTACGTCAACGCCCGCGGTCGGGCGCGGTTCCTGGGGGCGATCGGCATGCTGGTCGTCACCAATGATGCGTTCTTCGGCGCCCAGGGCCTGACTTTGCCGCGCTACGGCAGCCGCACGTACCGCGCCATTGCTTACGATGCCGGCAGCGAAGGCAACTCGGAGCTGTGCGCCCAGATCCCGGGTCCGCCCTGCAACACCCCCGGCGTCCGCAATCTCGAGGCGGCCGAGGGCTTCGTCCACGTCCACGCCGGCATCCATGGCGTCGGCGACCTGAGCCCCGCGGTGTACGACTGGCGCAATCCCGTCGTGCAAATCGTGGTCAAGCGAGTCTACTGAAACGACTTCTTCCCTGGCCGGTCACCCCTCCACTCTGCGGCGTGAATCGAGGTCCCGGCGCGATATCTTCGTCTTCGACGCAAAGCGGCAAGAAGAAACCCGTCATAACCCCCGCTCATCTCAAAGGCGGATAGATGCGATCTTTGTCTTGAAACGGAGACCACCGCTTGTAACTCGCTTCGTGTGGACGATCGCGCCATCAGTCCGATGACCTCGGTCGCGCATGTTCGTCGGACGGTGTACGTCGGCGACGCCCCTTCGGACGACATCGATACCCTCGTTCGAGAGGAACCGCTGGAGATTCGCGTCAACGGCGCGCCGGTGGCGGTGGTTATGCGGACGCCGGGGGCCGACGAAGCGCTGGTCCGCGGCTTTCTGATCACCGAGCGGATAGCGCCATCGTGGGAGGCCATACGGTCGATTCGACCGTGCCGCAACGTGGAGGACGAAGCCTCCGAAGGCAACGTTTTCCTCGCCACGTTGGCGCCCGACGTGAGTTTCGACCTCGCGCGATTCCGACGCCAGATGTTTGCGAGCTCGAGCTGCGGCATCTGCGGCAAAGCTTCGGTCGAGCAGGCGATGGCCACCGCGCCGCCCCTCGAAGACACCCGGCGCGTTCCGCTCTCCGTGCTGCGTAGCGTCATTCCTTCGATGCGAGGCGCGCAGCGAGTCTTCGATTTGACCGGGGGGCTACATGCGGCAAGCGCGTTCACGGAATCCGGTCGGCTGCTCGCGGTGCACGAAGACGTGGGGCGACACAACGCCGTCGATAAGGTCGTGGGCAGCGTCGCCGTCTCTGCCGAGGGCCCGTTCGGACTCGCTGTTTCCGGCCGCCTGTCGTTCGAGATCGTACAAAAGGCCCTCGCGGCGCGAATACCGGTGCTGGTGGCCGTCAGCGCCCCCTCCGCCCTCGCGGTTCAGCTCGCTCGCGCGTCCAACATGACCCTGTTCGCGTTCGCGCGGGGCGACCGGCTCGTGGCGTACACGGACGGCGGGCACCTGACGTCGGAGGGGTCGCCGTCGCCGACCGCGCAAGAGAGGACATGAGTATGGCTCCATTCGAAGAAGACGACTCGACGCCCGCTGGCGGTGCATGCAAATCGCTGGTGCCGGCCGAGCAGGGGGGGCCGATTCAACGTCCGGTGCCCAAGAGCGCGGCCGGTATGCCGGCGGTCGTTTCGTCATTGGCCTATACGATCAAGGAAGCGGGACTGCGGGGCCGCGCCCTGCTTCGCGTCAACCAACAGGGGGGCTTCGATTGCCCCAGTTGCGCGTGGCCGGACCCGAAGGAGCGCGCGTCAGCGGAGTTCTGCGAAAACGGCGCCCGCGCCGTGGCTGATGAGGCGACGACGAAACGAGTCGGCCCCGAGTTCTTCGCGCGATACTCGGTCGCCGAGCTGCTCGAGCGATCGGACCATTGGTTGAACAGCCAAGGCCGGATCACCCACCCGATGGTGCTGGAGCCTCAAGCGACGCACTATCGCCCGATCGAATGGGACGAGCTGTTCGAGCGGCTGGGGCGCGCGCTGCGAGAGCTCGAAGATCCCAACCGTGCCATCTTCTACACCAGCGGCCGGACATCGAACGAGGCCGCGTTCCTCTACCAGCTGTTCGCACGCCGCCTGGGCACCAACAACCTGCCCGACTGCTCGAACATGTGTCACGAGTCGAGCGGGGTCGGCCTCAAGGAAGTCATCGGTGTGGGCAAAGGGACGGTCCTCCTCGAAGACTTCGATCGCGCAGATGTCATCGCGGTGATCGGTCAGAATCCCGGAACGAATCACCCCCGGATGCTGAGCGCGCTCCAGCGGGCCAAACAGCGAGGCGCGAAGATCATCGCCATCAACCCGCTGGAAGAAGTCGGCCTCGTCAGGTTCAAACACCCGCAAAAGGTTCAAGATATGCTGGGGCGAGGCACTGCCCTCACCGACCTCCACCTGCGGGTTCGGGTCGGTGCAGACCTGGCTCTGCTGACGGGAATTCAGAAGATCATGGTCGAGCAGGGGCAGCTCGACGCGGCCTACATCGATGACAAGACCGAGGGCTTCGAAGCCTTTCGGGCTCACCTCGCTGCCGCCGACATGGCGCGTCTGGTCCGCGACAGCGGGGTCAGCGAGGCCGAGATGGCCCAGGCGGCCGAACTCCTCGGCGCCTCGAAAGCAACGATCGCGTGCTGGGCGATGGGTATCACTCAACACGAGAACGGTGTCGCCAACGTACAAGCGGTCGTGAACCTTCTGTTGCTCGGTGGACACTTCGGTCGGCCGGGTGCGGGTGCATGCCCGGTTCGAGGTCACAGCAACGTGCAAGGCGACCGAACGATGGGCATCTGGGAACACTTGCCGGCGTGGGGTCACCGGTTGGGAGAGCGATTCGGATTCGAGGTCCCTACGCAAAGTGGTGTCGACACGGTCGGCGCCATCGAGTCGATGATCGACGGCGCGGCTGATGTTTTTTTTGGCCTCGGGGGCAATTTCCTGAGCGCGACCCCGGACACCGACCGAGTGGCGCAGGGGCTTCGTCGGTGCAGAATCACGGCCCACGTATCGACCAAGCTGAACCGCAGCCACCTCGTCACCGGTGACGCGGGCTTCATTCTCCCCTGCCTCGGGCGCACGGAGCGAGACCATCAGCCCGGAGGCGAACAGTTCGTGACGGTGGAGAACTCGATGGGCGTCGTCAGTCGGTCGAGAGGCGGTCTACCTCCCGCGTCGCCCCACCTGTTGTCGGAGCCTCGCATCGTGACCCGGCTGGCGCAGGCGGCGTTGGGATCCGAGGCGTCCTGGACGGACCTCGCGGACGACTACGACCGCATTCGCGACCACATCGAAGCGGTCGTCCCAGGGTTCGAAAGATACAACCAGCGCGTCCGGGCGCCCAACGGATTCGTGTTGGCCAACCCGGTTCGGGAAGGCGGATTCGCGACCCCCTCGGGCAAAGGGCGGTTCAGCTGCCATGAGCTGCCGTCTCTCAGCCTTAGCGAGCGACGGCTGTGGCTGACGACGATCCGAAGCCACGACCAGTTCAACACCACGGTCTACGGGGTCAACGATCGGTACCGTGGGGTTCTCGGCCATCGCCACGTCGTATTCGTTTCGACCGACGATCTTCGGGAACTGGGGCTGCGAGCGGGGGATAAGGTTCGTATTCGAAGCTACTTCCGGGGGATGGAACGGACGGTGGACGGCTTCACGCTCGTTGCCTACGACATTCCACAAGGCAACGTGGCCTGCTATTTCCCCGAGGCCAACCCGCTGGTCCCCGCCGATTCTTTCGCCGATAAGAGCCGAACCCCGACGTCGAAACGCATCGAAGTGTCGCTGGAAGCTACGAGTTAAGCCGCCTCGTCCGTCGAGCCGGTAGGTCAAGGGAGGTCATATGTTTCCGAGTCTCTTGCTCAAAGAGTCGATCGTTGCCAAGCCTACGTACAATCGTTGGCTCATCGCATTCTCCGCGTTGGGCATCCATCTTTGCATCGGTTCGGTGTACGCATGGAGCCTGTTCAACCCCGCCCTCACCAAGCGGTTGGGTGTCGTTACCAGCGCGTCCAGCGACTGGACGCTCTCCAGCGTCGTTCATGTCTTCACGGTAGCCATCGTCGTCCTCGGCCTCACCGCCGCCGTTTTGGGTAAGTGGCTGGAGCGGGTCGGTCCTCGGCTCGTCGGTTTGGTGGCCGCGCTCGCGTGGGGCGGAGGCATGATTGTCGGCGGGCTCGGCGTGTCTTCCGGTCAACTCTGGTTGCTCTATTTGGGATACGGCGTCATTGGCGGCATCGGACTGGGAGCGGGCTACATTACCCCCGTAAGCACCCTCGTTCGATGGTTTCCCGATCGCCGCGGGATGGCGACGGGCATCGCAATCATGGGTTTTGGCGGCGGCGCGATGATCGCCAAGTTCTTGGTCGATCCTCTTATCCAGACATTCTATGTGGCGCCGAAGTATCTGGGTGTCTCGGGCGCGGTTTCTTTGGTGACTCAGCAAGGCAAGCGATTCGCCGAGACCGACTTGGGCCTGGTCGAAGTGGTGATCGTGGGGGCCAATGACGTCGCGAAGATGCTGGTCCCCGGACCTGAAGGCGTCTACGTCGTCGGCTCGGGAACGGCTGGCGCGGCGGCGACCTTCATTACCCTCGGCGTCATCTACCTCATCGTCATGGCTTTGGCCGCGTTCTCGTACCGCGTGCCGAAGGCGGGATGGTCGCCGACTGGTTACGTGGCGCCGACGAACCAGAAGCTCGTGACCAAGAACGACGTTCACGTCGACCAGGCGCTACGAACGCCGCAGTTTTATCAGCTCTGGATCGTGCTGTGCTTCAACGTGGCCGCAGGCATCGGGGTCATCGGGGTCGCGAAGACGATGATGACCGAGATCTTTGGAACCACGCTGCCCGGTGTCGTGGATGCAGAGTTTGCCGCCACGTACGTGTTGATGATCTCCGTATTTAATCTGGTCGGACGATTCGGATGGGCCAGCGTGTCGGACTACATTGGCCGAAAGAACACCTATCACGTCTTTTTCGGCTTGGGCGTGCTGCTCTACGTATCGATTCCGTTCATGGCCCAACAGGTCAGCGTGTCACCGTCGGTGACGTATCTGGTCGGCTTCTATGCGGTGACGATGTTGATCTTCACGATGTATGGCGGTGGCTTCGCTACCATCCCTGCGTACATCGCCGACGTCTTCGGCACCCGCTTCGTAGGCGCGATCCACGGCCGACTGCTCACCGCGTGGAGCACGGCAGCGGTGATCGGGAGTGCGGCCATCACCACTTTGCGTCAAAGCTCGGTAACCAGCGCGATCGAGAAACTGGCCGCGGCGACCCCTGCTGCGGCTTTCGAGCAAGAGTTCGGTGCCCCCAAGGCGCAGCTCGCGCAGCTCGTCGAGGCCAAAACGGTGACCATCGCCAAACTGATGGAGATCGCACCCCAAGGAACGGTCGATCCGACCTCCAGCCTCTATAACTCGACCATGTACCTGATGGCTGCCCTGCTCATGGTCGCCCTCGTCGCCAATGCGCTCATGCGGCCCGTGGCCGCGAAACATCATATGGCGGCCGAAGACGTGCCGACCGAAGAAACGGAGGCCCGCGCGGCTTGAACGGTCAACTCATCATGCGGAGGGCGACCGGACCACGTGGAGGTGAGGCCGTTGGGCGGCGACGGGGGGGCGGTCCCTGGCCAGCCGGGGGATGGAGGCGGTGAGCCCGGCGCTATCTGCCTTGTCGTCGTCGGCCCGCACCACCAGGACGGGCACCTGAACCTCCCGGATGACTCTCTCGTGAAGCGGCGCCTGAAATCCTCGCCGAAGCGGACCGTGACAGCCGTTGCCCATTACCACCATCGCGACGTGGGGATCCGCGGCCAGGCGTACGATGGTGGCCAGCGGGTCCCCGCGATGCCAGTGGATGGCCGGCTGGTCGAGCTGCGCGATCATCGCTTCTTCCGCCTCCGTTACGGATGGGCCCCAAGCGTACTCACTCGCTTCCAACGCGTGGACGGGCAGCACAGAGATCACCGAGAGCTCAGCCTCGAGCTCAGAGGCGAGGCGAGTTGCGTGCTGCAGCGCAGCACGGGACGCCGCTGAGTTGTGGATGGGCACCAGGATGCGTCGCTGTGGAAACCCCATGCACTTTTCACAGGCTAGATTCGTGCACAGCCTTACTCCTGGCCATTCCACGCCGAACCGTTACCCGGAGGTACCATTCGGTGCGGGTGCGCTTCTCAAATCGGAATGATGTAGCTTTCGCTACATACACGTGTGATGTAAACATCGCTACAGGCCATGGCCAAGAAAGAAGACCGCCGCGAGCAGCTGCTCGATCGGGCGGTAGCCTTTGTCCTTCGCGAGGGGCTGGCGCGCACGAGCCTTCGTGACCTGGCGCGAGCGGCTGAAGTCAGCGATCGAATGCTGCTGTACTACTTCAAAGATAAGGACGACCTGCTCACGTCCATCCTCGAGCGCTCGGCGCTCGAGCTCGCCGCGATCCTCGGTGCCGCGACCGACGATACGCGGCGCTCGCCGAGGGAGATCTTTGCGCTCACCATCGAGCTCACCCGAAACGATCCCCTCCGGCCGTATATGCGCCTGTGGACGCAGATCGCCGCCGCGGCGACCAGCGGCCAGCAGCCGTACGCGCGGGTCGCGTCGACCATCGTGTACGGACTCTTGGCTTGGGTCAGCGATCGCTTGGCTCTCGACAATGACGGGGATCGGAAGAAGGTCGCGGCGCAGATCCTCGGCATGGTCGAGGGGGTGGCCGTTCTCGATGGCTTCACGGACGGCCGACTGTCGACGATGGCCGCCGAGGCGATGGCCGACAGCCTATGCTAGAGGCGTGACCAAGCGCCGTCGCTGCTGGCGGCCACTCTCCGTCCGGTTACTCGGCGCTGAGGGCGCCGATGAGTCGGACAGCGGCGGCAACGTCGTCGTTGTAGCGGGTGGCGGTGATCCGGAGACAGTTTCGATAGCTTCCGTCCAGGGAAAAGATAGGGCCGGGCGCGAACACGATGTGTTCGGCTCGACAGCGATTGTACAGCTCCACGGTGTCCGTGCCGGGGGGGAGTGCGACCCAGATGACCATGCCGCCCTCGGGTCTCGTGGAGCGGGTCCCGGTCGGAAAGCTCTCATGGATCGTGGCACGGATGGCCGCGATGGCGTCACGGTACTTTCTTCGGGCAACCCGGAGCCATCGGTCGAAGCCGCCCTGAATGAGGTACTCGGTGATGCCCGCGGCGGCGGGGCTCGATACCGCGATCGAGGTCAGCAACTTGTTGTGCTGCACGCGGCGAACGATCGCTTCGCTACCCGCCAACCAGCCCACCCGATAGCCGGGGGCGATCGTCTTACTGAATGACGCACACAGCACGGCGCGACCGGAATCCATGAACGAGGCCATGCACCGCGGGCGCGAACCCTCCCAGCTCATCTCGCCGTAGATGTCGTCCTCGATGAGGGTCACGTCATAGCGAGACAGGATCCCGGCGATGGCGTCCTTGTTCTCGTCGGGTACGCAGGCGCCGATGGGATTTGCGTACGCGGGAACGAACAGCGCCGCCCGAACTCGGGAACCGCCGCCGTGTCGAGCCAGCACGCGCTCCACGTCGCGGGGATCGACACCGACTCCGGGTCGACAGGGCAGCTCGATCGCCCGCAGGCCGAGCTGCTGCAGGAGCTGGTAGAACAAGAAGAATCCCGGAGACTCGATGAGGACGGCATCACCTCGCTCACAGATGGTCATGAGAGCCAGGAAGACGGCCTCCAGGCAGCCGGCGGTGACCACGATTTGATCGGCGCCGACCGTCACTTTGGACCTTACGATGCGCTTCGCGATCTCTTGCCGGAGCTCGGGCAGGCCGGGCGGATATGCGTACCTGGAAACCGATGCCGCGTCTCGACGGAGCCGTCGGGCCGTGAGCTCGGCGAGGCGCTCGGTCGGCAGCAGCTCGGGGGAGGGCTCGACGGCAGCCAGATCGATCCACCCGTCCCTTCTTCCGTCGAGAAGCACCTGACGGGTGAGCGAAGGTGCGGAGACGTCGCGAGGCAGAGCCGCCTCGACGTCCGGAAAGTCCATCTCGTCGCCTTCGCAGATCAGCGGTCCGGTGCGCACGAAGTGGCCGCTTTGGGCCCGCGGCTCGGCCACCCCGCGCGCTTCGAGCAGGGCGAAGGCCTCCCGAATGGTGTTGATGCTGACCGCGTAATCGGCGTGAAGCTGTCGGATCGACGGGAGGCGCTCGCCCGGTTCGAAAATGCCCCGGTTGACCATCTCTTCGATCCGATCGGCGATCGTCTCGTAGAGCGGAGCGTGGGGCTTGGGCGGCGGTCGGGTCATGCAGACACGGCGCGGGGCTCACGACACGCGGCGAGTCGGCGGATCGCGACGTCCATCTGGTCGAGGGTGAGGTTGGAGTAGTTCAGGCGCATCTGATCGTCGGGCGGCTCCTGCTCGAGATAGAAGTGGCGTCCCGGCACGAAGGCGACCCGCTCCTCGATCGCTCGTTCGAATAGATCCGACGTCGATTCCGGCAACGTTGCCCACAGGAACATGCCGCCCGCGGGCATCTCGCTGACCTCGGCGTCGGGAAGATGGGTTTGCAACGCGGTCACCAGGGCGTCTCGCTGGCTGGCGTACGCAGCCCTCACCGTCGCCAGATGCGTTCGGAGATCGAATCGGGTCCGGGTCAGGAGCTCGACGAGGACGAGCTGAAGAAAGCCGGACGTGTGCAGATCGGCGGCTTGCTTGAAGCGGCCGAGCTGGACGATGATCGGCTCGGGAGCGCGAACGAAACCCATACGCAAGGAGGGGGCGATCGATTTGGAGAAGCTTCCGCAGTAGATGACGTTGTCGGGGGCGAGGGAAGCGATCGTGCCCGGTGCTTCGCGGCCCTCCAGGTCGAAACCGAGCTCGCCATAGGGATCATCTTCGATCATGAACAGATCGTGCTGCTGTAGCAGCGCGGCCAGCTCTTCTCGAGCCGCGCGGGACAGCGAGCTGCCTCGGGGGTTCTGGAACCGACTCATCGCGTAGTACGCCTCGACGCCGTCCTTCTTCGCCGCGCTTAGCTGCGGCCCGAGCGGCTGGCGGGCGTCGATCGAACGGGGCTCGAGACCGGCGGCGCGGAAAGCCAGCAGGGCGCCGAGATAGCCGGGGCTCTCCATCGCGATGCCCTCGGGAGCGAACAGCTTGCCCGTCAGGTCGAGCGCCTGCTGGGAGCCGGTGGTGATCAGCAGCTCTTCGGGGCGGGCGGGAATGCCGTGTTCGGCCGCGAGCCGTTCGGCGATCCAGGCCTTCAGCTCCGGTTCCCCGCCGGTCACCGTGTACTGCAGAGCGCGAGCGCCCTGTCGCGAAAGCACCTGGTCGCAGGCGGCGGCCAGGGCGTCGGCGGCGAAGAACCGGTCGGGGGGCAAGCCGCCGGCCAGGCTCAACACACCCGGCGCCGAAGCCGCACTCAGGATTTCACGGACAAACGATGGGGATACTGAACGCATTCTGTGC
>JANQQN010000203.1 GCA_028289325.1 Myxococcota bacterium | reverse complement strand
GACCCACGCGTGGACCCAAAACGGGCGCCCGTCGAGGCGGATGTAGCCGAGGAAACGGTAGGGGCGATAGGCGATCCGGGACTGGGCGACGAGGATGCGAAAGGGGTCCTGCCCCGCATGGGATGACACGCAAGAAACCCCCGACAGGTCCCGCACTTCCTTCACCTCGAGGATCACGTCGTCTTGGGGGTCGGCGGTCGGTCCCTGGACCCGAACCACGTATTTGTCGTCGAGCGCGGAGCCGATGCCGAGGGTCAGGCGCCGGGTCTCGACGATCGAGAAGAACGTCGGGTCCAGCTCCGGCGACTCCCGGCGCATCGTCTCCACGTAGGGCACCAGGGCCTCGGCCAGCGCGTCCTGGTCGGCTTTATCGATCGGATAGGACACCGACTTGACCCAGTCGAGATACGAGCTTCGGTCGGATGAGAACCGGGCTTGAATGCGCTTCGCCGCCGCGGGGAAGGGGGCTTGGGTGTCGGGCGCCTCGAGCGCGCGGCGGTACCCGGCCACGAATCGACTCAGCAGTGGGTCAGTATGGGCTTCCCATCCTCGCGCCCACGTGGCCAGGGTGATGGACACGCCGAACCGCACCAGGTCGATCGGCGCCGGTCCGGTGGTGGCGTCATCGAAGTCCGTCAAGCCGCGCCCGAGATCCGTCACCGCGTACTGCTCGAGGTGAGCGTCACCGTGGAGATTGACGCGAGGCGCGCGCTCCAGCGCCTTTTTGACCTGCCGGCAGACCTCTTCGCTGAACGGCGTGTTGATGAAACGAAAGTAGCCGTGCGCGCTGCCGCGGATCCGCTCGAGCAGCTTCGGGTTCCGCTGTAGGTCACTGCGGCCGCGAGCGACGTCGAGGGTCGACGGCGGGGGTGGAGCGGCCGTCGTCGCGCAGGCAGCGAGCCCGAAACAGACCGTGGCCCACTTCGCGGGGGTGCAACCCATGACTGCCGGTATCACAACGGTGATCCGCCGGGGAGGGCAAGGTGGTCGGCGCGGGGTTAGGGGCTATCGTTGCGAACGGAGCGGGTCGGTGACTGCGATCATCGGTCCGTCGGGTCCGTCTTACGGTCGCGCCCGGCGTACATTCGCGCTCTGGCCATCTCGTCGCTGATGTGTCGGCCCTGTTCGGTCGCGGGGTACGCAGCGGGCCGCTCCGCGGAGACGAACGCCGGCTGGGGACCCACCGGGACGCCGGGGTCGACCGCGACGAACGTCACGATGCTGTAGCGGGCGTCGCGCGTTCGACGAACCCGGTGGCCCGTCGCCAACACGGCACCGTTCGTCCAGCGCTCCAGCATGTCGTCGAAGAGGACGATCAGGCGCCCCGCCTGCGTCGGCGCGTCCAGCCATCGACCGTCGGGGGTTCGAAGCTCGAGGCCGGGCCGGGTCTGGTACAGCAGGGTGATGCACTCGAAGTCCGTGTGGGCGGCGATGCCGACCTGTTCGCTCGTCAGCGGCGCGGTGTGGGCCGGGTAGTGGAGCAGCCGCATGGTGTTGAGCTCGCGGGTTCGGCACTGTGAGGTCAGGAAGTCCGGCCGCAGGTCGACCGCTCGCGCGATGGCTTCGAGAAGCGCGTCGGCCAACGCGAGGTACGCGCGCCAGCCGTCGAGCGCCGCGGTCTGAAAGCCGGGCTGGACCGGCCAGAAAGGATCCGCGAGGTTATCGATCAGCGGCCGCTCGAGGTCGTACGATTCGACGTTCGACGACGTGCCCGGTTGGTAGGCCGGTTCGGCGGAGCTCGGCGTCCAGCCGTAGTGACCGCCGGGATCCCGGACCCGCGCTTTGGTCGCGGCGTCGAGGGCGAAGAATCGTTCCATCTGGACGAGGAGCGAGGTCGTCAACACGCGGTGGTGACCGGTCAGATCGACGCAAAGGAAGCCGTGCGCGCGAACGCAGGTGCGGATCGGATCCACGACGCGAGACCATTCACCGTCGAATAGGTCGCGCGCCGATAAGACGGGCATCGCCGGGTCGATGACCCCGGTGAGGCGCTCGGCCTGATCGAGCTGCGGCGTGCTGGGCACGCGGGAATTATTTCGAGGCCACGTCTTCGATGTCTACCGAAAAGGGGAACGCAAGGGGGCCTGCGACCGGAGGGCCATCGCTCGCCGTCGACGGGGGCGGTTCCTCGAACCGCCGGTCGACGGTATTGCCCGCCAGGTCTTCGAGGGCCCGCGGCACTCGGAGCCGATAGGTCCCTTGGTCCCACGGTCGCTGGGGTCGAAACGACCATCGGCGCTCGTCGTCGCCGACCCGGACCGTGCCCGGGACCGGTTGACCATCGGCCCGCTCCACGTACGGGAGGCGCTCGAGAAGGGCCCGGTCGACGGCTTCGGGCAGCACCAGCTCGACCGCCGCCGTGGCCGAGGCCGGCGCGACCACCCGCCACCGGTCGGACCGCAGCCGCCGCCGCACCGCCGCCGTCACTCGGAACCGGTGGTTCACGTCGGTCCCCAGGCGCTGCCCGCGCGCGTCTTGGAGATCACCGTCGATGACCAGCCGGTAGTGTCTACCCGCATCGAGGACCGGGCCCTGCGCGAGGTTCGGCCCCACGCCCCGCTTTGTCCGACCCGGATGAACGAACAGGGTAAGACGCTGATAACCCGGATCCCACAGCCCCTGGCGCACCTCCACGAACGGTTCGGGCACCGGTCGGCCGTGGTCGTCGAGGAGCCGGACGTGGCGATGGACGTCGACCGGTCGCATGGGCGCCGAGAAGTGGACGTAAAAGCGCAGCAGGTTGGCGGGGACCGCGCCCGCGCTCGGGTACACGCGGGTCACCCGGGGCCTCGGCGCCGGCGGGGGCTCGGGCATTCGAAACCGCAGCCGAACCGCTTTCGACGCGCGACACCCGGCCTGGCGGCAGTACGCCGGCAGGTCGAAGACCGCCTCGTAGTCGAGGTCCGTCACGAAGGTGAAACGGGGGATGAATCGGACCGCCCCCGTTTCCCGCTCGACGGTGCCGAGCACCGCGGGGCGCTCCGGCGGGCCCGACGCGGTGTACACGCGAAGCATCGATTCGATGCCGTCGACGCCGGGGTCGACCCCCGTCGCCACGACCGAGCCAAAATGAGGATCCGCGGGGTCGTCGACGTGCACGAGTTGAACGGCGCCGACAGCGGCGAGGAGCAGCAGGATCACAGGCGCTTCGTCGACATCGACATGAGGTCCATGGTGCCGCCGGGGAGGCGCTGCAGAGCGAGGATCATCGTGTCGTTCAAACGCGCCATCTGCTGGATTCCCGCCCCCGACCGGATCTCGTAGCTCACCCCCGCCACGTACTCTTTGACCTCCTTGGTGATGCCTCCTTTGAACGCGGCGACGTCCTGGGGATCGACGATCATCAGGGGAAGGTTGCTGTTCGCAATGAGCAATCGGTCTTGGCCGTCTTTTTGGTAGACGATCATGTCGAGCGGATAGTTGCCAGATCCGAACTCGGCCACCGTCCGGCCTTTGACGTGGCGGCCCGCCCGCAGGTCAGCCACCCGAAAGTCGACGAGCGGAGTGCAAAGGTAGGCCGCGAGCAGGTGCTTGTCGGCGCCGAATCGGTAGGGCAGGAACGCACGGATGGGGGCGTGGGTTTCATACTTTCCGTGGGCGCCGTGGAAGATCTCCAGAGTCGTTGCCTTGTTCACCGAGCGGAAGGGGTAAGGGACCTGCCACATCGAAGAGGCGAACTCTTCGTTTGAAAGGCCGGCCACGTAGAGGGTGCCGTCGTCGAACGCGATGTCGGTGATGGTGTCGACCCGCAGCGCGGTGCCTTTCTTCCAGCGATGAGTCTTCTTGCCGTCGACGGGGTTCGGCAGCTCGGCCTTCGCGTACTGAACGTTGTCGAGAGAGACGACCGCGATCTTCTTATCGGCCCCGACCTTGACGAGGACGTTCGCGTCCGCGATGTCGTTGGGCAGCTGCCAACGCGAGTCCCACTTGCTGCCCCCGCGGGAGATGGCCAGATACGCGGTTTGGGAGATCGGGTTGACCGCGAGGTCATGGACCATGATGCCGCCGGGGGTGGTCCCGAGCAGGGCGGCGACGCGGGCCTGAAACCCGGGCAACTGAATGGCTTGGTTCTTTTTACTCGGTTTACGATCGTTGACGTCGACCGCCCACACCGCGCCGCTCTTACTATCGCCGATGAACAGGACACCGTTGGGGCCGAAGGTCAGCGCACTCATTGACCGGACGGGAACCTTGCCCTTGAGGGGCAACGGGTCGATGGCGGCGGTGGCCGCGCTCGCGAGACCGACGACCGAAGCCGCGACGGCGCAGGAGAAGACGGATCGCACGAATGTAAATTGCATGAAGGCTCCTTTGCTCACGGACTCGGTGCGCGAGCGGACTTGGGCCGAGCAACGTTTGTTCGCGGTCACGCATTCCCCGACCGGGGATCGGCGGATGGGCGGATGCGCGGATGCCGCCCGGGCCGCCTAGGCCGCCGGTGGCGGCTCCGGTCGTGCCCCCGATCCATGTCAACGGCCAGCGGGATGAGCGATGGGACGCGATGGTCGGGCTTACGACCTGGCCGCGGGTCGTGGCGCCAGTGCCAGCGCGCCTTGACGCGCAGTAATGCGCGCTGGCCCACGCCGCCGGTGCGCCGGGCATTACGGCGTTGTGCCTGACGTCGCGGTTGGCCACGCGCCGCCAGGGCGACGACGATCACGAACGTGACTAGCTCCAAAACAGTGCGTCCGATTCCCTCACTTCTTTGTACGGAAGATCGGGTCGCGGACTGAAACGACCGGGGTTCAGCTCCGTGGCCGGTCCTTGGCAGCGCGGCCGAGAGGCGCCATCTTGGCGAGCAGTTGACGGGCATGCAGGCGGCGAAAGACACGGATCCACGGACAGCGGACGCGCGCGGTAACGTCGGGGCCTGGGCTAGGGCCGTTCTTACCGCGGCTGCCGCGGTCGGTCGCGCCCTTTACACCGTTCGCATTTTCGCGGTCGTACTGGTCGGGGCGACGGTGGCGGCCGCGTCGCCGGCTGATGCCGCATCGCTGATCGAGCAGCGTCAGTGGTACGAGCGCGCGAAGGTCGCCCTCGACACCAAAGACATGGCCACCTACCGGCGTCTTCGCAGGAAGTTGAGCGGGTACCCGCTCCACCCTTATCTCGACTATCGCCACTTTCTGCAGATGATCGACGAGCGCACACCTCGGGAGTTCAATTCGTTCATCGCCAAGTACCAGACCTTGCCGTTCACGGGGACGCTCCGGAGTCGTTACCTCTTCCGGTTGGCCGACGACGACGACTGGAAAGGCATCTTGACCGTGCAGGACAGCGCGCCTCGCGATCGGGGGTTGCAGTGCGTCTATTACCGCGCGCACTACGAGGCCGGGGAACGCGAAAAAGCCTGGGCCGGTGCCCGGCAGCTGTGGCTCACCGGGCGCTCGGTGAGCGACTGGTGTGATCCGTTATTCGACGCTTGGGCCGCGGCGGGGGGGCGCAGCGACGACGACGTCGTAGAGCGGATGCTGCTCGCCTTTGCGTCGCGAAACCGGGGTCTGCTGCGTTATCTGCGAGATGAGCTTCTTCCGGACGACCTGCGGGCCAAGTGGCTGGTCGCGCTCTACGACGAGCCGGAAAACGTGCGGGCGTTCGCGACCAACGCCGACGTCACGCCGTTCAGCCGGGAGCTGACCCGGCTCGCGGTTCGGCGGTGGGCGCGCCAAGACATCTCGTCCGCGGTGGCCGCCTTTGAGCGCGTGGTCGCCGCCCAAGACTTCGAGGCGTCGGCCCGCCAGCGACTGGGCGACGCGCTCGCGGCCCGCCTTCTGCCCACCGACGACGAAGGCCTCGTTCCCTGGCGGGACCGAATGCTGAAGACGAGCCGCAACGTCCGGCTTCTCGAGACCCGAATCCGGCTCGCGATGCGGGCGGCGGCGTGGTCCGAGGTTCGCACGTGGATTTCGCGTCTGCCTGCGCCGACCCAGCAGACCAATCGATGGGTGTTCTGGCGAGGCTGGCTGGCTCGGCGGGCGGGCAACCGCGCGGCCGCAAAGAAGATATGGACGCCGATACTGGGCCGGTCCGACTACTACAGCGCGGCAGCAGCGACGCTGCTCAAGCGACCGATCCGATATCCGGTCGAACCGACCCCCGAGGGCCGTCTGTCGGTCGCCAAGTATGCGCAGACGCTCGCCCGGGTGAAGGAGCTCATCGCCCTCAAAAAGATCGTGGACGCCAAACGGGAGTGGCGGGACCTCCTCGCCCGAGCGGCTCAGGAAGACAAGGTCGCTCTCGCCGTCTATGCGTCGAAGAACGACTGGTATCATCTGACCGTCAAAGCCACGATATCGGGGGCGCTGTGGCACCACATGGACCTTCGATTCCCGTTCGCGTACCGGTGGTGGTTCGAGACCTTCAGCAAGTCTCGAAAAGTCCCATTGAGTACGATGTACGCGCTGGCTCGCCTCGAGAGCGCGCTTGACACCCACGCCGCGTCGCCGGCCCGGGCGTACGGGTTGCTCCAGCTCTTGCCGTCGACGGCGCGGGAGGTCGCTCGCCAGATCCGTTTTCGCTATCGCGGTCGCCGGACGTTGTTCGATCCCGGGGTCAACGTTCGTCTCGGTAGCGCCTACCTGCGCCGGATGCTGGCGGGGCGGAACGGAGATCGGGTCCTCGCTTTCGCCTCCTACAACGCGGGGTACGGTCGGGTCTCCCGGTGGAAAAAGGAGACCCGCGGTAAGCTCGATGTATTCGCGTTCATCGAGCAGATTCCGTTCAACGAGACCCGCGGTTACGTCCAGAGCGGTCTCATGTTCGACGTGTTTTACTCCCGTCGGTTGGGGCGACGTCGTCCGCTCCTCGACCGCCACGAGCTGCGCGCGCGCTACTGAACCGACGCTGTCTCCTCGATGGCCTTCGGCGCGGGCCGAGCCCCAAATCGAAGGATCCGGTCGTTCAGGCTCGCCCAAGCGATGAAACGAAGGTCGGTGAGGTAGTCATCGCTGTTGAGCCAAGGGCCGCCTTCGCCCTGTTTCGGGAGCAGATGTCCGCCCCGCTGGATGTAGCCGGCGGTACCGATGCTCGCCATGAGCGGTTGTTGGGGCGTGGCTCGGGCGTCGGGCTCAGCGACCACGGTGTCGTAGCCGCGCGACCGCATATGGCGCAGCAGACGACAGACGTAGCTGGCCACCAGGTCGACCTTCAGCGTCCACGACGCGGACGTGTACCCGAAGATCGAGACCCAGTTCGGAATCCCGGCGAACATGAAGCCGCGGTAGGTCACCAGCTGGCCAGGATCGACCGGTGTCCCGTCGACGTCCATGTCGATTCCGCCCAGAAACCTGAGCTGGAGGCCGGTGGCCATGACCACCACGTCGGCGTCGATCCTTTCGCCCGATGCCAGCACCAGCCCCGTCTCGTCGAAATGATCGATGGTATCGGTGACCACCTTGGCCTTCCCCGTTCGGACGCTGTCGTAGAAGTCGTTGTCGGGGATCAAGCACACCCGCTGATCCCAGACGCGATAACGGGGATTGAAGTGTACGTCGACGTCGACGTCGGGACCGACACCTTCCGTGGTCATCCGGCGCAGCCATCGACGGGCCGCCTCGGGCCGCCAGCGGACCCAATAAAACAGGACGCGCTGGATAAGAATGTTTCGCCACCGCGTGATTCGGTACGCCCAGCTCGAGGGCAGCACTCGCCTCATCCCCATCGCGATCGCGTCGACCGACGGCCGACTAAAGAAGTACGAGGGAGAACGCTGCAGCATGGTGACCGTCGCCCCGCGTTCGGTGAGGGCGGGGACCACGGTCGCCGCCGTGGCCCCGGAGCCGATGACCACCACCCGCCGGTCGGCGCACTGAAGGTCGTCCGGCCAGTGCTGAGCGTGGACCACCGCCCCTCCGAAAGACGATAAGCCCGCGAACTCCGGTTGGTAGCCGCGCCGGTAGTCGTAGTACCCGGTGCACGTGATTAGGAAGTCGCAGGAGACGTCGAACGCGTCCCCTTGGTCGGGAATCACGCGCGCGGTCCATCGGCGACGGTCGGACGACCAGCTCACCCGACTCACTCGATGTGCAAAGCGGATCGCCGGGCGCAGGTCGTATTCGTCAACGGTCTCTTCGAGATAACGGAGGATCGATTCGCCGGTCGCGATGTCCCGGTCTTGAATCCAGGGTTTGAAACTGTAGGCGTACGTATACATGTCGGAGTCCGACCGGACGCCCGGGTACCGGAACAGGTCCCACGTTCCCCCGAGGGACGGTCGCGCCTCCACGATGAGAAAGCTGTGGTCGGGGTTGTTCCGTCGCAGGTGGCAAGCGGCACCGATGCCGGAGACCCCAGCCCCGATGATGAGAACGTTGACGTGCTGCATGAGGCGGACTCGACGACGACGATCGCGTCGAGCCCAACGCGGGTCAAGCCGGGGTTAGAACCCCAACCCCCAGCGCAGTCGTCGAGACCGCTTCTTCGCTTCAGTAAAGTTAGGTTTCAGCTCGATCGCGCGGCTGAACGCGCTGAGGGCGGCGGACCGCATGTCGGTGTGTTCGTAGCAGAGGCCGAGCACGAAGTGCGCCTCGGGGTCTTCCGGGAGGTCGGCGGTGGCCTTTCGGGCCAGCGACAGCGCTTCCTGGGCGTTTCGACCGCCCATGATCATGTTGTAGGCGAGGCGCTTTTTGGGCTCGGGCGCGCTGATGGCCACCTTGGTGGCATATTCGTACTCCGCGATCGCGCGGTCCCAGTTCGCCATGCTCTCGGCGGTTCGGCCCCGTCGCATCGGCTCCTTGATGCGTGCTTCGGCGGCCAGCTCGGTCAGCCGGTCGACGTGTTGCTGGTAGGTTTCATTGCGCTGGTCGAAGGTGAGCGCCATCTGCGCCGCGCGCAGCGCCTCGACCATTTCCCCGTTGGCTTCCAGCCGCAACGCTTGTTGCGCATGATGTTTGGCCTTATTCAGGTTCTCTCGAATGGGGTTGCGGCGACGCCGGCGCGCGGCTCGCTCGGCCTTACGCATCTCTTCCCGCACTTCGCTCGCTCGGCCGGCGGGTCTGGCGGCGCCTCCTTCCGCCTCGAACAGACGGGCGATCTCTGGTTCCTGGTCGTACGCCGCGCGGAGTTCGGGGTCGCACAGGATGCTTCGCGCCTCCCGGACCCGGCGATAGATCTCGTCGATCATTCGCTTGAACGGGCCGAGGTCGCGACGCCAGCGGTCGGGATGCCATTCCAAAACCCGCTCGCGGTACTTCCGAATGATGGTCGCCTCGTCGTCGCCGGGCTCTGCGTCGAGCACGTCGTAGTGGTTGAGGTCGTCGAAGCGGCTGCAGATCCAGAGGATCCGTTTGCGCTCACTCTCGTTGAGGTCGCAAACCGCATTCATGAGCGGGGCCGGGTACGTCTTGCCGTCCGCGATCGGCGGAAACCGGGGGTTCGTCGGGTCGCGCCGAACCCACTCCAAAGCCCCTTTGCGCACCAGGTTTACAATTACCGCCAGCGCTCGCTCTCGGTCCCATCCCATCATGAAACCGACGTCGGATACGGTCATGGGTGACGCGATACGGGCGGCGACCATGCCCTCTTCGGCCGATAGATCGAGGCGCGTGAGGTCGAGGCCCTCCTTGGCCCGAATGCGGTCTGCGCTCTGATTCGCCTTCGCCGCCACCACATCTTTAATCTACGTCACCACGCAGTACGGCGTCATCCTTTGTCCCGACCGCGCTCATGTGAGCCATGTGTTCGCTCTCGTGAAAGGTTGGATGCGACAGGATGCGGCATGGCGACAATTTCCGAAGCCGACCATTGCGCGTTCATCGTCCAAAGCGAAAGGTGTGCGCGGAGCCCGACGGTGGTCCCCCATTTGTCGCGTGAACGAAAGTTTCCGGGTGGATGGACCAGAGACACCCGTTTTATCGGCCCGACGTCGATGTCGAGGTGGTCGCCGGGCCCGAGCGTAGCTCGGGGAAGGGAGTTCGGATCGGACGGGGGACGAGGTCGTCGTCGGGGCGTTTCGTTCGGTTGATTCTATCGAGTAGACATCGATTGTAGGCCTGAGAGATCGCCTGTACGTCGCGGTTCCGGGGCTGGATGGTTAGCTCGAGGAGAACGCCGAGCAGCACCGCGCCGCCGCCCGACAACATCAGGATCAGGTTCCGGTCGTCATCGGAGTCCCGGTCCGAATCGAACAGCTCCGGTGCGGCGCCGACGCTGAACGCTGCCGCCCCGGCGACGCCGAGGACCGCCGGCAGCCACGAGTCGGACGGATTCAGCGCCTGGGCCGGTGGGCAGCCGGCGCTGAGGTCCCGGACCTGATTGAGGTTCAGCAGCTCGGTGCTTCGCAGGACGGACTGGTTGTCGAGCGGCTGGAGCCGGAACTTGCCGTACAGCGCTCGTCGGTCGGCGTCGGACGCCTCGGGCCCCAGCGTGGGCGGTCGCCGGACGGGTGCGGCACAGCCGGATAGGCCGGTCGTGGTGATGGCGAGGCTGGTCAGAGCGAGGCCAACGACGAAGCATCGCGGTGCGCCTGCACGGCGCCGGGTGGTGCTCGGCACGCGGCGAACGATAGCCGAACGCGCTTCGCGCCGTCCTCACTCAAACGGATGTCGTTGCTCCGAGCGTCGACGCGGTTCCGGTCGCGGTCCTGTTTGGCCCCAAGGTGTGGGTAAAAATTTCGCTTTAACCGACCGTCGGTTGGGGAACGCGATGAACGCCGGTGACGCTTCGGCTAGGCACCGCGCCGTCGACGGCACGGTTGCTGACTCGCGTTCGAATAGATCGAACGGAATCGAGACCCCAAGCCAAGGTTGTACGCCGGTCGGAAAGTCCTCGCCCGCAAGAAGGATGCGAACCTCGTAACCGACCTTGCATCTGCGGCGTTAGCGCGCGAAGCGGCCGCACTATCGTGCGAAGGGTCGTCATCGGGGCTGACCATAGCGCGGATGGGAAATCGCGCCCATCCGTGGGCGCCGAGTCGCGAGTCGATGGCCTGGATGCGCGCGGCGGCTGGACGGTGCGGCATCGAGGCGCTACTGCTGGGCGCGCGTATGCGACTGCTGACCCAATCCCAGGTCCGTGATCTCGTTCGAATGGACGTCGCTGTCAGCGCGGTCGAAGCCGCGTTCGTCGCCCACGGAAAAGGACAGACCCAGATGCCGCCGAAGGTCTACCTCGACTTTCCTCAGCACCACGGCGACCTGCGGGCGATGCCGGCGGCGATGGGGGACGCGGTCGGACTGAAGTGGGTGAACAGCCACCCGAAGAACCCGATCCTACACAACCTGCCCAGCGTCATGGGCCTGTACGTTCTGTCGGACCCCGCGACCGCGTTGCCGCTCGCCATCCTCGATGCGACCCTGCTCACCGCGGTTCGGACCGGCGCCGCGGCGGCGGTGGCGTCGGTTCATCTGTCGGTTCGCCACCGCACCTTGGGCATCGTGGGCTGCGGCGTGCAGGCTGACTTTCTCGTCGAAGCCCACCGGGTGTGCTTCCCCGAGATCCAGGTCGTGGCCGCGGATCGGGACCCATCGGCCGCCCAACGGGTGGTCGATCGATGGGGCGGCCAGGTTGGCGCCGTCGGCGACGCCGCGGGTTGCGACATCGTCTGTACCGCGACCCCCAGCCGCACCGCGCTCGTGGGGCGGGATGCGGTGATGCCCGGAACCCACATCAACGCGATGGGGGCCGACGCGGAGGGCAAGCAAGAGCTCGACCCTGCCCTCCTTAAGGATGGGGTGGTGTTCGTCGATGATTGGCCGCAGGCGAGCCACTCCGGGGAGATCAACGTGGCGCTGCACATGGGCCTGATCACGCCGGACGACGTGACGGGCAGCGTGTGTGAGGTGGTCGCAGGGATCGCGCCCGGCCGTCCCAGCCCGGAGGCGATCACCATCTTCGACAGCACGGGTCTCGCCATTCAGGACCTGGCCCTCGCGCAGGCGGTGGTGGCGGCGGCGGTCGAAGCCAGCGTCGGACTGCAGCTCGATCTGCGACAATAGTCGTCGCCTCGCCGCGCTCGGGGCGACCGGTGTCGACTCTGCATGGCGCTCAGTGCAGCGCCAGTGCTGCAGAAAAGAGACGACGAGGGCCAAAAAACCGAGTCGCTTCCGTCCGAGGGCGTTGGCACGCGACTTGGACAGAAGCCAGGCATGAACACTTCGAACACCGCCCTGTTCTCCCTTCCTCGCATCGCCGCCGCGGCCCTCACCGTGTGCGCGCTCGGTGCGGCGGCGTCTGCGATGGCCAAGACCGAGGCCCCCGCCGGGCCGCAGTGGCAGGCCACGATGGAGCGCGAGGCGCCGGCCGTGTCGAACGACGAGGCTTCGGCGGCGCTGCCCCGCCAGTGGCGCTGGGAGCGCCAGGCGGTCAGCTTCGATTCGATGTATCGGCGCTGACATTCGGGGCAGATGCGCTGGGCATCGGTGTCCAGCGCTGCCCCGTTTCGCAGCTGATGTGGGTCATACTCACCCGCCCCGCCGCGAGCTCCATCACGCCGAACACGATCGGGAGCGCAAACCGCCGCGGGCCGATCGAGCCGGGGTTGAACACGTACAGCCCCCGATCTCGACCGATAAACGGAACATGAGAGTGGCCGCAAACCACGACCTGCGCGTCGTGGCTGGCCGCGCGCTTGGCGGCGTCGGCGCGGAGCTTGGGGCCATACACGCAGATGTGCTGCAAGAGCAGCTTCGCGAGGGGCCGCCCGTCCGGGTCATCGACACGGATGTCCACGGAGTCGGGCAGGTCGGGCGTCTGCTGGTCGATGTTGCCCCGCACCGCGATAAGGGTGGGCGCGATACGCCGAAACGGCTCGAGCACGGATGCCTGGCCCACATCCCCGGCATGAAGAATGGCATCGGGCTCGAGGTCGGCGACGAGCCGGGCGGCGTCGGGGTGCGCCTGACTGTGGGTGTCCGAGATGATCGCGAGTCGCGCCGCTCCGGTCTGAGTGGAGGTGACGACCGCCGACCGGTGGGTCCAGCGAGCTCGCGAAACGCGCTTTTTCGGCGACCGGGGCGCCATCGCCTCGTGACCTACCACCGCCGTTCCGGGAACGTCATCCGCGCCGTGTTCTGTCCGCGCTGTGACCGGCGTCGCCCGGTCGGAACCCTCGCCGCCGGACCCGTCTCGATGGTGTCTCGCCTCTACATCGATGGAGGGATGAACCATCAGCGGCAGTCCCGTATAACAGTTTGAAATCATTGGTAAACGGACTTATCAAGACGACGTGAAGCACCGATGAGGGAAGGCGATGGGGACGCGTTCCCCGTTTGACGACGCGAACCCACACCCGCATCCTTTCTGCGCTCGGAGGACCTCCACCGATGATGCTCAGAACCATCCGTTTCATGTTGCCCGTGCTCGGCCTCGCCACGGCGTGCAACACCGGCCAAGTCGGTGACCCTTCGGGCGAGACCCCGTCGGGGCCCACTGGACCGACCGGGGTTCCCGGTCCCACCGGACCGACCGGGCCCGGGAGCTGCAGCGCGGGCTTCGAGGCGATCAACGGCGTCTGCACGGACATCGATGAGTGCGCGGTGGCCACCACCTGCGGGGCCAATGCGACGTGCACCAACCAGCCCGGAACCTACGCCTGCGCGTGCGCGGCGGGGTATGAGGGCGACGGGCAGACCTGTACCCCGGTTGCGGGCCGCTGCGACGACATCGCGGGCATCATGGCCCTGCCCAACAACGCGTGCACCACGTGTCACGACACGACGCCGGGGGTCGAGGGCGGCAACCTCGATCTGCTGTCGGACGGCGCTGGGGCTCGGCTGCTGAACCGTCGATCCGGCAACACCCGCTGCCGGGACGAGCTGCTGATCAACGCGAGCGACCCCGAAGACTCCCTGATCTTGAAGCTCGTCGACCCCGTCCGTTACGCGGCGTGGGGCGACGAAGCCTGCATGCCGATGATGCCTTTCGGCGGTATGGGCGTTTCCGAAGATGACGTCGCCTGCTTCGAGCAGTGGGTGCAAGACGTGGTCGACAACAACGAGGCGCCGCCCCCTCCGGCGGTGGTCCCGTTCGAAGTGATGCCCCCCGAGAGCGCACTGGCGAAGGTGAAGCTCATCCT
The DNA here is from genome assembly GCA_028289325.1 of Myxococcota bacterium. Lineage (GTDB taxonomy): Bacteria > Myxococcota > Kuafuiibacteriia > Kuafuiibacteriales > Kuafuiibacteriaceae > JANQQN01. The sequence goes on along the minus strand of JANQQN010000203.1, from coordinate 22,463 downwards.
TCACGGGGGCCCGATGACCAACGCCGAGCTGGGGCGGGTGACCGCGAACGACGGTTCGCTCGACGTCGCCGGCCTGCGGGAAGTGATCGATGGGTGGATGTCGACCCCCGAGTTCGAGGCCAAGGTGTGGCAGTTCCTGACCCTGAGCCTGCAGCAGTACGAGATCAACCCGCGCAATCAGCGGTACCGGGACCAGTTCGACGAGGTCGGCGGCAATGATTCCAACGTCAACGCCAACCTGTTCTTCGCCAACTTGGAAGAGAGCTTCGTCCGCACGGCCTGGAACATCGTGTCCTCCGGCGGGGACTTCCGGCAGGTGGCGACCACGCGACGGTGGCAGGTCACCACGGCCATGCTCGCCGGCCTGGTCTACGCGGACCGCGCCAACAACGACCCCGCGCCCGATTTCGAAGAGCTGAACTTCCTGACCGACGCCGACTACCGCGACTGGCGTTACGTCAACTTCCAGCCGGCCAGCGACGAGTCGGCGGTGCCGCAGTTCAGGAATCAGGCCGACTTCGTCGCCGGCCTGCGCAACATCGGCAACAACGGAACCCTGGCCCTGCGGGCCCCTCGGGTCGGGTTCTTCAACACCCCGACCTTCTTCGAGAGCTGGGAAACCAACGAGGACAACCAGTTTCGGGTCACGACCAATCAGGCGCTGTTGGCGGCCCTCGACATTCTATTCGAGGCCGGCGACCTCACCCCTCAGGCCAACGAAAACGGCCTCGCCGAGGACCACGCCCCCGTCGATACCGCGTGTTACCAGTGCCATCGGCTCCTCGACCCCATGCGGCTGCAGTTCCAGAACGTCTACAACGTTCGTTACCGGATGCGGAACACCGCGGAGACCGAACTCGAGCCGAGCTTCGCGTTTCACGGCCACACCGCGGCTCCTGTGACCATGGATGACTTCGGCCAGGCGCTGGTCGATCACCCGCGGTTCCCGACCGCGTGGGTGCAAAAGCTGTGCATGTGGGCCAACTCCCAGCGTTGCCTGGAGGACGACGCGGAGTTCATCCGGCTGCGAGATGGGTTCGTGGCCTCCGGCTACGACTTCATGACCCACCTCCTCGATGTGTTCACGTCCCCGCTGGTGACGGGGTCCGCGATCACCGAGACCCACGACGTCACCGAGTTCTACGTGAGCATCGCCCGCGAGAATCATCTGTGTTCGGCGCTCGAGACGCGAATTCTCGGCGCGCGCGCCGACCGGTGTGCGGCCGAGCAAGCCGCCGACCCCGACGCGACCCCGCGGGTTTGCGAGACGCGCAACAACTTCGGCTGCAATCGGAGCAACAACACCCGGTCCATGGCCAGCCTCATATCCAGCGATGCGTACGGCCGGGGCAGCCGGGAGTTCATTCAAGAGAGCGTCAGCGGCCCCTTCAACGCCCGAGCGCTCACGGAGATCTGCACCCAGCTGGCTACCCAAGAGGTGGGTGGCGGCAACCAGACCTTCAGTGCCGCCAACGAGGCGGCGGTCGATGTTTCCATCGATCGCATGGTTCGTTTCGTGATGGGACTTCCGTCCAACCACCCTCGCTTCGGGGCGGCCCGCGATGCGCTCCGCAAGGCCTACGATGTCGGGCGCGCAACGGAGTGCGCGGAGAACCAGGACATCGTCGAGGCCAACCGGAACGAAGTGACCTGCGGGTTCGGATTAACGAACCGGAACCGCGCGCTGTACATCTCTTGGATCTTGGCCTGCAGCTCCCCTGAGCTCGCCGGACAAGGCATTTGAGGGGAGCACGACCCATGGACGGCATGAACAAGCGCGACTTCCTGAAGCAGGCCCTACTGGGGAGCGGAGCGCTCGGGCTGCGAGCCCTGGTCACCGGCCTCCCGCCGGCGTTTTTGCTTCACCGACGGATGGCCCACGCCCAGGCGCAAACGACGCCGACGTACACGATCCTGTCGAACGCCCAGGCGGGCCACCCGCTCAACGCGAATACCCCAGGGACGTATCCGGTCAATCCGGACGACGGCAACGATCCGATCCGATTGATCGACCACCCCCGGGTTGCGGAGCTGCAGAACGAAGTTCTGGGTACGGTCAACGGCGTAAACTACACCGCCGCGTCATTCGAGACGCCGGTCGACCTTCGGTTGGGCTCGACGACGGTCAAGGCGGCCGGCCCCTGGGCCTCGCTGCAGCAGGAGCTCCTCGACCGAGCGACCTTCTTCCACCACGGGACCTACGCGAACGCGCACCCCGAGTTCTCGAACGTGATGAAGTTTCACGGCGCGATCAAAGACGCGTCCGGACGGGGGCAAGAGATGTTGTCTTCGTTCATCGCGCAGGAGGCCGCCCCGGCCCTGGGGACCCTCACGGATCAGCCGGTGAACGTGGGCGGAAACCTGGTCACGTTCAAGGGGCGGCCGCTGGGAACGCTCGATCCCCGGGAGCTACAGGCCCTGTTCGGTTCGACGACCCACCCGACCCAAGTCGATGACCCGAGCCAGATCGTCCGTCTTCGCGACGCGATGCTCGACGAGGTCTATCGTGACGTGAAGCAGTCGGGCAGCCACGCGCAGAAGGCGTTCATCGACCAGTATGCGCTGGGCCGGGACCAGGCCGCGCAGCTGGGTGACAACCTCGGTCCGCTTCTCGCCGATATCGGCGGCGACGGCCCGATGGACGAAGTGCGCGCCGCCGTGGCCCTGCTGCAGCTCAACGTCACCCCGGTGGTGGTCCTTCAGCTTCGCTGGGGCGGCGACAACCACCGGGACACGATCCTGCGCAGCGAGACGACCCAGACCCTGCAGTCGATGGAGGCGTTCCGACTCCTGTGGACTCGGCTGACCGCGGCCGGCCTGCAGGACCGGGTCACCTTCGCCCATCTCGACGTGTTTGGCCGTCGACTGACCCGCAACAGCAGTGGCGGTCGCGACCACAACCGCGACCACCACACCATGTTCATGTTCGGGCCGCGGGTGGCGCCCGGCGTCGTGGGGGGGCTCGAGCCCCGCTTCCGCGGCAACGGCACGATCCGTAACTTCAAGGCCACCGACATCGGCAACGTTCCTTTCGATCGGTCGCTGGAGTCGGCGGGCAAGACGCTGGCCAAAGCCGTCGGCCTCTCCGATGACGTCATCAACCGGCGCATTACCGGCGGCGAGGTGATCTCGTCGGCCATCGTGAGCTGACCCGCCGGTCGGACAGGCGGCCGTCGTCGGTTGCTTTTGACCGCCCGGATCCGAGGTCTTTCGCGCCGTCGCCTCGTCATCTTCGCGGATCAAGCGTCGTTGCCCTTCGACGGGGAGGCGGTCTGGTCGATCATCCCCGGGCGTCGGCTCGACCTCGGCGCCGAACAACGAATCTGATAGGACGCCGGTATGCTTCGTCGCGTCCTGGTCGCCAACCGCGGGGAGATCGCGCTTCGCATCATCAGGACCGCCCGTGATCTCGGTATCGAAACCGTGGCCGTGTTCAGCGCCGATGACCGCCGGCACCCCCACGTGGCGGCCGCGGACCGCGTCGTGTCGCTGCCGGGCGAAGGGCCGTCCGCGTACCTCGACGGGGCGCGGATCGTCGACGTCGCTGGGACCGAGGGATGCGATGCCGTTCACCCCGGATACGGTCTGCTGAGCGAGCGCGCGGCCTTCGCGAAGCTGTGTGAGCAGGCCGGCTTGCGGTTTGTCGGGCCCTCCTCGGCCACCTTGGAAGCCCTCGCGGACAAGCGACAGGCGCTGGGTCTCGCGGAGGCGATCGGAGTGCCGGTGCTCGAGCGCACCGAAATCCTCACCGACGTCGCCGACGCGGAAGCGTTCATGCGGCAGGTCCGGCAACCGATCATGCTCAAGGCGACCAGCGGCGGAGGCGGCCGAGGTCTTCGCGTCGTCGAAGGAATGGACCAGCTGCCCGCCGCCTTTCGCGCTTGCCGGTCGGAGGCGGAGCGAGCGTTCGGGGAAGGGGGCCTGTACGCGGAGAGACTGCTCCTCGACGCGCGGCACGTCGAGGTCCAGATCGTGGCCGACGGCGTTCACGCCCGCCATCTCGGCGAGCGCGACTGCTCGCTGCAGCGTCGGCGGCAGAAGATCGTGGAGGTGGCGCCGGCCCCCAACCTCCCCGAGCCCGTCAAACAAGGCCTCTTCGAGGCCGCGGAGACTCTAGCCCGCGACACCCACTACCGCGGCTTGGGGACCTTCGAGTTTCTCGTCGCCGGTGACGGCTCGTGGTTCTTCATCGAGTGCAATCCTCGGCTACAGGTCGAGCACACGATCACCGAGGAGATCACCGGGCTGGATCTCGTGGCCATCCAGTTGAGACTGGCGGGGGGCGAGAATCTCGAGCAGGTCGGCCTTCGAGAGACCCCGGCCCCGCGAGGACTGGCCATTCAGCTGCGCCTGTACGCGGAATCGGTCGACGAGGGCGGTCGTGTCGGTCCCGCGGAAGGCATCGTGCAGCGGTTCAGCCCCGCGACCGGACCGGGGGTTCGGGTCGATGCAGCGGTGGTCGTCGGGGCCCCCATCAACCCACGATTCGATCCGCTGTTGGGCAAGGTGATCGTCAGGGTGCCGCAGCCGGATCTTTCGGCGGGCTTGCGGCGGGCGGCACGGGCGCTCGACGAGTTCCAGATCGATGGCGTCGACACCAATCTTCGTGACCTTCGGGCGCTGGTGGATGAGCCGAACGTTCGGGCGTGGCGGGTGTCGACCGGGTTCATCGACGCTCGCCAAAGCTCGCGGGCGCCGATCACCGCTGGGCCGTCGACGGGGGAGGTCACCGCGCCTTTGCGGGCGGAGGTGGTGGCGGTCCTCGTGAAGCCGGGCGACACGGTCCCCGCGGGCACCGAGCTGGTCATCCTGGAGGCCCTCAAGATGCATCACGCGGTCACCGCGCCCGAGGGTTGCGAGATCGTGGCCGTCCGCGTGCGGCCCAAAGACGTGGTCAGCGCGGGCCAGGCGCTGCTCGATCTGCGGCCTCAGACGGGCGCGAGCGGCGACCGACCGTCGACGGTGACCCGGGCCCTCGATGAGGTCCGTCCGGATCTCGAGCAGCTGCGCGAGCGCCTCGACCGAACCCTCGATCATCGTCGGCCCGACGCGGTGGCCAAGCGCCACCGGCGGGGCCAGCGGACGGCGAGGGAGAACGTCGACGACCTGTGTGATCCCGGTTCGTTTCAGGAGTATGGCCAGCTCGTCGTGGCGGCCCAACGGCGGGTGCGGAGCATGGACGACCTCATCGCCTCCACGCCCGCCGACGGGTTGATCGCGGGGTTCGGCACGGTCAACGCGGACGCTTTCGGCGCCGATGCGGCCCGGTGCGCGGTGCTGGCCTACGACTACACCGTGCTCGCGGGAACCCAAGGCATGCTCAACCACAAAAAGACGGATCGGGTCTTGGGTCTGGCCAGAGACTGGAGCGTGCCCGTGGCGTTCTACTGCGAAGGTGGTGGCGGACGCCCGAGCGACACCGACCTGCAGGACATCGTGGCCTCGACCCTCGACGTGCATACGTTCGCCACCTACGCGTCGTCGAGCGGGCGCGCGGTCCGGTTGGGTATCGCGTCCGGTCCCTGCTTTGCCGGCAACGCGGTGTTGTTCGGGAGCTCCGATATCACCATCGCCACCCGAAGCTCATTCATCGGAATGGCCGGTCCGGCGATGGTCGAGGCGGGGGGTCTCGGTGCGTGTCGGGTGCAGGACATCGGCCCCATCGAGGTTCAGGCCGCCAACGGGGTCGTCGACCTGGTCGCCGACGACGAAGAACACGCCACCGCGCTCGCTCGCCAGGTGCTCGGATATTTTCAAGGGACCACGACCGAGTGGTCGGCCGCGGACCAGCGAGCGCTGCGACACGTGGTGCCCGAAGACCGAAAGCGAGTGTACGACGTGCGGCGAGTCATCGATCTGCTCGCCGATACCGAGTCTTTCGTCGAGCTCCGACGAGCCTACGGGCCGGGCATCATCACCGGCCTGGCCCGGATCGAAGGGCGTCCGATCGGCGTGTTCGCCAATGATCCGTTGGTTCTCGGCGGCGCCATCGACGCCGAGGCGGCCGAGAAGGCCGCGCGGTTCATGCGCCTGTGTGATGCCTTCGAGGTCCCGCTGTTGTCGCTGTGCGATACGCCGGGCTTCATGGTGGGCCCCGAGCACGAACGGTCGGCCACCGTGCGCCGCGCGTCGCGAATGCTGGTGGTGGCCGCGAACGTGCGGGTTCCCTTGGTGATGGTGGCCCTCCGCAAAGGCTATGGGCTCGGCGCGCAAGCCATGGCCGGGGGAAGCTTCTGGAGCCCGGCGCTGAACGTGTCTTGGCCCAGCGGCGAGTTCGGGCCCATGGGACTCGAAGGTGCGGTTCAGCTTGCGTTTCGAAAGCAGCTCGAGGCCGCGCCCAGCAACGACGCCCGGCGAGCGCTGTTCGACCGCGAAGTGGGGCGCCTGTACGAAGTGGGTAAAGCGATCTCCACCGCGTCTTTTCTCGAGATCGATGCGGTCATCGACCCCGCGGATACCCGGCAGGCCGTGCTGCGGGCGCTGGCTGTCTTTCGGCGATCCGAAGCGCCGACTACGCGGTTCGTCGACGTCTGGTAGCGCGATTGTGATAGGCGGCGAAGGAGGACGACGATGAGCACCCTGTACTTGCTTCGACACGGTCAGGCGCGGTTTCTGACCGACGACTACGACCGGCTGTCGGATCTCGGGCGGACGCAAAGCCGCCTCGTGGGCCAGTGGTTCGCGCGCGAAGGCATCGAGGTGGACCGGGTGTGGACCGGAACCCTCCGGCGCCAGCAAGACACCGCGCTGCTGGCGAGCGACGCGGCCCAGGAAGCCGGGGCGGCGTGGCCGGCTCCCGAGGTGGCGGCCGGTCTCGACGAGTATCCCGCCGAAGATATTCAGAAGACGATCGCGCCGCAGCTCGCGGCCCGAGACCCGGAGTTCTCGCGGCGGGTCGACAACCTTCACCGGGCCACCGACGATCGCGAGCGCTACCGGTGGGCCCATTTGGTTCTGGAGGCGGTCATGGACGCGTGGGTCCACGGCGACTACGACGCGCCGGACCTTTTGACCTGGTCTCGATTCTCGGCCGGGGTCACGGCGGCGCTACAAACCGCGATGTCGTCGGCGCCGAAGAGCTCGACGGTGGTCGCGGTGACCTCCGGGGGACCGATCGGGGTCGCCGTGCAGTCGGTGCTCCGAGCCCCGGAGATTCAAGCCGCCAAACTCAACTGGCGGGTCTACAACGCGTCGCTGACCCGGTTCACGTTTTCCGGCGCCCGGGTCTCGTTCGACCAGTTCAACGCCATTGCGCACCTGGCGGATCCGAAGGTTCGGACCTACCGGTAATCGGCGGTTCTTCGACCGCGTTGCGTCCCGGTCACGTCATTCAGCCGACGGCGGCCACGATATCGTCGACGCTCGGGTGGACGCGATCGTTCGTTTCTTCGAGCCGCTTGATGGTCTCGGTGATGTAGCGGTTCGCCGGCGTCTGCACGCCGTGTTGTTCTCCCAAGCGAACGATGGCCCCGTTGAGATCATCGATCTCGGTCGGCCGCCCGCGCTCGAGGTCCTGAAGCGTCGACGACTTCGCAAGAGGGTCCACTTTCACCATTCGCTGAGCGAGACGAGTGAAAAGAAAATCAGGAAGGACCAAGATGCGAGCGATGGCCTCGGGGGAGATGCGGCCGATGCGGCGCACGGGATGACCAGCCCGTGCGAAGACCTTGAGGCCCTCGCGGATGCAGAGGGCGAACACCCGGCGCAAGGCCTTCGACTTGAGGGACTCGGCGACGGTGACGCCGCTCGCTGCGCAGACCCCATTATTGAGATTGATGAGGAGCTTGCCGGCCTGCATGGCCCGCAGATCGTCCTCCACGATCCACGGGACATCGGTCAGTCTCCCCACGAGCTCGGCGAGGCCGGGGTGGCTGTCGCCGGCTTCGGTCACGATCGGCCCGCTGGTCGTCTGGCGGAACACCGCGTCTTGCCAGACGACATTGAACGTCACGAGCCCGGGCACCACCTGGCTGAGTCCCACGCTTCGCAGTCGCTCCGGGTTGTCGAGGCCGTTTTGCAGCGATACGACGGGGACCTCCGGCGGCAGGACCTCCTTCAGGCGAGTCCCGGCCTCGATGGTGTCTTTCGACTTGGTGGTCAACAGACAGACGTCGGCGTCGGCGAGGTCCGCGGGGTCGTCCGAGACCCGTAGCTCGGCGGTGGGAACGCTGGCCTGATTGTCCAGATCAACGGCCTTGAGGCGGTCTTGCACCGCGCTCAGCGCCGAGCGACCGATCATCGTCACCGGCACCCCCGCCGCCGCCGCCCGCACCCCCACGAAGCCCCCGATGGCTCCTGCGCCCATGATTCCCAATCGAAGCATCGTCACCACGGGCCGATGTAGCACACGTCCGGGAAGTCAGGGAACGAGCAACGACACGCGTTGGGTACCGGCGTCGATCGTGTGGCGCAGTCGAGCTTGCACTCCGTCATCGGTTTCCAAGACAAAAGTATGTTCGCCGAGCGAGAGGCTCACCTCGAAGCACCGCGCTCGGGGTTCGACTTCGGCCTGGGCGCCGTCGACCTTCAGCCGGGGCGCGACGAGTGAAGAACCTCCGCCCGACTCGTAACACACCCGCACGTTTCGCGCCGGTCGGGTAGGGTCTCGGCGAATGACGGATGGGCTCGAGCGCGTCGAGGCGGCGGTGAACGCGGCGGGCGGTCGAGGGATCGCCGACGAAAGATAGCCCGACTGGATCCCGAAGTAGGTGGCCAGCGCGACCAGGAGGCCTGCGCTCACCAGTCCTATCAACCGCCGCCGTCGGGGTCGGGTCGGGGCGGGGGCCTCGACCGGTTCCACGTCGGATACGACCTCTGGGTCCTCCGCGTTCGAGGGAGACGAGGGCGGTTCGGCGACCTCGATCGGACGTCGCTGGGTAGACGCGCCGCGTCGGGGCGGCGGCGCCTTGAAGAAGTGCTGCAGCTCGGCGCGGAACGACACGATGTCCGCGGGCCGGCGATCCGGGTCTTTGTCGAGCAGCCGCATGACGAATGCGGCCAGCTCGGAATCGATGTCGAGGTCGGGCCGACGCTCGAGCAAGGGCTGGGGGGGCTCGACGACGTGTCGGGCCATCATCGTGATCGGGGTGTCGTGTCCATACGGATGCCGGCCGCCGAGGCACTCGTAGGCCACCACCCCGAGGGCGTAGATGTCGGCTCGGCCGTCGACTTCGGCGCCTCGGATCTGCTCGGGGGCCATGTACGCGGGGGTCCCCGCGGGGCGGTCGCCCAAGCCTGGGCGCTGGCCGAGGCGTGCGATGCCGAAGTCCAGGAGGCGAACGCACTCGTAGTGGCCGACCCGCTGCAGGAATACGTTGGGGGGCTTGATGTCCCGATGGACGATGCCGTGCTGGTGCGCGTCTTCGAGGACCGCGGCGACATCATCGATGATCTCGAGACAGCGGTCCGCGGGCAGGGGACCATCCTTGAGGAGCTTGTCGAGCGAGCGACCCTCCAGCAGCTCCATGCTGAGGTACCATCGTCCGTCGGTGATCTGACCGCAGTCGTAGAGCCGAACGACGTTGGGATGCGTCACGCGGGCGAGCGATCGGACCTCGGTCTGAAATCGCTCGAACATCTCCTCGTCGCCGGGGCTTCGCTTGGCGAGGATCTTCACCGCCACGGGCCGGTCCGTCGACGTTTGAATCGCCCGGTAGATCGTGCCGGTGCCGCCGTCAGCAAGGTGGGCGACGATACGAAGGTTGCCGCCGACGAGCGTTCCGATCATGGGATCCGTCGAATCGTTCAACCTACACCTCGAGGAGCGGCCGGGCTTCGAAGCGTCGAGTCTTTCACAGAAGTACGCGAGACTGTAAACCGAGCATTATTGCCCACTCAGAGGTAAGAGCGAATGACAGATCTGGTGAGGTAGATCTTTAAGGTCGTTTATATTCCTACTTCTCGCACATCAAGATCGGCGTCTCGCCGATAACGACCGAGTGACAAGACTACATACCGTCGCTGACCGCTTCATCGTACAGCTGCCGCCGAACACCACCCTCAAGGACTGCGGGGTTCAGCAAGGCCCGGGCGCCCTGTCGACCCGCGACAAGGGCCGCTTCGTGGTCCGGGATCTGAGCGCCGCCGATAAGGCCAACATCGAGAAGATGGGCGGCCAGGTCTTCGAAAACCGCCCGATGTCGAATCCGTCGCCGGCGGCGATGAAGCGCCTGGGGGCGGAAGTAACGGGTATCACGAGAAAGACGCTCAACACGCGGGCGACCCACGGCGCCGACAAGCTGCATGCGCGGGGCATTCGGGGCCAAGGAACGGACCTGGTGATCGTCGATAGCGGTATCGCACCCCATCCGGACTACGACGACCGCATCGAGGGCTTCTTCGATGTATTTGCTGGCACCGAGACCGTCCCCCGGGACGGCCAGACCGGCCACGGCACCCACGTCGCGGGCATCGGCGGGGCCGACGGGACCGTTCGCGGCATGGCGCCGGCGGCGGCGATCCTCGGGGTACGGGTCCTCGACGACCGAGGGCGAGGCAGTACGGCATCGGTGCTGTCCGGGCTGGATAAGGCGCAGGAATACTTTCTGGCCCGCGGTCGACCGATGGTCGTCAACCTATCGCTGGGCGGGCCTGCCGGCCCCGTCGGTTCGGACCCGCTGCACGAGAAGGTGAAGGCGTTGCGGGCGGCGGGCATCCTGGTGGTCGCGGCGGCCGGCAACGATGGGCCCGGGGCCGGGACCATCTCTTCTCCCGGCAACGCCGAGGACGCGGTGGCGGTGGCGGCCTTCGACACCCAAGGCACGCCGGAGCAGACCGACGATACCATCGCGCCTTTTTCGTCGAGAGGAAGCGCGCGTGACGACGGCACCGGTCAGACCGACAAGCCGGACATCGGGGCGAACGGGGTGGAGGTGGTGTCGACCTTCCTCGACGAGGGGTTCGCGGCCTTGTCCGGCACCTCGATGGCGGCGCCGGCCGTCGCCGGCGCGGCCGCCCTGCTCCTGGGGCGGGCGCAAGACCTGTTCACCAACGGCCGCCTGCGCAAGTCGGCCGTCGAGCTGGTGCGCGACGGCGACATCCAGCGGATCCTCACCGAGACCGCGTTCGACCAAACGGACATCCCAAAGACGTCCGAGGGCGCGGGCAACCTCCGGGTCGACCGGGCCGAAGCCCTCCTCGTGGAGCGGTTCGGCCGCGAGCGCGCGCCGGATCCGTGCTTAAAAAGCGCTCAGGCCGCCGGTCCGATGACCATCATCGGCGCGCTGAACATCAACCTGGGGGCGCGAGGTCGGCGTCGGTCGAGTTGATCAATCCCGGCGGGTGGCCGAACAGCAGCCTGGCTTTCGGGGTGATCGTCTCGGGAATCATCGCGGTGTGGACCCGGTAGCCGGTCGCGGTGAGGCGGGCGGCGCGGGTGACGTCGATGGCCAGGCTGGGCTCCATCCAGCCGAGAAGCCCGCCCGTGTCGCAGTGACGCTTCGAGTGGCAGCACGGCAATACCGCGACCCGGGCCTGCGCGGCCACGGCCAGGTCGAGGACGAGATCGCTCAACGATCCGCACGCGTGCACGCTGAGCACGGTGTCGGTGGGCCGCAGTTTCACGCCCTTCAGTTCGGCCTCCAGGTAGTCGATCCGACCGACCAACCGCGGCCATCGCGCGGCCAGCGCGGCCGCGAGCCGGTCGGCGCTGGGCGGGCGACGCCGATCCACGGCGACCGCGCCGTCGAGCGAAGGGTCGAGCAAACACATGACGTGGGCCAGCAGGCCATGACCTGCGGCCAGGTCGACCACCCGACCCCCTCGGAATCGCCGGACCACTCGCCGGGCGACTTCCCAGGTCTCGTACAGCTCCTTTCGGGGCAGACAGCCGGCGTCGCACACCGCTCGCGCCACGCGCGCGAAGAGGGTCTCGCCCGGAAAGTTGATCGCCGCCCCCGCCGTCAGTCGCTTCATGGAGTGAGGATCGTGGGGCGGGTCGCGGCTCACGTCGGCCACTCGATGAACGCTTGAATGACGATCAGGGCGTTGGTCGTCGCGTGGGCGATGACCGCATCACGAAGGCGTCGCCCGTAGGCTTGGGCCGCCGCGAACAACACGGCGGCCGCGAACCCCCCGACAAACGCGCCGTGCACGGCGGCGAAAGCGAGCGACGAAATGATCACCGGCATCAGAGAGAAACGGGCGTAGGGGATGGCCATGAAGTCTTCGCCGCTCAGACGGCGAAGCAGGTAACCGCGAAAGGCGAGCTCCTCGACCCAGGGGACCACGATCACCGTACCCACGATCCGGGCCACGACCCACGACGTCGCGGCGAACGTCGACATCGAGGTCAAGCCTTCGACCAGCGGCGCGTGGATCGGGCCGGGCGCGAGCAGCAGCCATATCCCGTAGGTCAGGACGCCGATGCCGACCGCGGCCGCGGGTGCGCCGGCGTTGGGTTCATCCCGGAGGTCCGCGGGCCGCAGCGAGCGAAGCGCGAACATCAGCGCGATGCCCCCCACGATGGTTCGCAGGCCGTACAGGGGATCGAAGGCGTCGGCGGTGGCGAGGCTGGTGAGGAGCCCGGCCACGGTGAATGCGAGCACCGGGCCCACGAACGCTTCGACCCGGGTCAACACCGGGTCTTCGCCGGCCGCCGCGATGGGGGACGGCGCGTCGGGCGAGGCCTTGCGGGAAACGAAGACCATCATCGCGAGGGCGATCAGGGAGTACAGGACCCAGCCGGCCTTGGAGTGAAAGCCGCCGATGGCCACCGCCTCGTAACCGGCGTCGCCGATCATCACCAGAAGGCTGATCCGGATGACGTTCGCGACCCACGACAGGACGGCCGCGCTGACGATCAACAACACCGCTTGCGGCCATGGCCACGCGTTACGGCGCTGGAAGATGGTGATGATTGCCAAAGAAACGAGCAGGCCCAACCCCTCGAGCCCCGAGCACTGCTTCGAGATGTTCACGAGGAAACGCTCGGTGCCGACGTTGCGCAGCTCCGGCTCGTACACGACGTCGGTGAGGGTCAGCTGCAGGATCTCGTGGACGGGAATCAGGACCACGGGGGACAGGCGGTTCCAGAAGGCCGCGGAGACCGAGCCCATCGACCACACGAACAGCGACAGCGCCACCCCGATGAGGAGGGCGGGCGCGGCGCGCTGAAGAAGAGGGAGGACCCGCGTGTCCGGCCAGGCCACCACCCAAGCGATGGCGGGCACCAAAGGGGCTGCGCAGAGCCACATCAACACCTGCAGGTCGGTCGGGTGGGACGCCGACAGCAGGGCGCGGGTGGCGTACAGAAAAGCCCCGAAGGCGAGAAGCTGCGCCGCAAACGCCGCCGCCGCGCGATACGGCGGGACCCGGACCCGCCCCAGCTGGACGGCCAGCTGGTGCAGGGTGGCGTCCCGAAGCATGGTCAGGACGAGCGGGCCGATGAACAACAGAGGAACCAGCCCCCCGCCGCCGCCCACGAGCGCGGCGAGGCCCGACTGCGTGGTCAGCGGCTGGATGTCGAACAGAAGAGAGAGGACGAAGACCTCGATCAGGGTCAGCAGGCCAACGATCGGGAGGAAGTGCGACATGGGGCGTCCGCGGAGACGCTCCTTTTCGCTACGCGGTCCGGCGACGGCGCTCGAAGAGGATGACTCCGGCTCCGATCAGGATCATACCCACCGCCGCAGCGCCAGCAGGATCAAGCTCGGGCGCGCCGTGAACGGTTTTGCCGCCCGGCTGTTTCACGTTCGCTCGCACCCAGCGCCGCTTGTCGAGCTTCATCTCTTTTAGACCTTCGCGGGTCACCGCTTTGAAGGACCGCTCTTTGACGCTGACCAGGGGCTTGGGCTTGGATTGCGCCGCGGCCTCCGGCGTGGATAGGAGCGCCGAGGCACCCGTAAAAGCCATCACAGAAACAAAGACTCGAGCGAGATACATCATCACGAAGCTCCTTTGGTCAGCCTCGGCGACCGGTAAAATCAGTGGACCTGCAATGTGGTGGTCTGTCGCCGGTGAGTGTGAGCGCGATTTTTGATTCTTGATCCGGATTCCTTGAGTGAGATCACTGTCCGTTCGGGCAAGTTAAGCGGCGTCACGTTCTGGACCATCAGAGGCGTTCAGCCGCGCGCTCGGGCAGCCACAGGTCGGCGAGGTTGATCTCCAGCGCTTCGAACGGTTCGGCCCGTACCCGCTCTTTGCCGGCGTGGGCGCCGATCAGCGACCAGCACGTATCGTCCCATCGGTAGACCTCCAGGGTGTGGGCGCCGGGATCGATCAGCCACGCGTGTACGACCCCTAAGCGGCCGTACGTAGGAAGCTTCCGGATGCGATCTTTCGCCGCCGTCGAGGGGGACAAGACCTCGCATACCCACTGAGGGACCTCCGCGACATGGGCGACGGACAGGTCGAACGCCGGCAACGCGTCTTTGCGCCATCCCGCCAGGCCCGGCACCAGGACGTCGGGACCGAGGTGCAGCTCGGGTTCGTCCACGATCCACCAGCCCCCGGGGCCGCCGCGGCCGAGTGAAAACGCAGGCAGGATCAAGGCGCCGAGCACCGAGCCGACATGGGCATGTCTCATAGCCGGGCGGGGCTGAAGGAACAGCTCGCCGTCGAGCAGCTCAGCGACCATGCCCTCGGGGGCATCCTGCACGTCTTGGTAGGTGGCCTCTCCTTTCACGGGCGTAAGAGGCTGAGTCATGGCGTGACTGTACCACGAGCGGGCTTCGTGCCTGATTCCGGCCCCGACGGCGGCGTTTCCAAACACGCGTGGATTCGGCACACTCCGCCCGTGCAAGTACGCGATGACGCTCGACGGCGGGGGGCCGCCGGTCCTCGTTTCGCTCCCGTTGGGTTGGGGCTGTTGGTCATGGCGGTCAACGTCGGTTGCGACGGCGCCGACGAACGAGATCCACCGGACGACTCGACGGCGGTGTTCTTTAACTTGAGGGTCGAAGACGTCGAGGCCCGCCGGGCAGTCCTTCGCTTCGTGACCGCGGTCGAGACGACGTGCGAGGCGCAGCTGGGCTCGGCGGCGGATACGCTGGACCGGATCTTCCTCGACCCGTTCATGGATCCCGCGGACCCCTACGACATCAACCACGAGGTGCCGCTGGTGCAGCTGGAGCCCGAGACGACGTACTTCGTCGCCGCCCGGGCCGAAGATCGGAGCGGGACGGTGTTCCTGTCCGAGGTCCTCAGTTTTCGCACCACTTCGGAGGCCGACAGCGCGGGGGCGACGAACATGGCCGCCCTACAAGAGGGAACGACGGTGGCCGCTGTCTCCAGCAACTTCGGCAACGCGGGCAACAGCGAGACCTGGGGCATCGACAACGCCTTGGACGGCGACCTTCGGACCGAGTGGTCGAGCTTCATGGACGGAGACGATGCCTGGTTCGAGATCGATCTCGGCGCCTCGCGAACCATCGAGCGCATCGGCTTTCAGAGCCGCCAGATGGTGGACGGTACCTCGATCATCGAGAGCTTTCAGGTCACGATCGACGACGGCACGGTCTTAGGGCCATTCTTCAGCCCGGACCCCGACACGTATTACGACTTCATTCTCGATGTGCCGTTCACCACGCGGGGGCTGCGCTTCGATGCCGTGCAGACCACGGGCGGCAATACGGGCATCAAAGAGTTCGAGCTGTACGGCCAGTAGCCGCGGTCGAGCGGTATGCTCGGTCGTTCCGAAGCGGTGGCGGGTCAGTCGACGGGGGCGGCGAGGTGCGCCGCCCCGTCCCGCCGCCAGCTCAGCTGGGCGCGGTCTCCTGGGACGTCAGCTGCTGCGACTGACGCTTAGCCCGCGCCCGCTGCCGAGCGAACCCTCTCGGGTCGAGGAACTCGTCGATGCGCTCTTCGCCTTCGGGGATGCGAACCTCTCCGTCGGCGACCAACGCTTCGACCCGGTCGATGGGGGCGTCGGCGGCGAGCTCCGGTCCTCCGCCGCACGCGGCGACCTTGTGGTAGGTGCTGCCCACTTCTTTGCGCCGCTCGCCGAGCTGGACGAGCTCGTCGTCGCTGAGGATCCTCTTTTCGTCGAACTTGAAGTCGACCTGCTTTTGGCCGTAGTAGCCGATGCGGCCGAGGTCGTAGAACCGGCGCTCGAAGCCGGACTTCAGCACCGCCCACAGACACCCGAGCATGTAGCGGCGCATGAAACCGTCGCGGAGCCACGGATAGCTGAACAGCGCTCGCCGCATGTAGAAGCGCGCGTAGTTCCTCATCACGCCGTGCAGGACTTCGCCTCGAGTCATGGTCTCCGGCTTCATGATCGGGGTGACGAAGTTGTAGCGGGCGTAGTCCCGAACCTCGACCTTGTCTCCGAGGTCGGCGAACAGGTCGGAGAACGGCCACGGGGTGTACATGATCCAGTTGGCCATGTCGCATCCCCAGTCCATCGCCCACTTGAACGTGTCTTCGATGGTCTCCGGGGTTTCGTTCTCGAGCCCGATGATGAACTGCGCTTCGGCGACGATGCCGTTCTTGCGAAGCAGCTGAATCGCCTTCTTGTTCTGCTCGACGGTGGTCTCTTTGCGGAACCGCTCGAGGTTCAGCTGCGCCGAGGCCTCGGTGCCCAGCGAGACGTGGACCAGACCCGCCTTTCGGTACAGCGGGAGCATGTCCTCATCGCGCAAGATGTCCGTCACGCGGGTATTGATGCCCCACTTGATGCCGAGGTCGCGCTTGATCAACGCGTGGCACAGCTCGATGAATCGCTGTCGATTGATCGTCGGCTCTTCGTCGGCGAGGATGAAGAAGCCGACGTCGTGTTCTTTGACGAGCTTTTCGATCTCGTCGACGAACTTCTCGGGCGTCCGGGCCCGATAGGTTCGCCAGAACTTCCACTGCGAGCAGAACGAGCACGTAAACGGACACCCGCGGGCGAAGTTGGGGATCGCCACCCGAACCCCGAGCGGAACGTAGATGTACTTCTTCCAGTTCAGGATGCCCCAGTCCGGGGTCAGGGTGTCGAGGTTCTTGATCGGCGGATGGGCCGCGGTGGTGACCACCTTGTCGCCATCGCGATACGCGAGCCCCTTGATGAGGTGCCGCTCTTCACGCAGACGGCCGGCCTCGAGGGCGCGCACCATGTTGACGAGGATTTCTTCGCCTTCCCCGCGGACGATGAAGTCGATGTGCGGGGCCTCGTTCAACACCTGCTCGAACATGAATGTGGCGTGGGTGCCGCCGAGAACGGTGACCGCCTCGGGGTGCAGGCGCCGCGCCAGCTTCAAGGTGTCTTGCGCCTTGTAGATGCTGGGCGTGATGCACGTGCAGCCGATCAGGTCCGGCCGCTCGATCTTCGACAGGCGTTCGGCGAGCTCGGGGTCTTCGAGGCGATCGGTCATCGCGTCGATGAAGTGAATGTCGTCGTAGCCCGCGGCCTTCAGGGCGCCGGTCAGATACGCGGCCCATGCGGGCGGCCAGTTGCCGGCGATCTCCGCGCCGCCAGAGTGGTAGTTGGGGTGAATGAGCACGATCCTCATCGTCGATCCTCGTCTCTAGTGGTCACGGAAAAGCGGCAGACGTCGTCGCCGCGCAGGCGACAGGACACTTCCTGAACATTGATATTGCGCCCCGCGAGGCGCAGCAGGCCCTCGAACGCGGCCTCGTAATACGCGCCGCCGGGGCGCGGTTCGCCGGGTTGATGGCGGCAGGTTGGGCAGTCATCGAGCGTCAGCTCGAACCCGGCGCCGTGGTCGGCACGGGCGACCGAGAATGCGCTGGAACCGGCGAAGGTCCACGCGTGGCGCCGGAACGCGAAGAGAAGCAGCGGCACGCTCCACCGCGTGGGCAGGCAGCGAAGAAGGGCTTTGAATAGACCAGGGATCCGGTGGGCGGCCACATAGTCGGCAGTGAGGGCGCCCGACCGGCGCAGTACGCGCTCGGCCTCGTCTGGCCCGAGCGTCCGTCGGGTCGCCGCCACCAGGCGGACGAACCACGCCTCCGGAATCATACCGGGAGGCAATGGGTCGGGCAGGCGCGCTTGGCGGGCCACCCGTTCGGCGACCGCCGCGCCGGCTCGGGCCTCGAGCGCGCGCAGGGTCTGCAGGACGGCGTTGGGTCCGATTCGGGCCTCGTCTGTCGCGACCGACGGTTCGCCGATGAGGCTGACAGGCGAAGTGGACACGCTTAGATGTCAATCTGCACGACACGTGCCGTCGCCGACGAGGACGCCGAACCGTTCGGCCGGGGCGATTCTGTAACGGTGGCGGGCCCGGGCCTTCCCGTCCGGAAACACCCGGCAACTCCGTTCTGATCGTTCTCGGGCAGCGGTGGAC
This sequence comes from Myxococcota bacterium, assembly GCA_028289325.1. GTDB lineage: Bacteria > Myxococcota > Kuafuiibacteriia > Kuafuiibacteriales > Kuafuiibacteriaceae > JANQQN01. The sequence continues at coordinate 4,236 of JANQQN010000203.1, read as the reverse complement.
CTGGTACTCGGCGGGTGTGGCCACGGGGGGCGTGAACGATTCGCCGTTGCCGGCGCCCGACGACGCGCCTCAGGGCGACGGCGGAGAGGCCCGAGCCCCGCGGCTCGTTCGCCGGGTGCTGTGGGCGCTGCTCCCGTTGGCGGGGATCATCGCGGCCGTGCGCGGCAGCGGCGTGGTCAGCCACCTCGACGTGGAGGGCCTTCGCGCCCATCTTCAGGGGCTCGGTGGCTGGGCGGTGGTCCCGTTCGTGTTTCTGTATGGGCTCGGAGTGGTCGCCCACATCCCCGGCTCGCTGTTCGTGGGGGCGTCGGTGCTGGCGTATGGCCCGGTCGGGGGCGGCCTCGCCTCGTACGCGGGCGCGCTGTGGGGCAACGTCCTGAGCTTCGGTTTGGTCCGGATGACCGGATATCGGCCGCTGCGGTCGGTGCGGTGGCCGGTTCTGGTGGCGTTGATGCGCCGGCTCGATCGACGGCCGGTCTCCGCGGTCACGCTGATCCGGGTCGTCTTTCCGACCACCGCCCCTGTGAACTACGTGCTCGCGCTGTCCGGCGTCGCGTGGAGTCCGTACGTTGTCGGATCGATGGTCGGCGTCCTGCCCCAGCTGATCGCGACCGTGGGGCTCTTCGGCGCGATCTTTTGAAGCGAACCCAAAGACCCGACCAGCGCAGAATTGACCCTCGGCCTAACCGAATATGTAGTGCATCGGTACGATGACCTGTTTGGTCTGGTGAGGCTCGACGATGAACCGGGCGTCGTCGTAGTCCGGGGGGCCCATGAAGCCGCGCGCGTCGTTCGAAGCGCCGGTGCCTTCGACGGGAATGCCCAAAAAGTTCGTATCGAGATCGTTGTTGGCGTTCTCGTCGTGAAAGCAGGCGACCGCGTACTCGCCGGGCTCGACGTCGTCGATGGCGATCACCGCCCGTTGGGCCCGCAGCTTGCGGTCGACGCCGTCATGGGCGGCCTTCTTGCGCTTGGTCGGATAGCCCTTCGGGCCCCGCCACATGGCGCAGAACACCTTGCCGAGCGAGCTGTGGGCCATCACGGTGATCCGGACTCGGGCTCGCTGACGCGACGTCGCTCGAGGAACGGACGATGGGGGCGCGATGGCCGGCGCCCACGCCGCCCGCGCGGTGGGGGCCGGCTCGGAGGTGGGGTCGGGCTGCGCGGCGGCGGGGCCGGCCGCGCTGAAGCCCAGCGCGCCGAACGTTCCGGTCATGAGCGCCAACATCGTTGCCCCTTGCCGCACGGGGCGGAGTATACCGATGCGCTCGCGGCCGGCTAGCGGTGTGAACGATCACGACTCGCGAGGGAGGGATCGCTATAAGCCAGCCCGATGCGCTGCCTGCTTTGTATCGTCGGCCTGACCCTGTTGGGGATCCCGCTCGGCCCGACCCCCGCCCTCGCTCAACCCTCGTTCGCGAGCGCCCTCGAAGAGAGCGGTGAAGTTCCCGCTGTGGCGACTCGGACCGCGACCCTCGCCCTGTCGGCGGATCTGGAGCGGATCAATCGGCGGCGCATCCGGCTAACCCAGTATGGAATGGGCACCCTGGCCACGTGGGCGGTGGGCAACATCGCGGTGGGGGTGATCGGCAACGTGACCGCGGACGACGAGCGCGTGCAGGCCTTTCACCAGGGCAACTGGGGTTGGAACGTGGTCAACCTGGTTATCGGGGGCATCGGTCTGTACAACGCGTTCAACGCGGATCCGACCGAGCTCGACTACCAAAAGACGCGAGACGCGGCGGAAGGACTTCGACTCGCGTTCGCGATCAACAGCGTCCTCGACTGTGTCTACATCTCGACCGGCGCCTGGTTATGGGAGCGCGGCTTGCGAACCGACGAACCCGTGATGACCGGATGGGGTCAGGCTCTGGTCCTGCAAGGCGGCTTTCTCCTCGCCTTCGACCTGGTGATGTGGGGCATTACCCTCGACCTCATCGGCGACATCGATAAGCTGCCGGTAAAGCTCGTACCGACGTACGACGGGGTCGCGCTGGCGGGCCGATTCTGATCTCGTGATGAGAGGCGGAGCGCCCAACGCTACTGAGCCGCCGCCGCCGCGTCGCCTGAACCCGGAGCGTCGACCCGGCCCCAGATCGCGAAGCGAAGGACTTTGTCGATGACCGGGGTCCAGCTTCGCCAGCCGTGGTCACCGGGAAATTCGAACGCAACGTGTTCGATCCCTCGCTCCTCGAGGTGTTGGTGCAGCTTCTGGTTCGACTTGATGATGCCCTCGCGATCTTCGGCCGCCCAAGCGATGAGGAGCCGGACGCCCTTGAGGTCCGTCTGCGTTTTCCATTGGACGTAGATGTTGTCTTTGGCCACCGCTTCCGAATCCTCGATGTCGCCCCACACCCGCTCTACGGGGACGAACAGCTTGATCCAAAAGCTGTCCATGAACTCCTGAATGCCGCGGACGTCGAGCTGGGGCGCGCTGAGCGCCGAGGCGGAGTCGAACAGATCCGGATGGAAGTACGCGAACCGCATGGTGCCGTGACCGCCCATCGATGCGCCTGCGACGTGGCAGTCGGTCGGACAGTCGGCGGTGTGGTATGCCTTCTGGACGGCGGGGATGACCTCTTTGATCACCCAGTCACGGTAGAAGTGAGACCCGTCGTTCCAGTTCTCCCAGAAACCCATCTCTCCCCGGGGGACGACGACCACCGCGCGGGGGATGCGACCGGCGGCGAGTTCGGTGTCGAGGTGCTGGCCGACCTCGAAGTCGTCGAAGGACTCTTCGCTGTCGCCGCCGCCGTGCAGAAACACCAGCAGCGGGAGCCGCTCGTCGACCTTGAGGTCGAGCGGAGCCCAGACCGCGTAGGCCATTTCTTGGTTCATGACCGTCGATTGAACCGGCGTATGCACCAGGCGCGGCGGGGCTGAGCTGCACGCGCCGGCGAGGACGAAGAGCGTGGACCAACAGGTTCGCATCGCCAGGCAGCTTAGAGGTTGACCAGGGCGGGTGCAGCTATGGCCTTGGCGGTGCTTGCGGATTTCGCGCCCGCATCGGCCGTCGGCGGTCTGGCGCCCCCGCCCGGGAGGGGGCGACTACCTCGGCCGGGCGGTAAGCAGGCGGGCAAAGTGACCGAGGGGGGCGGTGTACCCATCGAGGCGAAACCCAGCCGCGCTCAGGAGACGCCGAAACTCGAGCTTCGTGCGCTCCCGCCCGCGGCCGAACAAGACCATCATCTCGAGGTCCATGATCCGGGTCGTCGTGTTGTGGGCGCCGGGGGGAAGGATGCCTTCGATGATGAGTAGCTGCCCGCCATCGCCCATCGCGTCGCGGCACCCGACGAGGATGCGTTTGGCCTCCGGGTCGTCCCAATTGTGGAGAACGTGTTTCACCAGGTAGACGTCGCCGCCGGCAGGAAGCGCATCGAAGAAGTCGCCGCCCACGAACTCGACTCGGTCCGCGAGCCCCGCCCGCTCGAACCGCGCTTTGGCGGACGTGACGACGTGGGGGACGTCGAACAGCGTGGCCCGTAGGTTCGGCCACCGATTCAATAGCTCGATGAGCATCGTGCCTCGGCCCCCGCCGATGTCCACGACCCGCTCGACGTTGGCGAAGTCGTGGACCTCGACCAGGGCGCGCGCTTGCTCGGTGGTGAACTGGTCGATGCTTCGGTCGTACTGCCGGGCGTCGTCGGGATGGGTCTCCATCCACCGGTACATGTCCGTTCCGTAGGCCAGCTCGAACGCCGATTCGCCGGTCCGCACCGTCCGCCGGAGGTCGGACCACGGTCGCCACTGAAACGAGGAACCCATGAACGCGGCGAGGGGACCGAGCCGATCGCTCAGCAGCTCGCCGCCCAGGTTGGTGGTACGAAAGCGATCCTCGAAGTCTTGCTCGAGCAGGCCCTCGCCGGCGATGACCGTCAGCAGCCGCTTGAGCATGTCAGCGCGGCAGTCGAGCTGGTCGGCGAGGGTGTCGGCGGTCATCGCCTCGACCGCCAATCGGTCGAATACGCCGAGGGCGACGGCAGTGGAGATGGCTTGGGAGATGATGTGCCCGCCCAGCAGTCGGAGGACTTGCTCGACTGGCCGAAGCGGGAGGCGATCGGTCAAGAGACCTCCGCCGTGAAGGAGGGGGCCTGAATCCACGCCGCGGCTTCCGACGCCGTCCATTGGGCTCGGGCGCGGCCAAGGCTTCGCTCGACGTCGCGAACGATGTTGGGCAGCGCCTGGCGTCGCGCGCGGCCGGACAGCTCCTCCGCCGCCAACCGACGGTCAGGGATC
>JANQQN010000180.1 GCA_028289325.1 Myxococcota bacterium | reverse complement strand
GCTCGTCCATCCGCTCGGCGATGCCAGTTTGGGTGCCGGTCTTCCAGCCTTCGACCACGACCTCGCCATGTTTGGCGTCGAGGGCGGCGATCACCCGCTCTTTGGGCAACTCGCGGAGGATCTCGGGACGCGCGGCCGTCCCCAGGATGACCTTCTCGGCCCCCCGGTCCAGCCATCGGCGCGCGGTGTCGACGTCTCGAATGCCGCCCCCGACCCGGCATCGGGCCACGGACAACAGGGACTCGATGACCTCGGCGTTCGAGCCCTGCCCCATCGCCGCGTCGAGATCGATCACCGCGACCTCTCCGACCCGCCCGAACCGCTCCGCGAGCGGGCGAGGGTCGCCAGCATCGATCTTCTTCTCTTTGCCCTGCACCAGCTGCACGGCGTGGCCGCCCATGATGTCGATCGACGGAATGATCATCCTTCGGACCTGCGCATTTCGACCCCCGCGTCTCGCAGGTCTCGCTTGACGTCCCCCACCGTGGCCTGTCCGTCGTGAAAGATCGACGCCGCGAGCACCGCGTCTGCGCCGGCGGTGAGGGCCTCCGCCAGGTGGCCGGCGTGGGCCGCGCCGCCGGACGCGATCACCGGGATGTTCACCGCGGATCGGATGGACTGAATGAGGGGCAGGTCGTAACCACCGCCGGTGCCGTCGCGGTCCCAGCTGGTGAGCAGGATCTCACCGGCGCCCTTTTCCTCCGCCGTGGCCGCCCACGCCACGGCATCGAGGCCGGTGCGGTCGCGCCCGGAACGGACCACCACCGTCCAGTCCCCGGCCCCCGCCTCGCCGTCTTCGGTCTGGGCCGCGTCGAGCGCGAGCACCACGCACTGGCGGCCGAATTGATCCGCGAGGCGAGTCAATAGGTCGGGATCGGTCACCGCGGCCGTGTTCACCCCGACCTTGTCCGCGCCGGCGTCGAGCAACCGCCCTGCGTCGGCGACGGTCCGAACCCCGCCCCCGACGGTGAGGGGAATGTTGACCACCGCCCGCACCGCCTCCACCACCGAGACGGCATGACCGCGCCCCTCGGGGGTCGCGGATACGTCGAGCAACACCAGCTCGTCCGCGCCCTGTTGCGCGTAGGCGTGGGCGAGGGCCACCGGGTCTCCGGCGTCCCGCAGGCCTTGAAACTTCACGCCTTTGACCACCCGGCCGTCCTTGAGGTCGAGACAGGGGATCAGTCGCGGGGTGAGGGTCGTTCGGTCCGGATCGCCGACCTGCGCGGGGGCGGCCTCCGGTCCGCGAAGCCACCGCCTGAGCAGCCGCTCGCCGAAACCACCGGACAGCTCGGGGTGGAACTGGCAAGCCATGAGTCCCGGCCGAGCCAGGGCGGCGACGAACGGGCCACCGTGGTCGGCCCACGCCACCCGGCAGTCCGCCGGCGCCGCGCGAACCCGGTAAGAATTCGCAAAGTAGGCGTCGCCGGACCCGAGGACGGGGTCGCCGTCAGGTCCGGTCACCCGATTCCATCCCAGCTGCGGAACCCGCAGCCCCGCCTCGAAGCGGTGGACATGACCGCGAAACACGCCCAGCGCCTCGACCCCTGGGCTCTCGTCGCTGCTCTCGAACAGCAGGTGAAGACCGAGGCATACCGCGAGGGTGTTCTTGCCTTCGGCCAGCCGTTCTTTCAGCGGGGCGACCCAGCCCTCGTCGTGCAGCTTTCGCATCGCCGCCCCCATGGCGCCAACGCCGGGCAGGACGACGTGGGACATGGTTCGCACCTCTTCGGGCGCGGTCAGAATCCGGGGCGCGGCCCCCACTCGGCGCAGGCCGGCCAACACCGAGGCCAGGTTGGCAGCGCCGGTGGACACGATGCCCACCTCGATCGCAGGAGCGGTCATTACATCGTTCCCTTCGTGCTGGGAACGCCGGCCCCGGCACGGCGACGGCAGGCGGTCCGCAGAGCGCGGGCGGTGGCTTTGAACGCCGCTTCCGCGCGGTGGTGGTCGTTGGCGCCCCGCAGGACGTCGACGTGGAGGGTGAAGGTTCCTGCCGTCGCGAACGACTGCAGAGCGTGGGTGAGCATCTCGGTCGATACCTGGCCGATCATGGGGCGAACGAAGCCAAGATCGACCACTGCGTACGGACGCCGCACGAGGTCGACCGCGGCCCGGGCGAGGGTCTCGTCCATGGGCACCAGCGCGTCGCCGAACCGCTCGATATCTCGGCGCTCACCCGTCGCGCGGTCGAATGCCTCTCCCACCGCCAACGCGCAGTCCTCGACGGTGTGGTGGTCGTCGACGTGAAGGTCGCCATCGCAGCTCAGGGCCAGATCGAAGCCGGCGTGCTTCGCCCACGCCGTCCACATGTGGTCATAAAATCCGAGGCCCGTACGCACCGAGGCTTGGCCGGTGCCGTCGAGGTCGAGGCGAACCTCGATCTTGGTCTCGGACGTGTGTCGGCTCAGGGTCGCAATCCGGGGTCCACCGGACGGGTTGGCGTCGGTCATCGAGTCAGCTCTCACAAGCCCGCATGGCTCGGGGCAGCGCGGCCATGAGCGCCTCGAACGCCTGGCCGTCGCCGGGACAGGTGATTCGCACCGAGCCCGCGACCAGCTCCGGATACTCGAACACCCGGACCCCGATACCTTGGTCGGCCAAAGCGGCAGTGAACGGCACCCCACGATCGCCCAGGCGCGCCAATACTGAATTGGCTTCGGACGGGATCGGGTCTGCGCCCAAGGTCCGTAGGGCCTCGAACAATCGCTGGCGCTCCTCGCGCACGCGCTCGATCCGGGCCCGCATGTCGGCGTCGCCCCCGGCCAAGGCCGCCCGTGCGCCGACCACCGAAGGCGTGGCCACCGAGTACGGCTGACCGACGGTCTTCATCCATTCGATGACCTCCGGCGGTCCGATGAAGTAGCCGACCCGCAGCCCAGCCAGCCCCCACGCCTTCGAGAACGTCCGGGCGACGACGGTGTTGGGCATGTCGAGCGCGGCGTCGGTGAGGTCGAAGTCTGCGAACTCCACGTAGGCGTGGTCGATCACCAGCAGCGCACCGACCTCGGCGCACGCCTCCGCCATCCGCTTCGCGGTGGCCAAGTCCGCGGACTGGCCGGCCGGGCTGGAGGGCGTGACCAGGAACGCGATCGATGTCTCAGGCCCGATCGCCGCCACCAGGTCGTCGGCGGGCACCGGGGTCCCGAACCACTCGACGGCGACCGGCTCCCCGCCGGCAAGGGCGACGTAGCGGGGGATCATCTCGAAGCTCGGCGTCGTCAACACCGCCTGCCGACCGGGCTCCAGGGTCAACAGACACAGCCGAAACAGGCCGTCGTCGGCGCCGGCGGTGACCACGACCCGGTCGGGCGTGACCCGAAGTCTCGCCGCGAGGTCGACCTCCAAGTCATGGGGCCGGGTGTATCGATTGAGCGCTTCGGCCGGGAGCGCGTCAACGTAGCGGGTGAGATTCGTCGGTGACGCCGACGCCTCGTTCGCGTCGACCTTGTACACCGGCGTTGTGGCCGCTTTTCGAGGCCGGTAGGGCCGGAACCCCTCGAGCCGCGCGGTTGGTCGAAACCCGGCGCTCACGGCAAGACCTGGCTGAGCGGCGAGACCACGATGTCCGTACCGCCCACCTCTTTGATGCGCGGAATCAACGCCGGCACCGCGGACCGAGGAACGGCGGCCTTGACCGCATAACCATCGTCGCCGAACAGCGTCGACACCGTGGGCCGACGCATGCAGGGCAGGATCTCCACCAGCGCCGACAGGCGGTCGGGCCCAATGTTGACCTCGAGCATCGCCCGCCGCCGACCATCGAGCACGCTCTGCAAAATGGCGGACAGGCCTTCGATACGGCCCCGCTTACGGTCGTCGGCCATTGCCGCGTGACTGGCGTACAGGCGGGTCGACGACGTGAGGACCTCGTCGACGACAACGAGACCGTTGGCCCGCAGCGTAGCCCCCGTGGCCGCGATATCGACGATGCAGTCGGCGTCCTCGGGCGGAAACACCTCGGTGGCCCCGAACGTGCGCACGAGCTTGGCGGTCGGGCAGGCCCGATCGATCCACCGCTGGGCGATGCGCGGCATCTCGGCCGCCACCCGCAACGGGCCCCCAAGCGGGCTCTCTTCCGGTAGACCACCGTCGACCACGATCTCGCTGGGCGCGGCGGCGACCAGCCGCACCGCATCGAGCCCGGTGTCGAGGATCTCGACCACGTCGGCCTTGAGCTCGAACACCCAGTCCGCGCCCGCAAACCCGATGTCGCGAGAGCCGACATGGAGCATCTCGACCACGTTTTGCGGCTTCAGAACTTTGGCCTCGACCCCCTCCAGCGAGATCGTCGGTCGGTAGCTCCGCGCGCTTCGCTTGAGATGGATGCCGGCGTCGGCAAGGAGCGCCACGACGCCTTCGTGCATGCGGCCCTTGGGGATCGCGAGGTGCAGCGACGTCTCGGATGGATCGGTGGTCTCTACCGGCAACACAGCTTTCGGGAAGCTTGTTCACGGCCGACCGAGACGGTCAAGCGACGCATATGCCGAAGCGAGGGAGCACGTCGTCGACGATCGAGCGGCGGTGGGCCTTGGCCGCGTCGTGAAATAGCTTCCAGTCCGACCGCAGGAAATCGTCGGAGTAAGTGTGAACGAGACCCCGTTCTCGCTCCGCAAAATCACCGAGGGCTGCGTGTTTCCACGACCCCTCACCCTGGGCCACGTACTCGAGCTTGACCGGACCGATGCCGAACTCATCGGCGGCGAGCGCGGCCAGCCACTTTTGGTGGCGAAGCTGCTCGTCGCGGTCGTCCCAGGCCGTGAATCGCGCCTGAAACTCGGTCCGCAGCCGCTCGGGCAGGCCCTCGACGTCGGCATCAGGATCATCGAGTCGATACCTCTGGAACGCTCGGCACAGCTCGTGGGCGGCTTCGGCGAAGTCGCGGGGATTGTCGCGGACGACGTGTTCTCCGCGTCCGTTGACGTACGACCATCGCAAAAAAGGCCGATCGGGCCACGACAGAGCCGCGCCGTGCCCGATGGGGGGCAGGGCCTGATGCAGCCAACCGTCGAAGAAGCTGCTGACCTTCTGGGTGAAGGTGGTGTCCGGATGGCCATCTCGGGTGACTTGACTCACCTCGTTGATCGGATGGTTCACGCCCGCGAAGCCCTGGTGCGCCCAGGTATCGACGAAGACATGGGACGCGATGCCCAACCGATGCAGAGCGTAGGGCCGGTCGGCGTCGCGGATGACCTCCCGGATCATGGCCTGGGCGACATGGCTGTTGGGCCGAGTGATCAGCCGCTCGATGAACTTGCCGGACGGCGCCTCATCGGCGGGCAGGCCGGCGTTGCCGGGTATGAAGTGATACGGGATCCATACCAGCCGGCTCCCGAGGGCCGCGAAGTTCTTGTAGTTGAGGGCGCGGTGGGCGGTGGCGTGGCGCTGGTACATGGCGCCGTTGTGAAAGCGGACCACCCCCTCCCCGATCGCGTCGTCGACGTACTGGGCGGCGTGGGCCACGATATCGGCCGCGCGATGCTCGAAGCCGGCAACCCGCGCCACGAGGTAGGTGACAGCGTGATGAAAGTCGATGTTCACGGGCCGCTCGCTTCCGACCTCAGACCCCGAGCTCTCGGCCCCGCCACAGCCGGCGCAGATTGCCGACGTGGCGCACGAAGATGATGACGGTCACCATCGCGGCCAAAACGACCACCGGCACCCGACCGTCCAGCCACCACGCGGCGGCGACCAGCGACACGCTCGCCACCAGCGAGCCGACGCTCACCACTTTCGCTACCGCGTAGACGACGGCGAACGCTGCGAACGACACCAAGGCGGCGTACGGGGTGACGGCGGCAAATACGCCGGCGCCGGTCGCGACGCCTTTGCCACCCCGAAAGCCGAGATAGACCGGAAACACATGTCCGAGCACGGCGGCGAACCCGGCCGCGACCTGAACTTCGACCGGCAGTCCGAGCGCGAACTTGGCCACCAGGGGCGGCAGCGCGCCCTTCACCGCGTCGAGGAGGAGCGTCAGCAGACCCACCGTCCGACCTGCGGTCCGGGCGACGTTCGTCGCGCCGATGTTGCCGCTGCCCGCGGCCCGAACATCAACGCCGGCAGATCGCCCCAGCAACAAGCCGAAGGGCACCGCGCCCAGCAGGTAGGCGCCGACCACGACCAACACGGCGATCGGACTGAACACGGGCTCAGCTTAGCTTAAGAAAATGACATTGCGA
>JANQQN010000171.1 GCA_028289325.1 Myxococcota bacterium | reverse complement strand
GATCCGCACGCTCTCGATCTGGCCGCGCCACGCGCCCCGTCGCGACAGTCCGGGGATGAAGCTCACCTGCAGACAGCCGACGACCTCGACCGTATCGTCGTCGAGCTGTCGCTCGACCACCGCCAGCAGCTGATTGCCGTCGGCTTCGATCGCGTCGAACGCGCGCTGATAGACGGGATTGAGTGGCGACGAAGGATCTTCGCGAGTCGCGCCGAGCCGATCGTCGGCCAACAGCGTGACGATCGTGGGCAGGTCGGTGGCGCGGGCGGCCCGAAAGGTGAGACGGGCCTCTTCGCTTGGATTCATGGTCGACGCCCTCGCGCGCTTAGATTTCGATGCGTACGAACAGCCGGCCGCCGAAGTTGTAGGTGACCGCGCCGTCGAAGTCATCGTTGAGTCCGATGGTATCTTCCGCCGGCGCGACCGCGGTGATGTCCCCGAAGACGCCGAGCCCCAGATAACGGGTAAATAGATAGTCCACCCCGAGCTGACCGCCGCCTCCGACCGCGGTCACGTCGTAGCCGGCGGCCCCAACGCCCACCGACAACCACGGCACCACCGCCGAGCTATCGGAGAGCCAAACGTAGTGGGCGAGGCGAAAGCGCGCGAAAAAGAACGCCAGTCCTTCCTCGAGGGCCGCGGTCGACATCCCGAAAGAGACCATGGGCGCCCAAGCCCACGTCGGGTTATCTCGGTTAAAGAACGCTTCGAAACCGGCGTTCACGGCGATGTATCCGCGGGGCGGCGGCGCAGATCCGGTGTCTCCGGTGGCGGTGTGGAAACCGCCCATTCCGGCAAAGATGATCGCTGAACGTCCTCGTCGATCCGGCTCGACGGGCGCGGGCTCGCCTTCGCTCTGTTGGCCCCGCGCCGCGCCGGGATCCGCCAAAGAGAGAGCGGCGAACAGGAGGCAAGAAACAAATGAATAGGTAGAAATCCACGAAACAAACGGCATAGGGCTCCCTGATGCAGGACCCGAGCTTTCCTGTCGACCGGTGTACGTGAACTCCTCGCGGAATCGGCGTGAGCTAACCGATGAGCTCGCGCTCCATGTGGCGAAGGACGCCGGAGGGCTCGGCGGCTACCGCGGTGACCAATGCGTCGGCGCGCGCCTGAGTGTCGGTGACCACGTAGACCCGAAACTGCGGCGCGTTGCCCGACGGCCGCAGATGGATGACGTCATCGTTGTCGAAGAACATTCGCACGCCGTCGACCAGATCCACCGCCCTGATCGCGCCGAGCCCGAGCGCGGCCCCGAAGTAGCGTTCGATGGTTTGAGCGGCCCGGGTGAACGGCGCGGGGCTGCCGTCGAGGCTTCGCCAGTCGCCGTCGTCGATACGGACCTCGATCGACGGTCCGAAACGGACCGCACGAATCGACGCGTCCGGGGGCCGGAGATGATCGAGCAAAGCGCGGCCGCGGTCGGGCGCGAAGTCGTCGAGCAAGCCGGCTCGGGTCGCGCGACGGGGTAGACGACCGAAGAGCTCGGCGAGGGAGGTCCGTTCTTTGGCGCTCGCCAGCAGCGCGGCCAAGATGGGAAGCACCGCATCTCGGGTCGGCAACGGGCGCAGCGTCGTTCCGTTCAGTACGAAGGGGGTGGCGGTCATGAACCCGCCGTTGGCCGCCCATCCGACAACGCCTTGCGCCCCCTCCGCGACGGCCCGGTTCATCGCCGCGATGACGTACGGCGAGCCGATCCGAGTCCGGATCACCGGCAGCGATAGGTGGCGTTCGATCGCGTCGGTGGAGCTGACGGGAACGGCGGCGAACCGGGCCGCGACGAGCTCCGTGCACACGATGCCCAGGGCGTCGCCGCGGTGAAAGCGACCGCGGCCGTCGATGACCAGGGGCCGATCTCCGTCGCCGTCGGTCGACACCAAGGCATCCGCGCCGTGTCTGAGCACCATCCGTCGGTACTTCGATTCGTCGGCGACGGTGACGTCTTCGGTGTCGACGGCGACGAAATGATCGACCCGGCCGACGGGGAGGACGTCGGCGCCGAGGGCCGTGAGGACCTCTAACAAGATGTCGCGGGCGGCCGACGAGTGCTGATAAACGACGACCCGAAGCCCGGCCAGGGGCTCCGCGTCGCCGAACGGTTCGACGTACCGAGCGACGTACTGCTGGCTGGCTCGCGGGTCGATGGCCTCGGCCGAAGGCGCGGCGCGGAGCATGCCCCGGCGGTCGAAGGGACTGTCTTTCGCCGACTGGCCGTAGATCTCCGATCGAACCGCGGCCACGGCGTCCAGAATGCCGGCTTCGTCCGACTTCAGGACCTCTCCTGTCGTTTGGTAGAACTTCATGCCGTTGCGGTCGGCGGGGATGTGGCTGCCGGTGACCATGATCGCGGGAATGGGACTCGGACCGTGGCCCGCGAGCGCGAACGCGGCGAGAGCGGGCGTGGGCAGAATGCCGGCGTCGATCACCGGGTGGCCCAGGTCGCGGATGGCCTGGGTGGCGGCGGCGGCGATCCGGGGGCTGCTCGACAGGCCGGAGGATGGGTCGTGGTCCCTCAGGTCTCGGCCCAGAGCCACCGGCGCCGCGGCGGAGATGGCGTTCGAATCGCGCAGGTAACGCAGGAAGCCTTGCGTGTTGATGTAGACCTCGAGATCGGTCATTTCCCGCACGAGGCCGCGAAGGCCGCTGGTGCCGAACTTCAGCCGTACGGGATCGTGGTCGAGAAAGGCGGGACGTTCATTCATCGAGGGACTCCGGCAGACCACCCGGCGCGTCGCCGACGACCGTTGGCGGGGTTGACCGCGCCGTTCATCGACTCTGAGACGGGGATACGATCCATGGGTCTAGATATCATCCGTCAGGGATCGCGGCCTATCTCGCGCCGTCTCCCGTTGTGTGCGATCAGATATCGTGGACGCGGATACGATCAAACGCTTGCTGCGCCTATCCCCGCTAACTTTCGAGGGTGGCTTCTTTCGGGAGACTCATCGCAGCGAACTCGAGATTTCGGGCCCTCAGCTCCCTGCGCGGTACGGCGCGTCACGTTCGGTTGGCACGGCGATTTATTACCTCCTGGATCGAACGACGTTTTCGGGGCTGCACCGACTAAAGAGCGATGAGACCTATCACTTCTACCTGGGTGATCCGGTCGAGATGCTGATGCTGCATCCCGACGGGCGCGGGGAAGTGGTGGTGCTGGGCACGGATCTCGCGGCGGGGCACCACCCTCAGCACACCGTCCCGGCCGGCGTCTGGCAGGGCTCGCGGCTCGCCGGCGACGGACAGTACGCGCTGATGGGCACCACCATGGCCCCCGGCTTCGACCGGGCCGACTTCGAGGGCGCGACCAAAGGCCAGCTCGAGGCACGATATCCGACCTTCGGGCCCCTGATCGATGCGCTGACTCGATGACGGTCGCCGCGCGGTCACGCCGACGCGCGGGTAAACAGCTGAAGGGCGTGGATCGGGCCCTTCATCTCCTCTTCCAGGGCCTCGTAGACCATCTTGTGCTGCTGGATCATCGACTTACCGGCAAATCCGGGGGCCGCGACCTCGGCCTTGAAGTGGTCGCCGGTCCCGGTCAGATCGGTGACCGTCGCTTCGGCCCCTTCGATCCCGGTCTCGATGAGCTTCTTCACCTCGTCGGTGGTCATGACGGGATTTAAGCCAACAACAACCACCGACGCCAGCATTCCTTCGTCCGGGGACATCCCTCGATTCCCGGAGTCTCGGGATGAGGTTTGGCGTCCAGATATGGTGCTGGGTCCGGTCCGCACCCCCCTTTTGTTGCGGTTTCTTGCTTTCTCGGGGGCGGCCGTCGATGCTGATCCCGACCGTGGACCGAATCCTGTACTACGACGAGCCGTACCGCGCGTTCGAGTACAACGGGGGCGTCCATCTCACGGACTCGGTGTTGTGGTGCGACACCGATCGCCGCAACGACCTGGTGTTCATCTCGCACTCCCACGCCGACTACATCGGCAAAAATCGAAGAATCCTGGCCACCGACAAGACGGTTCGGGTGCTTACCCGAGGAACGGGCAAGATCGACGCCCTGACCTCCCCGTACCGTCGGCAGTTCACCCTGGGCCCCCTGGCGCTGCAGATGTATCCGTCCGGTCACGTTCTGGGTGCGGCCCAGCTGCTGATCGTCCGAGACGACCGGCGGCTCGTCTACACCAGCGACGTCAATCCGCGAAAGTCGCTGACCGCGGAGACGGGCGAGGTGGTCGAGTGCGACGCCCTCGTGATCCCCGCGACCTACGGCCGGCCGAATTACGTCTTTCCGCCCCGAGAAGAGGTCATCGAGGGTCTTCGCAAGTTCGTGGACGACTGCCTCGACGACCGCACGACACCGGTCCTCATCGCGAATCAGATCGGCTTGGCGCAAGAGATCATGCAGATCTTCGGGACGGCCGGATACCGCCTGCGCGTCCATCGCTCCATCTACGACGTTGCCAAGATCTATCGCGAGCTCGGGTTGAGTCTGCCGAACGCGCGCCGGTTTCAGGGCGCTCCGGCCAAGGACGAGGTCGTGGTGTTCCCGCCGATCCTTCGCAATCACTCGTCGATTCGCAAGCTGAAGCGCCACCGAACGGCGATGGTCGACGGCAAGGCCCTCGACGAGGCGTACGTGTATCGGAGCAAAGTCGACGCGGCCTTCGCGCTGTCCGATGCCGCCGGCCACGACGAGCTGCTGTCGTTCATTGCCGCCACCGGGGCGACCGAGGTCTTCCTCTCGGACGGCTACGTCGACGAGTTCAGCCAAGACCTTCGAGACGCGGGCATTCGTACCTTCCCTCTTCTCAAGCCCAAGCAGCTCACCCTGTTTTGAGGGCCGAGCCGGGCCCCGCGGTCGCGATTTCATCCGCGGAGGCCGCGAACGACGCGACCTGGGCGCCGAGCTGGGCGAAGCCGCGTTCGTCGACGTCGAGGGTGCGGGCGGCGACGAGGATGCTGTCGACGAGGGTCACCCGGTGCAGGGGATTGTACTTGAGGTCGTAGACGTCGGAAGCGAGCCGGACCACCATCGGCAAGCCGCCTTCATCGTCGCTGTGGTGCTCCTGGCAGACCTCGATGACGAACTCGGGCAGTCCCCACCGCACCGTCGCTTCGGCGCCGATGTCGACGTGGGTCGACTCGAGAGTGAACTCGATGGACGCGGGGGTGAGGCGTTTCGTCCACCGCCCATCGGTGACCAGCTGGCTGAGGCCCCGCAGGGCCAAGGTCTTACCAACGTCGTGCAGAAGACCGGCGACGAACGCTTCTTGGGGCTGTCCGGTGCGGGTCTCCATCGCTAACCAAGACGCGCTGAACGCCGTCGTCAGCGCGGGGCGCCACCGTTGTGGCCACAGTCCTCCG
>JANQQN010000166.1 GCA_028289325.1 Myxococcota bacterium | reverse complement strand
TGCTTGCCCCTGATTGAACAAGCGCCGAGGGGCTCAACCGGCTAAAGATCCGACAGCTCCATCTCCCACTGCGCTACTTTCTCCACCGCCCCCAGCGCCACCAGACGCTCGCACAGCCATTCGGCCGCGGCATCGACGTTGACGAGACGGATCGGAGCGTCGGATCCATCGTAATCCCGAGCCGCGTTGAGCAACCCGTGCAGCGCGTCTGCGCGGCCCGCGTCGACGTGGACCTGGGCGACGTCTCTCGACCGGGGAAGGTACAGGGCGACGCCGACCGTCTGTGGGCCTTCGGTCGCTCGCAGCACCACGACGTCCCCCGCCACCCGTCGCAGCGACGCGTCGTCGTTCTGCCAGCTGGGGTCGGCCGAGCGGGTCGTCACCGCCGGCCAATCGTCGGCGAGTGGCGAGCCAACGACATGGATATTGCTGTTGGAAGGCCCCGCAACGTCGTCGATGGAGAAGACCCGCAGCCGCCGGCGCGCCTTGAATCCCACCGCCCGGTACGCACGCAGCGCCGGCTCGTTCGACTCGATGACCTCGAGAAGAAAACGCCGCGCCCCGCGCGCGCGGGCCGCCGGGCGCGCCACGTCGAATAGGGCCCGAGCCAAACCTCGCCCCCGCGCTTCGGGCACGACCCCCGTGAAGACGTCGTAGGCACTGGGGATCGATTCGAACTCCCCAGGCGCAACGACCATCACCGCAACCATCGCCTCCCCATCGAAGGCGCCGGCCGACATCGTGAGCTCCGCCCCTCGACGGGTCATCAGGTGAAGCAGGTCGTCCCGACTCAGCTTCATGTCGACGACATAGTCCGAAAAAGCCCGCTGGAAGGTGTCGACGACCGCATCGAGATCCGTCGAGGTCAAACATCGAAGCTCCATGCCCAGAACCTAGCGTCGCTACCCCGGGAGACCAAACATCGTCGCCGCGGAGCCAGCAGCGGAGCCCAGGCGCTGGTGCCGTGGTCCGCGATCGCGGCCCGCGTCCGTGCTGCGCTGCGTCGTTCGTCTTCGGGCCACGCGAGCGTGGGTCACTCGACATGAATGGGCCCAGGCCGCGATGGCACCGAGGATCCGCGGTCAACGCGAACAGGCCGTACAGAAGTTCGGGAGACGCTTGCTGGCCGGCCCGACGAGCGGGAAGGTAAGGTCAGACTCGATGCCACCTCCCCCAAGGGGGAGGTTACGAGCTTCAGCCGAAGAACAGGGATGGCCACAAGAGTGAACGACACCGTTTTGAAGATGCCGGCCGAAGTCGCCGACACCATCTTTCTCATCAACGCCACCAGCGGCTTCGAGTTTCGATTCGTTCGGAAGTGGCTGAAGGCGCAGCCGCAGCTCCAGGCGCGCAAGCCCAGGCTCATCGCGATCGGGGACGCGGTGCGAGGACGGGCAGAGGAGCTCCGCGCCCTGGTCGACAGCGTCCGTCATGAACCGGGAAACCTGTGGCTTCAGCCGCTGCGCGCAGTCTGGAACCTCGAGGACTTCTCGCCGGGCGAAGGCTCCCTGCTCAAGGATCTATTCGCCGGCTTTCGGTACCATCCCGGACCGCTCCGCCAACGACTGATCGCCCGGACGAACCCGGATCGCATCACGGTCATCGAAGGACAAGGCGCCTATCTCAAGGACGTTCTGGAGCGGTTCGACCTGACCTGGAAGTCTCAGGGCGTCGCGGACGTCCGGCTTCCTGAGTTCATTCGCCGCCAGGCGCTCATTGCCTTGGATCGCGCCGAGCGCAGCTTGCGCGGCGCCCGCTACAAGATGGCTCGACTCCTACCCAACGATGTGACCAGCAATCCGGAGTTTCAAGCCAACCTGGGCAGAGTCGCGGGCGCACAGGGCAAATCGCTATCCAAGGTCGAGGAGGAATCCTTCGGCTATCTCAAAGAAATGGCCGCCATGCAGACGCCCTTCGGGCTCGACGTGGTGATCGGGCTGCAACGACGCGCATGCCAGGGTCATCACGAAAAGGGCATCGACTTCATTCCCGAAGAGCTGGAACGATTCAGGAAATGGACGGAAGAAGGCCCGGTGGCCGTCCTGGTTACCCATAAATCCATGTTGGATACGATGGCCTTGTCGACACTCCTGTTCGACAACAATATCCCCGTGCCTCTCGGCTTCGGCGGCATCAACCTGGCGACGCTGGGCATTGGTTCGTTGGCTCGCTTGGGCGGCGCGATCTTTCTGCGGCGGGAGTTCAAGAGCAACGACGTTTATAAGCTGACCTTCAGACGATACGTCGACTACCTGCTGGAGAAACGGTTCGCTTTCTACTGGGCGCTGGAAGGCACGCGTTCACGAACCGGAAAGCTACTACCTCCCCGATATGGTCTGACGACCTACGTCGTGGAATCCATCCTTCGAACCGGCCAGCACAACGTCAAATTCGTCCCCGTCGCCGTCGCCTACGATCAGATCACGGAAGTCGAGGACTACGTCATTGAACAGAAGGGCCAGGACAAGACCCCCGAAGGGGCTGGATGGCTCCTCAGGTTTCTTCGGGGGACGGGCGATACACACGGCAAGATCTATCTTCGCTTCGGCAAGCCCGTCACCGCCCTCGATATCATGGACGAGACCGAGTTGTCCGCCGCCATGCCCCAAGAGAGTAAGCGTCGCCTCGTGGAGCAGATCTCCCTTCGGACCGCCTTTCGGATGAACGAGGCCACGCCCATCACGTTGACCTCGCTGCTGACCCTCGTTCTGCTCGCCAACGGGCCGCGTGGACGGACCCTCGATGGGCTGTCTCGAACGGTGGGCGCCTGGATGCGGTTGGTTCGGGCGCGCAAGATCCCGATCGCGGGCAACGATAATCTCGACACGCCCGAGCAGATCGACTTTACGCTCCGCCAGCTCGAGAAGAACGGTGTCGTCCGACGCCACGTCACCGCTCACGGCGCCATCTTTCAGATTCAGCCGGACCAGTATCACAAGGCCGCCTATTACCGAAACACAGTCATCCATTTCTTTGTCACCGATGCATTCATCGAGCTGGCCCTGCTCGCGGCGGCGGAGTCGGATGAGAGCGAGGCGGTCTTCTGGCGCGAGGCATTGGCGCTGCGAGACCTGTTCAAGTTCGAGTTCTACTTCCAGGAGCGAGATGCGTTCATGGAAGAGGTCCGGGAGAAGATGGCGGGTCGCGACGAGCGATGGCAGGCGATATTGCAGCAAGGCGGAAGCGAAGTCCGCATCCTGATCGACAAATCGATCCCCATGGTGGCCCAAGGTGTTCTGCGTTCATTCGTCGATGCCTATCAGATCCTCGCGAATCACCTGGTCAGAATGGGGACCGCCGAAGTGAAGAACAGCAAGGACCTCTACGTGGACCTGCTTCACGAAGGAAGGGAAGCCTTTTTGCTTCAGCGAATCTTCTCCGAGGAGAGCGTGTCCAAGTCGCTCTATGAAACCGCCGGTAAGATCGCGGAGTTCAGAGGCCTGTTCGCGGGCGATAAGAATTCCCTCCCCGCAGCCCGCGTCGCGTTCGCAGAAGAGGTTCGAGGGATCAGCCGGCGGTTGGACGTCGTTCTCGGCGTGACCGTCAGCCGTCAGACCGACTGATCGCCGTCGGCGTAGCATCGCCGTTGTTCAGCTGGATACGAATGCGCGCTCGCACCCGGCATCGAGTCTGATACGAGCGGCCATCGCCCGAAGACGACTGTTCGCCGGGCGATGGCCATCGTCGCCGATGGCGGCGTCAGCGTCTCAGTGGGCGGGAACGCCGGTGATTTCGACGTCGTCGAGGTACAGATAGTCGCTCGTGGTGCTCATCAGCCCGTCGAAGACGATGGTGACGTTCGCGCTACCCTCGAAATCCGACAGGTCGAACTCGTAGGGGTGATAGGTCCCGTCGTCGAAGGTATCGTTGAAGATGTAGACGGTGGTGAAGTTCACCCCGTCCGGGCTGACCTTCAAGTGAACCTCATCGGTGCTCTCGAAGCTCTTGAGCTTTGCCTTGAGCTTCAGCCGCGGGTCGGCGATCCCCGAGAGGTCGACCTGGCGCTCGATCCGCCCGTCGTCACGCAACCGAGCGTGGTACGAGCCGCTGAACGGGCTGCTCGAGCTGTACGCCTCGGCCTCTCGCTGGGTGGACCAGCCCGCGACCCTTCACCTCGTCGCTGCTCTTGCAGTCCTTGGTCAGGATGCGTTGCGAGGCGGCTCTGTTGCGACCCGTTGAATCTCCGGTTCAAGGTCTTTGACGAATTCGTCCATCGACTGCTTGCCCATATCGACGACCTTCGCGTTCCCGCCAGCGATCACCGCGACGTCAGCAATGCCGATCACATTCAAGATAAGGCGCAGATACTGGCTCGCGATGTCCCGATCCTGGATCGGTGAGCCTTCCGTGTAGACGCCCCCCGATGCGATCAGGACCGTCGCCTTCTTGGTCGTGACGAGGCCAGTTCCATCGAAGCCCAGGGTCATGCCTTTGCGGACGATGTGGTCGACCCAGGCCTTGAGGACCGCAGGGACGTTGTAATTGTAGACCGGCGTTGCGATCACGAGCTCGTCCGCATTCAGGAGCTCGGTCGCCAATGCGTCCGAAAGCAACAGCGACTCCTTCATGGAAGGCGTTTGCTGGTCGGGTGGGGTGAAGTACGCCGTCAGCCAAGGCGCCGTTACGAACTCGAGGTTCGTTTCCATCAGGTCGCGCTCGATGACTTTGCCGCCCGGATGAGCGGTGCGCCACGCCTGGACGAAGCGACGTGTCATGTTCCGCGAAATCGAGGCGTCACCGCGGGGGCTGGTCTCAACCACCAGTAGCTGTGTCATGTTTGATCTCCTCAAGGTATTGTCCGAAGCGAAAGGCGAATGAATGGTCCGCCGAGGGCGCGTTCAGGGAGCTCCGATCGCGTCGCCTCTCCGAACGCCGCAAACAATCTACAGAGCGTTTGCCGGTGAAAAAACGATGAAGTTGTGATGGTCTCCATCGGCAGATGAGATGGACATGGTCGGTAGCTTAACCTTGGACCAGCTACGCATCCTCGTCGCGATCGCGGATACCGGAAGCTTCTCCGCCGCCGGTCGTGACCTGCGCCGAGCTCAATCCGCCATCAGCCAAGCGATAGCTACGTTAGAAACCGCGCAGGGTGTCGTGCTGTTCGATCGAAGCGGCTATCGACCGCAGCTGACCGATGTCGGGCGGGTACTGGTTGACCAAGCAAGGCTGGTGTTGAACAGCGCGGCACGTTTCGAGGCCGTCGCGGCGGCAACGCAGGCGGGCCTGGAAGCCGAACTGACCCTTGCGATAGATCCACTCGTGCCCAGCACGCCGCTCATCGACAGCCTCCGGTCTTTGAACGAGACGTTTCCCTACCTCCCGGTAAGCTTCTCGACCGAAGGGCTCGGTGGCGCCCTCCGGCGCCTGCGAAGCGGCTCGGCGTCGCTCGCGGTCTGTCTGCTGCTGCCTACCGTTCCCGATGATATTGCCGCGTATCCGTTACTCCGGGTGCCGATGCGACCGGTCGTGGCGCCGGATCACCCCCTTGCTTCGTTGAAGCGCCCGGCGACGCTGAGCGATCTGGAGCCGTACGTTCAACTCGTTCTGTCCGATCCGGTTGAACCGACAGGCGAAGACTACGGCCTGATCAGCGCGCGGATTTGGCGCTTCGTCGATCTCAACCGTCGGCTCGATTTCCTCCACGCAGGCTTCGGATGGTGTCGTATGCCCGACCATCTCGTGGCCGGCTCTCTCGAGCAAGGTAGACTGACGGCCCTGCATATCGAGGACGATCCGACGCCGAGTCACGGCCTAACCATCTACGCCGCGTATCATCGAAACCGCGCGCTCGGTCGAGCGGGTCGATGGCTGCTCGACACGCTAAGAACGCGTTTCACGGCCGACGAGTTGAGCTGACGGTATCGTCGCTTGAAATCAGCAACTCCGGACCCAGCTTACCCGTGGGTCGGATTCTAACGGATGACGGTTTTACGGAGCCTCTTCGGCATGCGTCACCGCACCTTCGCGACCGCCTCGAGCTCGACAAGCGTATCGGCAGTGGCGAGCGAGGCCACTCCGATACCGGTGACAGCCGGCCGAACGTCCGCGAAGAACGCCTTCAGGCGCGGTGCGACCTCGTGCATGTGATCAGCGCACTCGCCGCGGATGTAGATTCGAAGGTGCAGCACGCGCTCTCGACTCGATCCGGCGGCCTCCAAGGCCAGCTGCAGATTTCTCAGCGCCATGTCGGTCTGTTCGGCGTACGTGGTACCTCGCACGTGACTTGCTTCGTCCCACGAGACCTGACCCGAAAGAAAGACCAGTCCGCTTTGCATATCCACTGAGCCTTGCGACATCCCGTACGCGGTGCCGTCGAACAGTTGTGGTGGATTGACTCTTTGGATGCTGTCGATCATATTGTTCATGTGGTGAACAATCATTCGACCCACGACGACTGTCAAGGGCGGTCTACTGCTCCTCATCTAGGAATTCAGCCGCCGCGAGGCTCAGCCGCGCCAGCGTCTGCGAGGCTTCTTTCCCGAGGGCCCGACGCAGGCGGTCTTCCGTTCGCTGTACCGCGCGGCGGGCGGCGACGTATCGCGACCGTCCTTCTCGACTCGCCAAGATCTGCTTCGCGCGTCGGTCGCCGTGGTCAGACCGAAGCTCGACAAGATGATCGGCTTCCATCTTACGGACCAGGTTTGATACGTTCGATCGTACGCACCGCTCCTTGCGAGCCAGCTCTCCCAATCGCATCGGCCCTTGCTCGATGACATAGAACAGCAGGCTGAACTGCGGCATGGTCAAGCCAGCTTCGGCCACGAGCGGGGTTAGACGCTCTTCCATCGCGTCGGCGGCTTCTTGAAGCGCATAGACGAGCGACGTGGTTGGTGAGCCAACAATCGATGAGCCCATTTCTCAGACGATCTCCCGCCGGCACCTTGCCAGCTTGAGGTCGTGAGGTCCAAGGTCGCGGTTTAGGCCGGCGAAGAACTTCGCCGTACACAGCCACCGGAACCGGATACCCTCGCCGGCGCCCAAGCCAATGTCCCTCCCTGCCCCTCACGCTCGGGTCTGCGAGGCCCACCGCGCAGCGACCTCGAGCACGCGCCCCTTGGCCTCCGACAGCGCCCGCTCCTTGCCCGCTGCTCCGTCAAAGGTTGTCGGGTGCGCGTTGATGACGTCGGGCTTTGAAACTCCCAGAACCCAAAGATCGCCCGAAGATGCGGGGTCAAGTGGTCGAGGCCCTTGAGGCTGCTCGAATAGCTGGCCACAGCTCGTGAGACCTCTGGTGCCCACCGGTGGCATGGACTCCGGATGAAGCGAATCAATTCCCCGGCAGGGAAGTGTCGGCATTCCGTGCATCACGTAGTGTATTGCCATGAGCACTTCGAGGTATGCCCTAGATTTCGGTGCGCTGCTGCGATCTTGGCGAGAAGAACGAAGATATTCTCAGGCGGATCTAGCTCACGAGATCTCGACGCCCTCCCGGCATATCAGCTTCTTGGAGACGGGACGCGCCAAGCCTTCCCGCGAGATGATCGCCCGGCTGGCCGCCGCGCTGCAGATCCCATTGCGGGAGCAGAATCTCTTGCTCCGCGCGGCCGGATTTGCCGACGCCTACTCCGACCTCGATATCGACGATGAGGAGATGGGTGTACTGCGCGACGCCGTCACACGAATGATGAGCGCCTTTGATCCGTTCCCGTCCTTTGTCATCGATAGACACTGGTATGTTATCGATACCAATACCTCTGCCGCGGGAATGTTCACGTTGATCGATGACGCATTTCCGAGAGGGGAGCGTTTGAATATGTTGGACCTTGTCTTCAGTCCGCTCGGACTACGGCCCTTCGTGGTCAACTGGGAGGACTACGCGCGGCAGATGATTCAACGACTGCATCGTGAAGCCTTGAGACCTGAAGATGCTAAGGTATCCCTAGAACGCCTTCGACAGTTCCCCGGAATCCCGAGTGACTGGTGGCTCTTCGATGTGCGATATTCGGTCGCCCCCGCGTTCGTCGTTCAGATGCAGAGAGGCGAGATCGCACTCTCCTTCTTCTCGGTCGTCGCTGCTATCGCCGTCCCCACCGGCTCATTGGCGCAGGAACTGAGGATCGAGACCCTGTTCCCCGCCGATGGCGCTACGGAGCGTCACCTCAGAGAAATGAGCAATTCACTTGATTAGATCGGCGAAAGCATGTCGCTTCCTTTCGAAGGAATGGCGGCCAATCTCCGAGGTCTGCTAGCAAGAAGCAATGATCATTCATACTACCATCGACATCAAGGCATCGGCCGAAGACGCGTGGGAGGTTCTGGGCGAACGATTCGGTGTGATCTCCGAATGGGCCAGCGCAATCACGAGCTCGCATCTCGAGGGCGACCTCGCGGTGGGCGCGAAAAGGACCTGCCACATCGGCGGAATCGGGGGTATAGGTCCCATTGAGCTGCACGAAAACCTCGTTCACTTCGATCGCCACAATCGCCGTCTCGCCTACGAGGTCGCGTCGGGTCTCCCGAAAATGATCCGATACGCTGTGAATCGGTGGGCCGTCGTTCCCGTCGACCCCAGTCGCTGCCGCGTCACGAGCGACGCAAAGATCAACGTCGCATGGTACGTAACACCGATGGTTCCCTTGATGCGGCGGCGAATGGCGGCTGACATCAAGAAACTGTGCGAGGAGCTAAAGCTTCATATCGAGGCCCTTGGCGCAAACCGGACCGCCGCCTGAAGCAAGGCGGATCTGGCAGGGCGGATCTGGCGCCATCGGTCAAAACTGGCGCGATCGGTCTACGGCCGAGGATTCCTGGCGTCAGGTGGTATATCGTTGGCGCTCGGAGACAAGTTCCCGCGCGCCGCCGGACCGATGCTCTCTTTGCCAACACGGCGAAGGAGAAGCAGTCATGAACAACAGCACGAAGAACCTCACCCTCGTCCTCGGCGCGTCCGGCAAGACCGGCCGCCGCATCGCCAGCGGCCTCGAGGCCCAGGGCCGGCCCGTCCGGCGAGGCTCGCGCGCCGCGACGCCGCCGTTCGACTGGAACCACGAGGCCGGCTGGGACGCTTGCCTCGACGGGGTGCAGGCAATCTACATCAGCTACTCACCGGACCTCGCGATGCCCGGCGCCGGCGACGCCATCCGCGCCCTGGTCGCGCGGGCCGAGCGCCACGGCGTCGGTCGGCTCGTACTCCTGAGCGGGCGCGGCGAGGAAGAGGCCCAGGCCTGTGAGCGCATCGTGATGGAGAGCGGCATCCCAGCCACGGTCGTCCGCGCGAG
>JANQQN010000161.1 GCA_028289325.1 Myxococcota bacterium | reverse complement strand
GACGATACGGTCGAGGTCGTCGGCTGTCTGCAGGTGAGCTTCATCCCCGGACTGTCGCGACGGGGCGCGTGGCGCGGCCAGATCGAGAGCGTGCGGATCGCCGCGGCCTTGCGAGGGCAAGGGTTGGGCGATGCGATGCTCGATTGGGCGATTCGCCAATGCCGGGCGAGGGGCTGCCGGCTGGTGCAACTCACGACCGACAAGGCCCGTCCGGAGGCTCTTCGGTTCTACGAAGCCAAAGGCTTCGTGGCCAGCCACGAAGGGCTCAAGTTGGCCTTGGACTGACGCGCGGGGCGCGCTCAAAAGTACCGGGTCACGAACAGCCGGACGTGGTCGCTGTCGGCGGGGATCGAGAAGCCTTGATTGGCCAGGCCTCGGTCGGGACCGAACGCCAAGCGAACCGCGCCGCTCACACCCCAAACGCTTCCGATTCGCTGTGAGTAACTCAGATTGACGAAGATCTCGCGCGGGTCATCGATGTCGACGATCGTCGTCGCCTGCACCTGGGCACTGTTGACGTCGTTGAACGATGCCCGGCAGCCGAACAGGACGTCACGCTGAAATACGCCGAGGTTCCGCCGAAGCCGATTGAAGTCCGTGTCGGCGTTCTGTCCGGTGAAGAACTTCTTGATCTCGTCGCCAAAGAAGATCGACTGCAGCTCGGAGATGAGGGTGACCTCGACTCCCTGGACCAAGAAGCCGTACTCGAGGCCGAACGCAACCTGAAGATGGTCGCGATCCTGAACCGGCCCCAACGGCGTAGTCTCGCCGTCAGGGGTCGCGAAGATACGAAACGCGGCCTCGACTTTGGCGATGAATGCCCCCAGAACATGCTGATACGTGCCCCCGACTTGGGTCACGGTCCGAAACAAGGGACGAGGACGACCTTGTTCCGGATCGAACAACACCTCCGGTTGAAGGCGATCCATGTGATGCACGACGTGCAGGCTGAGATCGATGTTTCGAAAGCTCTGCGTAATGCGTAAGGCCCCTTGCGGGCCGAAGTCGTCGTCGGTGAGCTCACCGTTGGCCCGCATCCGCAGGAACGACCCGACTTCGATCTCCGGCGGAATGAAGCTCAGCCGAGACGACTGCGCAGGCAGGATGGTCCGGGTGTAATAAGGAAAGAAGAACGCGGAGATCGTTCCCGAGCCGAGTCGATAGCTCAGCCGCACCATCGGCTCCCCGAGCTTCTCGTAGTTCTCGATGTCGCTGTCGAGGTTGGGCGCGTTGATGATGTCCGCGGGATGAAAGGCCTCTGTCGCCGTCCAGTTCAACACATCGGCGCCGATACGAAGTCGAAAGTCGCCCTGCCTCACCTCGGCCCACAGCTCCTCGACGATGAACACCGTCCGGTTGGCGTCGCGGCCGTCGAGCCGCCCGAAGACCCGAGCTTTCTCGCGGAACGCCTTGTAGCGGTGGCTGGCTTCCAACCGCCCCAATAGGCCGAGACCCTCGTCGACGGTGGCGGAATCGGAGTCCGGAACGAAGAGCCGACCTTCGATGGTCACCAGCCCTTTGCTCTTCCATTTCGACTTCGCCGCCGACGCGGTCGAAACCGTCGAACCGAAAACGACACACAGACCAGCGATGACGAGGGCACAACGCTCGGCGACCACGCGATCGTCCTAGTCTTCCAGCGCGTCGGATTCGAAGTCGTCGGCGTCGAGATCCGCGCCGATCTCGCGGTCGGTCCAGGTGAGGATGGACCGTTTCTTGGTCTGGTGGTTGAGCATGTCGACGGCCCCGGCCCGCCACTGGTTGCCGTACTTCTTGTAGCCCTTGAACACGCCGGTCTTGAGCAGCTCGTTCTTTCGGTCGTAGTACTCGACCTTCAGTGCGCCCATGTACTCTTTGTCGGTCCAGACCACCTGGCGGCGGTAGCCGCTGCGCTTATCGACCGGGTACCGCTCGTACTTCCAGCACCGCCGGCCATCCAACTCGGTATCTTCAATGAACCGATAGGTATACTTCTCGACCTCTGGGCTCGTCATGTCCTCGTATGAAAACTCGCTGCCCATGAACGGCCCCGACTTGTTGCGGGAGCTGATGCGTTTGATTCGCTTGATCGCGGGCAGGTAAAGCCATTGGTCGTCGTCGCCGGTCTTATGGGTCCACGTGAGCAGCTTCGTGCCGTTCACATCGGGTGGGGTGAGAAACTCCACCCGCGACTTATCGCCGTCGCCATCGCCTTCGATGATCTGGATGATCATCGTTCGTCGGATCCGGTCTCCGTACGGGTCGATCAGATCCATCTGAACCTGGGAGGCCTCCGATTCGAAGCCCTCGTTGGCTTTGTCGATCTTCTTCGCGAGCTCCAGGCCTCTTTGCTCCGGACTCGCACCGTACGCCGGGAGACTGAGACCGACGAGGAGTGCGGCGGCGGTCGCAACACGCTTCATGGTTATCCGGATCTAGGGCCCGTTCCAGGTCGGAATCAACCGCTCCAATCCCTTGCCGCCGAGATCACATCCGCGCGCCCGGTCGCCCGGCGCTTGTCGGGACCGGCTCAGGCGTCCTGAACCGCGCCGTCGTGCATGAGTCGACGGTAGCGCCCCGGTGTGGTGCCGCTCTCTTTCTTGAACGCCGTCGTCAAGTGGGACTGCGAAGCGAACCCCACCATCGTCGCGATCTCGACGAGAGGGAGGGTGGTCGCGGTCAACAGATGTTTGACCTCTTGGATCCGACGCCGCATGACGAGGCG
This sequence comes from Myxococcota bacterium, assembly GCA_028289325.1. Classification (GTDB taxonomy): domain Bacteria; phylum Myxococcota; class Kuafuiibacteriia; order Kuafuiibacteriales; family Kuafuiibacteriaceae; genus JANQQN01. Next base: position 11,819 of record JANQQN010000161.1, on the reverse strand, counting down.
ATGGGGCGACAGGCCCGTGGTGTTCTTGACCGCTCGTGACAGGTGATAAGGGCTGATGCCGACGTGTTGAGCCAGCGCCTCCAGGCTCGGATTCTCGGCGAAGTGGGCATCGACGTACTCTGTCAGGCGACGGAGACGATTGGGCGTCAATAGGTCCCGGCGGGTGGGCTCTTTGATGGAAGACAGCGAGCTGTGGTTGCGCAGCAGTTTGAGGGCCAACACCTGGGCCCAGGCGTCGAGCTCGCTGGCCAACGGGGGCTCGCCGCCGAGCAGATCCCGAGCCACGCTGCGGGCAATGAGACACAAGTCTTGGTCATCGACCCCGATTCGCTCGAGCACGTCGACCCGCCGGCCACCGGTATGGAACGCCGTCTCCGCGACCCCCTGCACAAAGGTGTCGGGTAGATAAAGATGGATCAGCTCCACCACCCCGTCCGATGTCCAACGGCTCCCGATCGGGCCGGGAAGGATGGTGAGCGTTCCCGCCGACGCGAACTGGTGAGTCTCAATGTCGGATCGCCAGACCTTCGGGCCGCGGATATGGATGTTGACCACGTGATGGGCCTGGCCGCGGCTCTTCGGCACATCTTCAAGGCGGTCCTGCCACCGAGCAACGGAGAGGTTGCGCCCCATCTCCACCCCCGCAGAGTCGACCAACTGCACGCCACTGGCGCGCCCTTCGAGGAAGTGCTCGGGCAGGTGGTACATGGAACGGCCATTACGACAGTACCCGTGCGTCTGTGGCGTGCACAACCGAACACTAAGGGGCGTCCCTAATATCCAGACTTATACGACTGCAATTGAACACGAGTGGGCGAAGGGCGGACGGTCTACCGTTGCCCGCTCGACTCGAGCATCGCTTCTTGCTCGAGTCGGATCTGCTGCCGCTCGGCGGCCAGGTATTGGGCCACAGGGCCCGCCAAACGCTCCGAACGGATGAAATGCGCCGAATGCATGAGCGTCGGTTCGAAGCCCCGAACCAGCTTGTGTTCCCCGCCCGCCCCCGGCTCAAAAACGTCGAGACCCTGCTCGAAGGCTCTCTGGATACCCTCGTAGTAGCACACGTTGAAGTGCAGGTGCTTGAGCTCTTTGAAACAGCCCCAATAGCGACCGTACAGTCGCCGGCCCTTCGCGAAGTTCACCGCGCCCGCCACGATGTCGCCGCTGTCGCGCTCGCGGGCCGCCACCAGCTCGAACCGTTCGGGGAGCGACTCTATCCACAGCTCGAAGACCCGCTGATTGAGGTACTGGCGGCCCCAGTAGAACTTGTCGACCGTGCTCTTGTAGATGCGGAACGCCAGCTTCACCAGGTCGGGGGTCATGTCTCGACCTCCGAGCACTTCGATGGCCACGTTCTGACGCTCGAGTTCTCGGCGCTCCCGCTTCAGTTGATTGCGGCGCTTGGAGTTGAAGCGCTGCAGATAGTCGTCGAACGTCGACTCCCCCCGCCGGAACCAGTGGTACTGGATCCCGAGGCGGTGCTCGTAGCCCAGCTCCCCGAGCATCTTGACCTCATCTTCGGTCGCGAAGTTGACGTGAGCGCTCGACAGATCGAAATGCTCGCATAGCTCGGCCAGAACCTGACCCACCGCCCGAACCAAGAAAGGTCGATCCTCATCGGGGGCGGTCAAAATCCGGCGCCCGGTGACCGGGGTGAACGGCACCCCGACCACGAGCTTCGGATAGTACTGAATCCCAACCCGTTCGGCGAAGCTCGCCCACGCGAAGTCGAAGACGAATTCCCCCTGCGAATGCAGCTTGATGTACGCCGGAGCGGCCGCGACGAGCTTGCCGTCTCGGCGCACGAGCGGGATCCGCGGCACCCAGCCGTGATCGATCCCGAGCGTACCCGCTCGTTCCAGACTGCGGAGGAAGCGCCACTCCAGAAACGGCGACGCGTCGTCACCGTCCCCTAGCAGCGCGTCCCATTCGGCTTCGTCCACCTCGGACAGGTCTTCGATGACCTCCACCGTGAGGGTGGTTTGCGCGGCGCTCACGTGCTCTCAACAGAGCACATTGGGGTGCTGTTTCGAAAGAAGGACGGTGCGCTCGAGCGCGCGACTTGACCGGACCGTCCGGCCGGGCCACAGACCCCACGATGCCCACGATGAACATCGTCGAGGCGATCAACGACGCCCTCGACCTCGCCATGGCCCGCGACGAGCGGGTCTTGGTGCTCGGCGAGGATGTGGGCAAGTTTGGCGGGGTCTTCCGAGCCACGAAGGGTTTGTACGAGAAGTACGGTCCGGAACGGAGCATCGATACGCCGCTCGCGGAGGGCGGCATCATCGGCTGCGCGATCGGTATGGCCCTCAACGGCCTGCGACCGGTGGCGGAGATCCAGTTCGCCGACTTCATCTACCCCGGCTTCGATCAGATCGTGAGCGAGCTCGCCAAGTTTCGATACCGGTCCGGCGGCCAGTACGCAGCGCCGGTGGTCATTCGAACCCCGGTCGGCGGCGGCATCCGAGGCGGGCACTATCACTCGCAGTCGCCCGAGGCCTACTTCATTCATACCGCGGGCCTCAAGGTTCTGAGCCCCTCGAACCCCTATGACGCCAAAGGGTTACTGCTGAGCGCGATCGAACACGACGACCCGGTCATCTTCCTCGAGCCGAAGCGGGTCTACCGTGCGGCCAAAGGCGAGGTTCCGAGCGAAGCGTACACCGTTGCCCTCGGGGAGGCCGCGACCGTCCGCGCGGGGACCGACGTTACGGTCATCGCTTGGGCGGCGATGCTGCACGAAGCGCGGATCGCCTGCGACGAGGCGGCCAAAGAAGGTATCGACTGCGAGTTACTGGATCTTCGAACGCTGTGGCCGGTCGATATCGATCGGATCACCGAGTCGGTCCGAAAGACCGGACGGGTGGTGATCGTGCACGAAGCGCCCAAGACCTGCGGCTTCGGGGCGGAGCTCGTCGCCCTGCTCAGCGAGCGTTGCTTCTATCACCTCGAAGCCCCGCCCCGACGGGTGACCGGATACGACACCCCGTTCCCCTACGCCTTGGAGAACGAGTATCTGCCCCTGGCGCCGCGAATACTGCGCGGGATCCAAAGCGCGGCGACTGATTCAGCCTGAACGAGCGCGAACGTTGATTCCCTGGCGGCCGAATGCTACCCGCAGTGGTCGAGCTATGGACGTCGAGAAGCGGAAAGTCGTCATCATCGGAAGTGGGCCAGCCGGCTTCACCGCGGCGCTCTACACCGCACGCGCGAATCTACAGCCGGTCCTGATCGAGGGAGGGTTCATTCCCGGTAACCAGTCCGTCCTGCCGGGCGGACAGCTGATGATCACCACCGACGTCGAGAACTACCCCGGCTTTCCGGACGGGGTGATGGGTCCCGACATGATGGACAAGTTCCGGGCCCAGGCGGTGAGGTTCGGGACCGAGATCGTGCACGGGTTCGTGACCGAAGCCGACCTCTCCCGCCGACCGTTCAAGATCTCGGTCGAAGGCACCCCCCGCTACGAGGCGGAGGCGCTGATCATCGCCACCGGGGCGGTCGCGAAGCTTCTCGAGGTGCCCGGAGAGCGCAAGCTGATGGGCCATGGCGTATCCGCTTGCGCGACCTGCGACGGCGCATTCTTCAAGGAACAACATGTCGCGGTCGTGGGCGGCGGCGACACAGCCATGGAAGAAGCGACGTTCCTGACCAAGTTCGCGTCGAAGGTCACGGTCATCCACCGGCGCGATAGCCTCCGCGCGTCCAAGGTCATGGCCGACCGCGCGTTCAAGAACCCGAAGATCGAGTTCCTGTGGAACCACACCGTCGTCGAAGTCCTCGGCGACAAGCCCGAGCGCCCCGGAGCGCCGGGCGGCATCACCGGTCTGCGTCTCGAGAACACGCAGACCGGGGCCCAGCGGAACTTCGATTGCGACGGCTTCTTCGTCGCGATCGGCCACAAGCCCAACACCGAGCTGTTCGTCGACCAGCTCGACCTGCACGACACGGGGTACATCAAAGTGGCGGCAGGGACGACGAAGACCAGCGTAGATGGGGTGTTCGCCTGCGGCGACGTTCAGGACAGCGTCTACCGACAAGCGGTCACCGCCGCCGGAACCGGCTGCATGGCCGCGATCGATGCCGAGCGATGGTTGGAAGAAGACTGACGACTTTGGCCAACGCGCCCTGACGGCGCGTTGACGAAGACGGCGGCCCCGCTACACTCGAGGGGTGGGGCAGATCACGTCGTTGTTCGCGTGGAAGGTCGTTCGGCAGGCCAGCGACTCCGTTGACCGAGCGTCCCTGCTGCGAGCGATGGGCATCGACCCCGATGCACCGGTCGACCCTTCACAGATGGTTTCGGACACCGACTACTACGCGTTCCTCGAGCGCCTGGCCGAAGTGGATCCTGACGCGGTCGACCTTCCGCTTCGCACGGGGGCGTCGATGCGCTGCGGCGACTACGGGGCCTTCGGGCTCGCGTTCAAATCGGCGCTGAGCTTCCGTGGGTCTTGCGAACGGTCCGAACGCTACGGCCGGGTGCTGACCAGTGTCTCCACCTACACCGTCGAAGATACGGACCACGGGTCGTACGTGCATCTGCATCGAGACGGGGAGCGGCGATTGGGGCTCGTGATGTCCAACGAGGCGACCATCGCGTCGATCCTCACCATCGGTCGAGAAGTCTCCACGGATCCCCTCGAGCCGCTCGCGGTCTTCTTTAAGCACCCCGCCCCCCGCACCACCGCGCGCCACGAGCGCTTCTTCGGCTGCGCCGTAAACTTCGACGCCGACCGGGACGCCTTGCTGATGTCGGCGCAGGCCCTCGATGCGCCGAACCGGGTCGGAGATCCCAGCATCTCGAAGTTCTTCGATACCCATCTCGACGCCGAGCTCGCCCAGCTCGACGCCGACGACGACCTCCCGAAGCGGGTCCGGATCCACGTTGCGCAGGCGCTCAGCGAAGGCATCCCCAAGATCTCGGACGTCGCCCGTCGGCTCGGCATGAGCGGCCGCACCCTCCAGCGCCGCCTATCGGATCAGGGATATTCGTTTCAGAGCCTGGTGGACGAAGCACGGCGCCAGCTCGCGGAGCGACTGCTTAGACAGTCGAAGTACTCGTTGGCCGAGATCGCCTATCTCACCGGCTTCTCCGAGCAGAGCGCGTTCAACCGGGCCTTCAAGCGATGGGCCGGTCAGACCCCTCGCTCCTATCGCCTCCAGGCCACCGAACCCGCCGGTTAGCGGGCCGAGGCCGAGATTCAGACCCTGGACAGCGCTTCATCGAGATCCGCCTGCAGGTCGTCGAGGGCTTCGATGCCGACCGAGATCCGGATCAATCCATCGTCGATACCCCGCCCTTCCCGGATGTCTTTGGGGATCGACGCGTGGGTCATGATCGCGGGGTGCTCGATCAGCGACTCGACCCCGCCCAGCGATTCCGCGAGGGTGAAGATCTGCACCGCCTCCAGCATGCGGCGCGCCGCGTCGAGACCGCCGTCGATCACAAAGCTGATCATGCCCCCCGGCTTCTTCATCTGCCGTCGGGCCAGCGCGTATTGGGGATGAGACGACAGGCCCGGGTAGATGACCTTCTTCACCTTCGGATGGGCCACCAGCCGCTCCGCGAGGGCCATCGCATTGTCCGAATGCCGGTCCATCCGGATGTGGAGGGTCTTGGTACCGCGCAGGGTCAAAAATGCATCCATGGGGCCGGGGACCGCCCCCGCCGAGTTCTGGATGAACTTGACCTGCTCGTCCCACGCCGCGTCGTTGGTGAGCACCGCGCCTCCTACGACGTCACTGTGGCCACCCAGATACTTGGTGACCGAATGCACGACCATCGTGGCGCCGAAGCTGAGCGGCTGTTGGAGATACGGGGTCGCGAACGTATTGTCGACAACGACGGAGATGCCTCGCTTCGCCGCCCGCGTGGATACGTCGGCGATGTCGACAATGGTGAGCATCGGGTTCGTCGGCGTCTCCAGCCACACCAGCTTGGTCTTCGGGGTGAACGCGGCCTCGTAGGCATCGATATCGCCGGCGGGAACGAACGTGAAGTCGATCCCGTGGCGGGCGTAAACCTTGGTAAACAAGCGGAAGGTTCCGCCGTACAGATCGTCGGCGGCCACGACATGGTCGCCCTGGGAGAGGCAGTGCATGATCGCGTCCGTCGCCCCGACGCCCGAGCTGAAGCACGCCCCGTATTTTGCGCCCTCCAGCGCGGCCAGGTTCGCCTCGAGCGCGTCTCGGGTCGGGTTCCGAGTCCGCGAGTACTCGAAACCGGTGTGGTCGCCCGGGCTCTTCTGCGCGTAGGTCGAGGTTTGAAAGATCGGGACGTTGACCGCGCCGGTGGTCGGCTCGGGATCACAGCCCGCGTGGATGGCCAACGTTTCGAACCGCTGCTTCATGATGGTCAACGAGAGGCGGATCGGCGGCCGGGGTCAAGCCCGCCTCGTCGTCCGGTCCCAGCTGAAGTACAAAGTGGGGCATGGCTTTGTTGATCTGGTCCGGCCTCCTGGTGGCCGCTTACGCCCCGCTCGACGGCGTCCAGTGGCAATGTACGGTCGGCTCGGGCCGCGGCCGTATCGATGTCGTCGTGGGCGCGGGCGCCCTGCACGAATCCGACGACGCCCGCGGGGTCGCGCATCTGCTCGAACATCTTTTGTTTCGAAAGAGCAACTTTGCCTACCGACACGAGAACGGGTCCACATCACTCGATTACACCCACTACCATCGCGCCGTTGATACCGACCTCATGGGGGCCGCCGTCTCGCTGCTTCAGGAGCTGCGGCGGCCGTCGTTCACCGACGAAGACGTCACCGTAGAGCGAGAGGTGGTCATCAAGGAGCTCGAGGACCGCGGGGTCGCCGACACCGCGGGACCCGACCCCCTCTTCGGGACCACCGCCCTGGCTCGCAGCCCAGGGGGCACCGCTCGCAGCGTTCGTGGCCTGCGGCGGGCCGACGCGCTCGACTTCCATCGGCGCTACTATGTGAAGGGCAACCTCGCGGTTCGGGTCAGCCACGCCCGGGACTGCGCGGCCCTCGAGGCCGCGGTTCGACCTCTGTTCGCCGATTGGTCCCCAGGCGCCGCGGCCGAACTGCCCGCCGTGACCGAAGACGAGCCCGGCCCCATCGCCCTCCCCGGCGGCCGCTTTACCCAGGGCTTCTTTTGGTACGAAGCGAGCCCCACCGAACGGCTGCTGTGGTCGGCACTCGGCGAGCACCTCCACTTACGGGCCTTGCGGGTCCTCCGCCAGGAGCGAGGATTGGTCTACACGCCGCAGCTCGTGATGCAGAAGCACGGCCCCGGCGGCCTGCTGATGCTTCGCATGAACGCGGGCGACAATGCCCGCGAGGCGGCGAGGTGGTTCGACGACGAGGTCTCATCGGTTCGCACCGAGCCTCGGGTCACCGCCCATCTCGCCGAGGCGCTGGGCCGGGTCGGTCAGCGCCTCGATGAACAACCCCAGCTGACCGCGCTGGCCGCGATCCGCGGCGAGCCCGCGCCTCGCACGATCCTCGACCGACTGCGAAAGAACGTACCTCGGGCGACCCTGGAGAAGATGTTGGTGGAACGCCGGCGATTCGGTTCGACGCTCCCTCAGTCCAACGTCTGGACCCTCCTCGTCCTGGGGATCTTTGGCGTCGGCGTCCTGGCGTTCCTCGCCTACGCGGCTAAAGAGATCCTCCGCGGGTGACGAGAGCCCGAGCTCGAGAAACGACCACGACTTGGGTTACGCCACGCTGGATGCGCGCCGTAGAGGGACCGCCGCCGACGGCGCACCGAGGCGCGAAGACCGGATCACCGCCTCGACTTCATGACTGGTCAGCAGCGCCCTCAATTCATCGGTGCTCAGCCAGTGTTCGAGCTTCGAGCGGTCGCCGCCGCACCGATCCGCCTTCGCCAAAGCGAGGATCAGCGCGGGGTCGAACGCCTCGTCGCCGGACGGCGGATCGAGCTGGGCCAGGTGCCAGTCGATGAGGCCGGGCACCGACGCGAGCTGCTCCAGCGCGTTCGATTCGTCGGGCTCCGAAGGACTCTCGGCCAGCCGCGCCTCGAACGCGCGCACCACCGGCGGCCGGTCGGTCTCTTCGGGCGTTCGAAGCAAGCCGACCTTCCGCCACGAACGGCCGGCGGCGGACTTCGCCGACAACCACGACAATACCCCCGCGAACGACAGCCCGAGCGTGACGGGGAGCAACCACGGCACCAGCCAAGGGTTCGCGAGCCAGGCCACGACGGTGAGCAGCAGGCCCAGGCCCAGGGCGCTGCGATGCAGCCGAAGCGCCTCCCCGAGGCGCATGGACTGCGCGTCCCGGCGCTGGGGCCCCCAGCCGGCGTCTCGCGCGAGGAGGATGTCCATCACGATCCCGCAGTGGGCGGCCATCGCCACCGGCGCGTACAGCGCGGAGATGAACACCTCCCCCAGCACGCTGATGGTGAGTCGAATCGGTCCCCCGAACCCGGTTCGACTTCGGGCATCGAATAGCGCGGACAGCCAGCCCAGCGCCTTCGGGAGGAGCACCAACGTCAGGGAGACAACGAACAGGGTCACCGCGCGTTCGGAGTCGAAGGTCGGCCACGTCGGCACCAGTCCTGGCTCGGCGAAGTATTCGGGCCGGATCACCGCCGCCTGGACCGCGATGGCGAGCCCTACCGCCATCATCGCAAACCACACCACCGCGCTCAGATAGCTCATGATCCCGGTCAGGAGGTGAAGGCGGCTGAGGCCCGGCAATCCCCAGCCGAGAAGAAAGCGAACGTGTTGAAGATTGCCTTGGCACCATCGGCGGTCGCGGACCAAGACGTCGACGAACGACGGCGGCGCTTCCTCGTAGGAGCCGCCGAGATCGTCATCGATCCGCACGCCCCAGCCTGCTCGCCGCAGCATGGCCGCTTCCACGAAGTCGTGGCTCATGACGTGACCGCCCCACGGCGCCCGCCCGGACAGCAGCGGCAAGTGGGCCGCACCCGCGAACGCTTCGGTTCGAATAATGGCGTTGTGCCCCCAATAGTTGCCGGACACCCCGTGCCACGAAGCGAGGCCGGCGCCGAAGATCGGCCCGTAGCACCGGTTGGCAAACTGCTGTAGGCGCCCGAACAGGCTCGCGCTGCGGACGATGACCGGCAGCGTCTGAATGAGGCCGACGTCGGGGGCCCGCTGCAGACGGTAGGCCATTTCGACCATCGTATCCGGCTCCATCAGGGAATCGGCGTCCAAGACCAACATCGCGTCGTAGGCGCCCCCGAAGCGATGAACCCAGTCCCCGATGTTGCCTGCCTTGCGCTCCACGTTGTCGCGCCGGCGTCGATAGAATACCGGGCATCCGGCATCCGACCGCTCGACGACGGGCATCAGGGCCGCTTCCTCGCGGATCCACGCCTGCGGTCGGGTCGTATCGCTGAGCACGAAGAACGCGAACCGGCCGGGGGCTCGCCGAGCGAGGCCCTCGCTCATGACTTCAAGGGCGGCTCGGATTCGGGCGGGGTCCTCGTTGTAGACCGGCAGCAAGATCGCCGTCGAGATGTTCAGCTCGGCCGCCGGATCCGCCGCGGTCTTGGATCGACGCCCCAGGCGGCGGACGAACCCCGCGATGGACTGGACGGCGGCATACGCGATCCAGAGGAAGTTGATGCCGAACAAGACGAAGAACAGCCATTGGGCCGCGGTCACCCCGCCCGACGACAGCACCGCCCACATCTCGTGGACGCCGAAGCCGAACAGAGCGGCGGTACCGACGACGACGAAGCTCCGAGCGACGATCGTCGACACGCGGGGGCGAGTCAAAGACGCGTCGGTCCGCTCCCCCTTACGGTCCTGGCGGGGCATGGCCAGCGGACGGACCGCGGGCAGCGCGCGCCGCGCGGCGCGCGCCAATGGGTGTAACGTGAGTGGGATAGTCATGAGTCTTTGCTCCAGCGGGTCAGCCACGTCTCACCGATCACTCGGCCGTTGATCCGAGGGACGATCCGGGTCTCTACGACCGCAGCCCGTTTCGGGTCGAAGCTAAGAAAGACGCGAAAACGTCTTTCCCCCGGCAAGCGAGTCACCACCGCCTCGACGCCGGATGCGGGCTCCGCCGACGCTTCGAGCTCGATGGATTCCGCATCGATCAGATCTTCGGCCTCGTAGTCGACCGCGTACTCCGGCCGCTCGTTGTGCAGCCGACGACCATAGCCCGTACGAACGACTCGGCTCACCTTTCCCGACGCTCGGTGGTCGTTCGGGAACGTCAGCTTGTACGTGAAGGTGAAGGGCGCCCCTGGTTTGACCGCCTTCGCCGGCCGCCAGTAGGCGACGATGTTATCGTTCGCCTCCGAACCGGACGGGATCTCCACCAGCACGACCTGGCCGCGTCCCCAGTCGCTCATCGGCCGCACCCACGCCGACGGGCGACGGTGGTACTGCGCCTCGGTGTCTTGGAACGCCTCGAACCCGCGCTCTCTTTGAATCAACCCGAAACCTCGGGGATTCTCGTCGGAGAAGATGCTGATCTGAAGAGACTTGGGGTTCGTCAGCGGGCGCCACACGTTCTCGCCGTTGCCCCGCTCGATGGCCAGTCCGAGCGAGTCGTGCACGGCGGGACGATAGTCGGGCAGGTCCGGGCCGTCGTTCGGGCCAAACATGAACATCGAGGTCAGAGCGCCCAGCCCGAGGTGAGTGAGGGTTCGGCGAGCGAAGATCGTCGCGCTGACCACAACCGAGGTGGGGGCGCCGGGCCGGACCTCGAATCGGTAGGCACCGGTCAAACGCGCGCTGTCCATGAGCGCGTGGACCACCACCGTCTTTTCATCGGGATCCATCGGACGCTCGATCCAGAATCGCCGGAACAGAGGAAACTCTTCGCCTTTGGGGTCCGCGACGTCGACCGCCAATCCCCGCGCCGACAACCCGTAGGACTGCCCCCTCGACACCCCGCGGAAGTAGCTCACCCCCTGAAAAACGAGAAACTCGTCGGCGTAGTGGGGGACGTTCAACGGATAGTGCAGTCTGAATCCCGAGAACGCCTTGGCGGTGATGAGCGCGCTTCGAACCTCATCGTTGGGAGCCTCGAAGGTGTCGGCGTCGACGACCACGGGATGGACGACGCCGTCTTCGACGGTGAAGATCTCCACGCCGTGTTTGAAGAAAGCGCCCGGTGCGAAACCTTCGATCCGAAACGGCGTCGGCCCGTCCTGCCACAGCGCCGCCTCCTTGCGAAAGCGGACTTGACGGTAGGTGTCGTAGTCGAGGCCGGTCAGGACCCTCGGCAGCGCCGGGGGCGCCTCAAAGGGCGCGGCGGCCAGGGCCTGCGCGGCGGACAGAACCTGCTGGTGGGTGAACGGTGACGAAGGAACCGCACCGGCGCTGCCGGACGTCGCGGCGAGCGTGAGCACGGCCGCCAGCCGCCCGAGCCACGGGGATGAAGAGCGGGTCATATCCGGCGCGTCAGCAATCGTTATGCCACACAGCGTCAGGATGGGTCTTCGACCGGACCTAGCGTGGATGCCGCAACCGCGATCGAGATGCACAGGATTTGGGGCGCCCCCTCCTGCGCACGGGGGATGGAGATATCGGTCGGTATGGACGGAATGGGTGTGGCGCTTCGCCACGCAGTGACACGGCCGCCCGCACGCCCTCGGTTCCGGAGGGGGGAGCCCAGAACCGAGGGCGTGCGTGCGGGCGGCCGAGATATAGCGTCCACGACCTTCTCAGGGTCGCGGCCTCCATCATCGAGAGAGAGGCGCGTTGTCGGGATGCGAGGGGCATGCCAGGTCGGCGGACGCCATAAATCGCTCCGCAGGCTCCGCTTGCGTACTCCGCGCCGGGTTCCGACCTGCGTCGGAACTTCCGCCGCCGAGTACTAGAGACGTGACCAACAACCCCC
>JANQQN010000148.1 GCA_028289325.1 Myxococcota bacterium | reverse complement strand
TTCGATTGGCCGTCGCTGCACGATTGGCTCGGCCGGCTCGGCCCCGAGCCCTTCGCCCGCGCCGTGGTCCACGCCGGCGTCTCCGCGGTGGCCGAGCTGACCCGGCAGGTCGACGACGGTGACGTCGTGCAGGCCATCCTGTCGGCGTTCGAGCCCCTCGGTCTCGGTCTCGGCGCCGTCGTCAAGACCGTGCCCGCGCCCCGATTGCTGGAGCTGGCCGAAACCATCGGCGACGAAGATCTGCCCCGGCATTTGGCCGCCCTCGGCGCCGATGGACTGAAACACGTCATCGACTGCGTCGGCGTATCGGGCACCATCATCGTCCTGTCGGGGCGGCCTTCGCCGGCGTTCCTAGCCCAGCTGAGGCTGGACCTCGGCCGGCGGTCGGTTCGCTTGACCCTGCAGGCTGCGCCGAGCGACGACGTGGCGCGGCTGCTTCGTCGCGGCTTACCCGCGGCCCAGCTTCGCGCCTTGATCGTCGGCGCGGACCGTTATCAGCCCCCGCTCGGCGCCCACGTCGTCCGCCACCTGGCCGCCTTGCCGGGAGGCGACAGCCAGCTCTTATCTCGAATAGCGACCCTGAGTCGCGCCATGCAGTGGGAATGAGTCACTCCAGAGTTCGGGTCCCGAGGCGGGTCACGCCGTCCGCGCAGTGAACCAGCTCGGTGGCCAACCCGTCTGGATAGGCGGCGACCTCCACCCGCTGCCCCCACTTCTTCAGCTGCTTCACGAGAGGAACGAAGTCGCCGTCTCCGGAACCGAGGACCAACACCGGCGCCGCATCGCGCAAGGCGACCGCCTCCATGGCGATGCCCATGTCCCAGTCGGCCTTCATTCGACCGTCGCCGAATCGCTTCGGTCGTTTGATGCGAAGCTCCCACCCGCTTCGACGAAGCGTGTCGCAGAAGGCATCGAAGCGACCGCCGCCGTTATCGACGACGAACGCCACCGCCTTGACCAGCGGACGCCCGAAGGTCAGCTCATCGAGCAGGCGGCTGAAATTGACCTTGCGGCTGAACGTGGCTTGCGCGGTGGCGGCGAGATTGGCCTGGTCGAGGAGAATCACCACCCCTTCGTCGGGGCGTTCGGTGGAGGCATCAGGCCGTGTCGACTCGATCTCCGCAAGCTGTCGACGCGCCTGCCGAAGGGCCTGACGGGTCTCCTCGAGCTCGGATCGAAGCTTGGCTTGCGCTTGTGCTTCCGCTTCGAGACTCGCTCGGTGGTCGTCATCCAGCCTCGCCTTTTCCCGCGCCAGAGCCTGCACTCGCCGTTGCGCGGCATCGAGCTCGGACTGGGTCTGGGCCAGCACGTCCGCCGCGCCGGCGAGCTTCGACAGGCGGCGGACCTTCTGGGCGAGGTTGTCCGCGCGCGCGCGGGCCTGGTCGTCCTCGACCTGCGCCGCCTCCGCCTGCGCCCGCTGAGACTCGACGTCGGCCAGCGATCGCCGGAGCTGTTCGAGTTGAGCCTCCAGATCTTCGCGAACCCCGTTCTGCTGGTTGAGAGCCCGCTCCTTGGCCCCAAGCTGGGCGAGAAGGCGCGCGCGCTCCTCTTCGAATCGCCGCAGCTTGGACTCGAGGTCGGTGACTTGCTCCGAAGCCTCCGTGAGTCGGTCGGCCTGCTCCTTGAGGCGCTTGGCCATATCCAGCGGGTCCAGGGCGGCCGGCTTCTGCTCGCCGTCCAGGACGGCCCGGCTGATCTGTACGTCGGCCGCCTCGGCAAAGAACTCGGTGATGATCAGGTTGGCGAGGGCCCGCACCGAGGCTCGCCGGTCTCGAGCCAGCGCCCACACCAGCTTGGCTCGCTCCCGCTTGAGAGAGATGGCCCGGTAGGAGCCCACCCGATTGGGCGCTTGGGCCTCGGGGATCGACGCCACGATGTGGCGCTCTTTTTGGCTGGTTCGATCGAGGTCCCGAAGGATCTGATAGGCAACCTCGTCGTCGGCAAAGAAACCGGCCGTGAGCTGGCCGACCAGCTCGGCCTTGGGCACCGCCGACAGCCGCGTCCCTCGGCCGCCGCGGGTCACTTTGCCGAAGATCTGCTCGGCCGACCGTCGTTCGAGGGCATCCATCAGGATGACCCCCAGAGAATGCGCATCGAAGATGCCCTTCAGCTCGTCCAGGGTGGTCTTGAAGTCCTTGGACTTGAACTTCGGAGTGCCCTGAACCGACGCCACCGTGCCCGATTATGGGGCGTTCGGGCCGCGACAGCCAGGGACGCCCCGCCGTTAGCGAGACGGCGGGCTCAGGGTCAGGACGTGGGCCTCCACGCTCGGCGCCCGCCCCCATCGCTGCCGGAGAACGGCGCGGGTGGCCCGGACGGCCGCCGCCTCTCGCCCCGACGGCGCGGCGGCGCGGACCGCGTCGGCGACCGCGTTCGCGACGGCGGTGGTCACCACCCCGCTGGCCGAGCATCCGCGAAAGGTGACCGCGGGGCTGGCGATCAGAACGCCTCGATCGTCGAGAACCACGGACACCACGACCAGGCCCTGGCGCCCGATCCGGGCGCGAGCCCGCACGTCGTCCCAGTCGAGGATCCGCCCCGTGGGGTCGATCGCCCGTTGGGTCGTCGACTCGTCGGGCCCCCGAACCAGCTCGCCCCCTCGAAGGACGACGGACTGGCCGTCCTCGATGACCAGGACCCGATCCGCGGGAACGCCGGCCGCGGCCGCGGTCCGGGCGTGGGCCTCGAGCATCGCTCGCTCGCCGTGAATGGGCACGAAGTACCTCGGCCGCACCCATCGGATCATTTCCGCCTGCTCGCCGGCGTGGGCGTGCCCGGAGCAGTGGACGGTCGCCATTCGGTCGGTCACCACGTCGACCCCCCGCCGCACGAGCTGGTTGTGAATCCGCCGCCACGCGACTTCGTTTCCAGGAATGACCCGCGCGCTGAGGATGACCCGGTCACCTCGGCCACACCGCAGGGCCGCCTCGTCACCGAACGCGATACGGTGCAGTCCGCCTTGCCACTCCCCCTGCGCCCCGGTGGCCAGCACGAGCACCTGGTTGGGGGACAGGTGGCCTATTCGATCCGGCGCGACGAGCACGGTCGGGTCGTAAGGTAGATGACCGCTTCGAATCCCCAGCCGCCACGCGTCTTCGAGGGCGCGCCCGACGATCGCCACTTTCCGGCCCCCTCGCTTCGCGGCATCCACCGCGGCTCGAATCCGATGAAAATGCGACGAGACCAAGCTCACGATCACCCGCCCCGAAGACTCCGAGACGAGGTCCGTGATCGTCCGTGCGACCGTCTGCTCGGACGGGCCGTGCCCCTGTCGCTCCGAGTTTGTCGAGTCCGCGAGCAGTACGTCGACACCAGCGTCACCGAGCTCGCGGAGCCGATCGCTGTCGGTCACCGGCCCGTCGTAGGGGGTGGGATCGAGCTTGAAGTCGCCGCTGTGGACGATGTGACCGGCCCGGCACCGGATGCTCAAGGCCGCGCTCTCCGGCAACGAGTGGGTGACGCGGATCAGCTCGACCCGAAACGGACCGACCTCCACCGTCCCCCCGAACGGGACCTCGATCATTCTGACTCTCGCGTTGAGCCGAGCTTCCGCAGCGACCGGTGCGTTCGGTTTCTCCATCCGCGCCCGAGCGAGGGCGAGGGTCAGCGGCGTCCCGAACACCGGAAGCGACCGCTCCGCGAGCAGGGCAGGCAGCGCGCCGACATGGTCCTCGTGTCCGTGGGTCAGCACGACGCCGTGGATTCGGCGGCCGGCGGCAAACAACGGCTCGAACCCAGGAACCGATTTTTCGACCCCTGGCGCGTTGGCCACGCCGAGCAACGCACCGCAATCGATCAGGAGGCCGTCATCACCGTCGAGGACAAGGGTACAGTTGAGGCCAACCTCGCCGCAGCCGCCGAGAGGCAGCACACGAAGCGACGGTCCAGTAAACGACGCGCCCAAGCCGACTCAACCTGCGCGCCGGCGCTTCAGCCACTCGACGAATCGGACGATGCCCTCCGACACCGGGGTCTTCGGGTCATAACCAAGCTCGGCCCGGGCCCGATCGATACTCGCGAAGGTCCGCGGAACGTCACCGGGCTGGTCTCCGACTTGGTTGATCTGGGCCTTCCGTCCGCAGGCGGCTTCGACCTGGTCGATCAGGGACCGCAAGCTCGTCGTCTCGGAACCGCCCAGGTTGTAGATCTTGTACTCATCGTGGCTGCGGCAGCGATCGATGGCCCCCAGGACCCCGGCCACGATGTCGTCGATGTACGTGTAGTCGCGGCTCGAGGTGCCATCGCCGTGCATCCGGATCGGCTGGCCGTCGAGAATCCGCTGGGCGAACAGATGGATGGCCATCTCCGGCCGCTGCCGCGGCCCGTAGACGGTGAAGAAGCGAAGGGCGGAAAACGAGATGCCGAACAGGTGGTGGTAAGTGTAGCCGAGGAGCTCGCCGGCCTTTTTCGTAGCCGCGTAGGGGCTGATCGGGTCATCGACCCGATCGTCTTCCCGAAACGGAACGGTCTTGCGCGCCCCGTACACCGACGAGCTCGACGCGAACACGAACCGTTCGACGCCGTGCGCTCTCGCGAGCTCCAGCAGGCGGGTCGTCGCGTCGACGTTGTTCGTCGTGTACACCAGCGGCTTTTGGATCGACGGACGGACCCCCGCCCATGCGGCGAGGTGGAGGATCACGTCGGGGCGGCGATCGGGGTCCGTGAACTGCCGAGCCACGGCCTCGTGGTCGGTCGCGAGATCCGCGCGCACCAGCTCGAAACGGCCGGGGCTTCGGATCGCCGCGGCCTGAACGTCGCGAACGTTGGCTTCTTTGATCGCGGGGTCGTAGAAGGCGTTGAAGTTATCGACGCCGATGACCTCATCGCCCCTTTGCAGCAGCGCATCGGCCACTGATGACCCGATGAACCCCGCCGCTCCCGTTACGAGCACGCGCATGCCGGGCACGCTCACCCGCTCAAACCCCAAAAAGCAACATCGACGCGCGCTGTCCGGCAGCTTGACAGATCCGCCGGTCCGCGCCACTGCTGGGCTGTGGCCGCGGGGCAGGGTCAACGATCAAACGACCGGCCGGCTTTCCGTGTGCCGCGATGGACGGTGACCGCGCGCGGGGCCGGGCTCGCGCTC
>JANQQN010000142.1 GCA_028289325.1 Myxococcota bacterium | reverse complement strand
GAGCGCGATGAGGTGGAGACCAGTGAAAGCTGGCGCGAGGCGCTCAGACTCTGCGTCACCGCGTGCAATGACGACGACGTTGACGAGTGCATCCTAGCGATTCTAGAGCCGTTGCTTGGTGAGACGGAGACCGAGCGACCGCGAGCGGTAATGGCGGCGCTCTGTTTGGCTGATGAGCCGAATGTGAGTGAAGTGGTCGCGAAGGTGGTTCTGACGAGATTCACGCACAACTTGACCGACAGGGACGGTCAAGGTGGAGGGTGGCACTCGAACGCCGACCTCGCGGCGAAGGCCCTTGCCGAGACTGACTGGCAGCCCGAGTTAGCGGAGGCGTTGCTCGACGAATTCTTTGCTCGCCCCGTGCTTGAACGCGATCGGCCCGGCGTCCTGTACGCAATGACCACGTCGTTCGAGTCAGTGGCCGGGAACCTCAGCTTGCCTGCGCTGGAAGAGCGACTGGCGAAGAGCTTAGCCCTCGGAGACCGAGCGGTGGCCGCGGCCTCGCTGACCCTGATGCAAGTCGCGTATAAGACCGCTTTGCGCATAGACGGCAAGATAGAGCGCTTGCTACCGCCGCTCGACGTTAAGGGTCTGATGAGGCCATTGTTGAGTCGGCTGGCGGTGAGCGCAGCCGCGCCGAGTCACGCGCTGGCTTGGGCAGCCCTGTGGCTTGTAAGGATCGACTGGAAGCCGACACCGGACGAGCTGGTGCTGTTGGTCGACTTAGCTCGGCGGCTAGACGATCCTGAAGCGGTTCACTACATCATCTGGATCCTGGAAACGCACCCCACTTCATTGGCCCTTGATGTCCTCTTAGTTCACATCGACGCCGCCTCGCGCAGGGTCAGGGCGCGGGCCTGCAGCGCGCTCGGAAAACTCAGGGATCTTCGAGCAGTGCCCGCGTTGGTCGCGTGCTTGGGAGACCCAGAAGCTAGGGTCCGTGAGGAAGCAATTCTCGCGTTAGAGGAGATGGACTGGGCATCTCTGAGTGTTGCTGACCGCGGGCGCTTGCTTGAACAGCTGTGTGCCATCGTCGACTCCGACGGCCGAGGCATGCCAGAGCGAACCGCGGCCGCGAAGACCGTCGCCATGCTAGGGACGGATGAGTCTGATTTCGCGCTGGCCAATCGGATGAGGGTGGATAGCGACGAGCTCCGACGGTCGGTATTCGGTGCTCGTGTCCAGATGATAAAGGACTCGGTCGACAGGAAGCTGCTGTCTCGCGATCTGGATTCTAAGGAGCCGTGGTTGGATCCCGAAACTGAAATCGACCCGGAGCTGGTGAAGCGTGCGGCCAACGGTCTCGAACTCGAAGAGAAGGAAGTCCGCCGGCGCTTAGAAGCCCTCGCTGATCGATTCGGGCTCAAGCTCGCCTGGCGTACCGAACCATCTCCACCAAACAAGAACGCTGCCCAGCCGTCGGAAGAAGCCTAAGGACTCAAGCACCGCTATCGTAGTAACCCGCTATCGGAAGCGGAAAGCCGCGGCACGGCCATACCGCGCCTAATGCCCACGACCGACGGCCGACAACCCTTCGGCGAGCCGGCTATGCAGCTTCATCGACGGCGCTTCCGGAAATATGACGGAGTTGCGTTCGGGATCCGACGGCGGGCCGCACGACTGGGCAACGCCGTGTCAGGGGCGAACACGAGGGGCTGGCGATTGTGAATCGGCCAACGAGGTGATCCAACCCATCGGGAGGACGGGAAACGTAGCGGAAGCGACGCTTGAATTCTTCACGCAGCCAGTTCTCGAGATCGGCGCCGGATCGGTCGCCGGCGTGACCGCGAGTCCGTCGGCCCCGCGCTCATCGCGGGGAGATCACACTCGCGCCGCGCTACTCGGGATCCGGATTGCGCACCGCGATCAACGTCTGCACCGACCGGCAATCCGGTCGGATCTCTGCGCAGCTGGGATGACCATTCGTTTGCGGCCAGTACGTCACGCGCCCTTCGAAGTCGGGATCCTGAACCGTCATCTCTATCCTCGAACGCCACGTCCACGTGCAGCTGGCCTCCGACGTCGCGAAGGCCCCGCTGAACGTCGCCGCCAACACGTCGCCTTCGACCGCTCCCGCGAACACCGGTTCGCCGCCGAAGACGATGGCGAAGAGGCCGCCGGCGATGCCGGTCACCGTGACCCCCACTTCGGCCCCCTGCTGAACGACCTCCGCTTCGGCGACGGCCACGTTGCCGGTTTGCCAGTCGTCAAAACAGTCGTTGACGCCGGCGATAAGGAGGATGACGTAGGTGCCTTCGAAGGCGTCGGGCTCGCAGGCGAACGCTTCGTCGATGCAGCGGGTGCCGCACAGGCGCTCGCTGAACCCACACGGGCCGGTCTCCGCGGCGGGGAGGTCGAGCACGCAGGCGGGGGCGAGCATCGCGGCCATCGTGGCCAGGGCGCGGTACCCGCGGGTCTCGGGCACGGTCAAAACCGGACCTCCAGGCCGTGATGGTTCAGCAACACCCGGGGTTCGGCGGGGACCGAGGGCCGGTCGTCGGCATCGCCTTCGAAGATCAGCGGACCGAGGAGAAGGCCGAGTCCCCCTACGAGGGCGCACGCCCCCACCGTCCACGTGACGTTGGACGCGGTCTGAAGGTTGGACGCGCGATCGCGGGCCGCGACGTCGAGTCGACCGGAGTCCAAGAAGTCGTCCCTTGCGTCGACGGCCAGCGCCCCGGTGATCCCGCCGGCGATCGCGGCGCCGCCAGCGAGGGCGGTCAGGCTCCACCCGATGGTCGACAGGTGTGATTTGCGGCCGGACGAAGGCCCGTCTTCGACCCGCGTGACCTCGGCCGGCAAAAGGGCCGGGCCGGGCACCGTCACCTGACGCTCGGCCCCCCCCGAGACGCGGACCGTGGTCTCGAAGACCGGCGCGTCGTTTCGAACGACGCGGATGGTGTGCGCGCCGGGAGCGACCCAGGTCACCGCGGGCAGCGCGCGATCTCGAACGTGGCTCACCGTCACCCGGCCCCTTCCCGCGATCGTCAGCCGGGCCGCTTCGCCCTGGAGTTCGAGCATCGTGCGGCGAACGTACGTTTCCTGTTCGGACGTGAGCTCGCGGGTGGCGAGCCCGCGTTCCCATGCGTCCAGGCAGCGGGGAACGTCGCCGGATTGTCGCCACGCCCGACCAGCGTTGAAGAGGGCGGCGCCGGACGGGATACGATCGTTGGCGGCCTCGAAGGTTTGCGCCGCCGTTTCGTACTTGTCGGCGCGGAACGCCTCCAGCCCGGCGCGAAACAGCCGGCTGGCTTGCTCTTCGTCGGGGGTGCGCTGGCCGGCGGCCACCGCGGGCGCGGCGACAACGGCGACCACGACCCACAGCCGACTCGCTCTAGTCTTGCTTGGGGTGCGCATAGGGATTGGGGGCCAGCGGAGGCGCCGAAGGTCGGGTGGCCGCGGTCTGGGCGTTTTGGGGCGCCGGGGGCGGGTTCTTCTTCGGCGGTGGGGTACGTTTTGGTGGACCTGCGTTCGAAGGCCCACGTGGCGAAGCAGGCGGCGCATCCGGCGCCCGTGAAGGTCGAGGGGCAGGCGAGGCGGCGGGCGGGCGGTCGCCGCGGTCGCTCGCCCGCGGCCGGCGCAGACGGTCCGAGACCGAAGGCACGGTCGCCACCGGACGCCGAACGGCGGTGGAGGCGGACGCGGCGTCCCCCTCGAGGCGGGGATGGGCGGCCCTGGTCGGCGACGGCGAGCGGTCGACGACCCACTGCACCGTGCCCCAGGCGGCGCCCAGCGCCACCAGCACCGCGGCCGTCGTCACCGACCAGGCTCGGACACGATGCGCCTCGTTGTCGACTTCAAACCGCTCGGACGGGCCGATGAGCATCGTCGGGCTCGGAATCGGGACCGAGGCCGAAGACGGGCGGGATAACGCCAGCGCCGTCTTGACGGTCGCCGCTACTTCTTCGGAAGACGCCAGCGACTCCTCCCGCTCGAACCCGGCGACCATCGCCCGACGGAAGGCGTCGGCGGTGGCCCAGCGGGCGGTAGGGTCCGGGTCTAGCGCGCGATCGACGGCGTCGGCGAGGGCGCTGGGAAGGTGAGGTGCGATCTCTCGAATGGATGGATAGTCACCCGACGCGATGCGGGCCACCGCCGCCGCTGGCGACAGTGACGCCTGGATGAGCGGCATACCGCCGAGCAGCTCGACGGCCACTGCGCCCGCGGACCATACGTCGGAGCGTCGGTCGAGCGCTTCGCCTCGACACTGTTCGGGAGACAGGTAAGGGACGGTGCCCTGGACGATACCGGTGGTGGTGATTCGCTCCGTCGGCGGCCGGGAGATGCCGAGGTCCGTCAAGCGAGTGAGGCCGTCGACCCCGACGAGGAGGTTGGCGGGCGAGAAGTCACGATGCACCAGCCCCAGCGGCGGACCGCCGTCGACGTCGGCCAATTCGTGCACCGCATGCAGGCCGAGGAGCGCATCGGCGAGCACCCGGCCGATCACCGGCCACGACGGCCGGCGGAACCGAGCCAGTCGGGCGAGGTCCACCCCCTCGATCCATTCCATCACCATGAACGGCGCGTCGGTGGACGGTCCGAGGTCGAGAACGGGGACGACGTGGGGATGGCGAAGCCTCGCCCCCAATCTCGCCTCGCGGTAGAACCGCTTGACGGCGTCCGGACGACGCCGCAGGTGAGGATGCAGCACCTTGATCGCCACGTCTCGACGAAAGCCGTGAGCGCCGGTGCGGCACCCTCGGTAGACCGTCGAAGACCCGCCGTCTTCGATGATGGCGAGAACGTCGTAACCGTGAAGACTTACCGGCGGGAGTTGGGGCCCAGCGACAGACGGCGAAGGTCGCGACCCATCGACATTGGCCGCGAAATCAACGGCCACGCCGTCGGCGCGATTCGACGTCATGGGCGAATGATATCACCCTATGCCCGCTCGCTGGCATATTCGTGCGCTCCATTACATCTGGTTCAAACGCCCGGTCCGATCTAGGAAAGACCTGGCTCGCCATGACGATTCCCCTCGAACGCGCCACCGATGCGACCACGCTCGTCTACGAAGTCCGGGTGGTCGACGATGAACCCAGCCGGGTGGTGCGGATCGATGACCGGGGCCCGAATCGCGTGTTGGTCGGAACGAGCGAAAGCTGCGCCGTTCGACTGACCGACCACACCGTGTCGCGACGCCATCTTGCCCTGGAGCCGGAACCCGACGGGTTGCGGGTCATCGACCTCGGCTCCCGGAACGGGACGATGGTCAACGGGGTGCGGGTGCAAACCGCCATTCTGACCGGCCACGCGCTGGTGGAGATCGGACAGACCCGGCTCGCGATCGATCAGGTCCGAGCCGGCCGTTCGACCCCGGTGTCCACCCGCGAGGCGTTCGGCCGGGTCATCGGCCGCAGTCACGCCATGCGCCGCCTGTACCCGCTGCTCGAGCGGTTGGCCGCGAGCGACGTGCCGGTGGTGATCGAAGGCGAGACCGGCACCGGCAAAGAAGCGATCGCGGAAGCCCTCCACGAGCAGGGCCCGCGGCACGCCGAGCCCTTCGTTATATTCGATTGCACGGTGGTGCCCGCGAATCTCATGGAGTCCGAACTGTTCGGCCACCTTCGGGGGGCTTTCACCGGGGCCACGGAGGAACGCAAGGGGGCGTTTCGCGAAGCGCAAGGCGGGACCCTGTTTCTCGATGAGATCGCCGACCTCGAATTGGGGCTGCAATCCAAGCTCCTGCGGGCGATCGACCGGCGTCAGGTTCGATTGCTCGGCTCCCATCACTTCGAGCACGTCGATGTCCGGATCATCGCCGCCACTCGCCGGGATCTCGACGCCGAAGTGCAGGCGGGGCGATTTCGAGACGATCTGTTTCACCGGTTGGCGGTGGGCCGGATTGAGGTCCCGCCCCTTCGTCGCCGTCGAGACGACATTCGACCCCTCGCTCGGCAATTCTGGACCGAGCAGGGGGGCGACGCCGCGCAGCTGACCGACGAACAGCTCGGGCGGTGGGAAGATGAGCCTTGGCCAGGCAACGTGCGCGGCCTCCGAAACGCGGTGGCGCGCCGTCTGGCCCTCGGTGAGCTCCGGAGCGACGAAGAGGTCAGCAAACCCGCCGATGGCGACGACTCGGCGTGGATCGAGGGTCTGACCCGGCTCCCGCTGAGCGAAGCGAGGCAGCGACTGAGCGAGGAGTTCGAGCGTCGTTACGTCCGCCGCATGCTGGAGCGAACCGGGGGCAACGTGACTCGAGCGGCCCAGTCGGCGGGGGTCGCCCGCCGGTACTTTCAAGTGCTCAAGGCCAAACGG
>JANQQN010000129.1 GCA_028289325.1 Myxococcota bacterium | reverse complement strand
ATCCGGAAGGCGGAACATGACCGGTAAACCCACCGATGGCGAGTCGACGCGTCGCGTGAGCCTAACGCGCTGGGTTATGGCGTACCGCAACCCTCGCCTCGTACCGCGTTAGCGCTCCTTGTCCCGGTCGGCCGTTCGTCGCAGACTGGCCTTCATGTCCGCTTCCTCCGAGCCGTTGGCGGGCGCCGCGAGCGGCGTCCGTCCCTCCGTCAGCGGCGCGTACCGCCGCTACGTTCTGGTTCTGCTGACGGCCGTCTATACTTTCAACTTCGTCGACCGCCAGATCATGGGCATCCTCGCCCCGGCGATTCAGGCGGATCTTGGGCTCAGCGACGGTCAGATCGGCCAGCTGATCGGGATCTACTTCGCAATCCTCTATACCACCCTCGGCATCCCGATCGCCCGTATCGCCGACCGGGTGAATCGCGTGTCGGTCGTCTCCATCTCATTGGCTCTATGGTCGGGCTTCACGGCGCTTTCCGGCCTCGCCGCCAGCTTCGTCCATCTCGCGGCGGCCCGGGTCGGGGTCGGCATCGGCGAGGCGGGGGGCTCACCCCCTTCCCACAGCATCATCTCCGACCTATATCCGAAGGAGCAGAGAGCGGGCGCGCTCGCGGTCTATTCGATGGGCATCCCCATCGGCATCACGCTCGCCTATCTCGGGGGCGGCTGGGTCCTGACCAACTTCAGCTGGCGGGTGACGTTTATATCCCTCGGCCTCCCTGGCGTTCTGCTGGCGTTGTTGCTGAAGCTGACCGTCCGGGAGCCTCGGCGCGGCGCGACCGACGCCGGGGCCCCCAAAGATGCCTTCGCGCAAATCGATCCCAGTCAGTCCTGGTTGACCCGGGAGCTGACCACCCTTTGGCGCGCAACCAAACATCTGCTGGCCATCCCGACGTACCGCGGCGTCGTCATCGGCCTCACCGCCGGCTCGTTCGCGTCTTACGCCACCGGCGGCTGGATCGTCACGTTCTTCAAGCGAACGCATCCCGACTTCCCGCTCACCAGCGTCCTGCTGTGGCTGGGGGTCATCAACGGTACGGCCTACGTCATCGGCGCGTTCTTTGGCGGTCGCCTCGTCGACCAACGCGCACGGATCAGCCGAACCGCGTATGGCTACATCCCCGCCATCGCGCTGTCCTTGAACATCCCGTGCTTTTTAGGCGCGATGTGGGTCGACAGCCCCGTGTTGTCGTTGGTGTTGTGGTGGCCCTCCCACCTGCTGGTCGGCTTCTACCTCGGACCGTGCTTCGCCCTCGCCCAGACGTTGGCTCCCGCTTCGATCCGTGCCTTATCCACCGCGATCTTCTTCTTCATCCTCAACATGATCGCGTTGGGTCTCGGCCCTTGGTACGTGGGGGAGCTCAGCGAGTACTTGTCTTCGTCGATCGGCCCCGTGCTCGGGCTGCGAATCGCCCTATCGACCGTGGCCGTGGCGACGTTGATCTCGATCCTGACCTTTTTGTGGCTGACGCGGGTCGTCGATGATGACTGGGCCGCGGCCACCGGCGACCCCCGCCGCATCTAGCCGCTCTTTGATCTGAACCCGTTGTCGCCGCGATCAGGATGACCGGCCGGCATCGGTCGCCGCGTCTTGCATGAGCCGCCACAGGGCTTCGACGTGGGTGCGTTCCGTCGGCTCGGCGCCGATCGAGACCCGTCCGCTCCATGCACCGTCGAGGATGGTCGGCGTCAGATAGGCGCGCCCGGACCTGTTGACCGCTTCCGTCCACCGTAGCGTATGGGCGTCGCGAGCGTCGGAGGCCATCGAGCCGCGTCCCCCCGGCTCGTGGCGCATACACAGCGTTTGCAGCATCGGGGGCGCGGTGAGGTACCAATCGTCGGCGGCCTCGATCTGCGCCGCCAGCCACTGGGCGTTGGCCAAGTCACGCCGGAGACGGGCGCGAATGGCCTGCGCGCCATCGAGACGAAGATGAAACCACAGCTTCAGCGCCCGAAACCGCCGACCCAACGGAATGCCCCAGTTACGATACTGCGTCACGTCGTCGGCGCGGTGGGTCTTCAGGTAGCTCGGATCCGTCGACATGACCCTAACTAGATGCTCGGTGTCCCGGACATAAAGAAGCGAGCAATCGAACACGGTTCCGATCCACTTGTGGGCGTTGAGGGACACCGAATCCGCCTCCTCCACCCCATTCCATAGAACGCGGCACTCCTCGAGAATCATCGCGGATCCCGCCATCGCCGCGTCGACATGAACCCACGCCCCGTGAGCCCGAGCGACCTCGATGATCTCCGCCAGCGGATCCACGGACGCGGCCCCCGTGGCGCCGATGCTGGCGATGACCGCGGCCGGCCGGCGCCCAGCCGCCTTGTCGGCGGCCATGGCTCGCGCGAGCGCCTCAGGGTCGAGTCGATACGCACTATCGACGGGAACCAAGCGCATGTTCGACCGCCCGATTCCGGCGAGGAGGATCGCCTTCGCCACCGAGCTGTGGGCCGCTTCGCTCGAATACATGGTCAGCGGCGGCCCTTCCCGAAGACCATCGCGATCCAGGCCGTAGTCGCTGGCCCGTTCGCGCGCACACAACGCGGCGACGAGGGTCCCCGTAGACGCCGTATCGTGAATGGCGCCCTTCCACGCCGGGTCGAGGCCCAATAGCTCCCGCATCCAGTCGCAGGTCAGCTCTTCGAGCTCGGTGAGCGCGGGCGCGGCCTCCCAGTTCAGACCGATGGAGCCGAGGCCGGTGCTCACCATGTCCCCCAGGGCCGAAGCCAAGCTGGCATTGGCCGGATAAAACGCGAAGTACCGCGGGTGTTGGAAGTGCGATAGCCCAGGAACGATAACCTTCGACAGGTCTTCGAGGATCGCTTCGGGGGACTCCGGCTTTTCGGGCGGAGCGGCGGCTAACGTCGTGCGGACCCACCCCGGTTCGACCGTCGATCGGACGGGAAGATCGTCGATATCGCGACGAAAGTCCGCGATCCAATCGACGAGACGATGACCAAACTGACGAAACTCTTCGGGCGTCACCCGCCCAACTTCGCACCCGAGGACGGTACGAACCACCCGCCGGCGCGAATCGCGTTCAGCGCGTGGGCTCGAGTCGAACCCCTTGGTCGTAATAGGCGGCGCCGCCGCCGAGGTCCGTCTCCACCGCGCGGACCAGGACATTGGTGCACCGTCCGTCGCGCAGCTGTCCTCCCTTGGCCATGTGCACGACGTCTTTGCGCATCGAAGGGTCATGCCGCACCCGCACGTCCATCGAACCCACCGCGGACACCAGCCGCGAAACCTCTCCGTCGGCCACACCCGCCGCCGATTCGGGGTGAACCGACGCCCACGCGGGGCCGGCCGGACGCTCGACGCTCCACTGAGAGGATTGCGCGTCCGGCGTCGACACCGCGAGCAGAGTCAGGGG
>JANQQN010000123.1 GCA_028289325.1 Myxococcota bacterium | reverse complement strand
ACGACGCGGTGGGCAACATCCGCCAGAAGGACGACTACGCGGACCCGGCGTTGGCGGCGCCGTATGTCTACGGGAACATGAGCCGCTCGGTCCGCAGCGCGGGCCCGAACGCGGTCGTGCAGGTCACGAAGCCGGGCGGCGTGGTCGTCGAGTTCGAATACGACGACAACGGGAACCAGATCGTCGGCGACGACCGAACGGTGGAGTACACGTACTTCAACAAGCCATCGAAGATCACCCGCGGCACGACCGATACGGAGTTCTCGTACGGCCCCGACGACCAGCGATATCGTCAAGACGAATCACCGCGGACCAAGCTCTACTCCGCCAACTACGAGCGGCTCTTCTATACCGGGAATCCGCCGCAGACCCACCGGGATTTCATCTCGGACTTCGCGGTAGTGGAGAGCATCGACGAGACGACGACGGTTAACTACATTCACCGAGATCGCCTCGGGTCGGTGGACACGATCACCACGGCGGCGGGGAGCATATTCGAGGAGCACAGCTTCGGGCCGTTCGGTGCGCCGAGGGACGGCGCGAAACACGACAACGGCGCGCTGTTGTCGTCGGTGGTCACGGACCGCGGGTTCACGGACCACGAGCACTTGGACAGCCACCAGCTGATCCACATGAACGGTCGAGTCTACGACCCGCTGCTGGGTCGGTTCTTGAGCGTGGATCCGATCATTCAGGCGCCCAACAGCAACGGTCTGAACCCGTACAGCTACGTGATGAATAACCCGTTGATGGGCACGGATCCGACGGGGTATGTTCGTAACGAGATCACGACGGGGCACTGGGCTGGTGACCTCGCGGTTTCGTTTGTTCCCGGCGTGGGGACGGCGGTAGATGGCATCAACCTTGTCAAGACGTTGGCTGACCCAGACGCGACCACGGGTGAGAAGGTCGGGGCGGGCTTCACCGTCGCCCTGGGCGTGTTCCCGCTCGGAAAGGTCCTCGCGAAGGTGGGCGGGCGCCTCATAAGGAGGTTGCGTCTGCCGTCGTAAGCCGAGGCGCCAAGGGGGTGGCGGAAGCCGCGGAGTCGGCGGGGCGCCAAGCCACGAAGAACGCGGATGTTCCGTCGGCTAGAAGTGGAGGCTCAGCCAAAGTGGATGGTGCAAACACGGCGGCCAAGAAGGGTCCGGATGATGTAGGGGGCGGTTGTTCGAACGGCTCATGCGGGACCGATGCTGTGTGCTTCGTGGCCGGAACGCTGGTGTCGATGGCGGCGGTTGCTGTGCCGATCGAGGCCTTGGCGGTCGGCGATCGCGTTCAGACGATTCAGGGTGAGTCGGCAACCCAGGTTGACAGAACGTGGCGGGTGGTTCGCACAACCATCGAGGACGAAGACGTACCGGGTCACGTTCTTCATGTGGAGTTGCTCCGGGCGCCGAGCTGGCTGGAAGCGAATGGTATTCGACAGGTTGGCGATTCGATCTACCTCGACCTTCCCGAATTGGGCGCTCGTGGTTGGGGGCGTGTGGCGTACCTCGGTCCTGTGCCCGACGTTTCTGAGGGCGAAGGTCGCGTTGTCCTGTCGACGGTGAACCACGTCAACAACGACGTTTACGAGCTTAGCTTTGCCGAGGGCGGGACGCTGCGACCTACGGGGCGGCATCCGCTGTACTCGCTCGACCGAGACGACTGGGTGCGGGTCAAGGACCTTCAGGTCGGTGAACGGCTTCAGACTGCGGAGGGTGCGGTCACAGTCGAGGCGCTGGAGAAGGTTCGTGGTCTGCACCGGGTCTACAACCTGGAGGTCGAGGGAGACCACGAGTACCTCGTTGGTGAAGCAGGGGTTCGGGCGCACAACAGCTGTGCCCTCACAGAGCCTGGTGGAGACTTTATTGCGGAATCGAAGGTCCAACGGGCAGCATTCGAGAAGGCTACGACAAAGGTTCGAAAGGGAAAACGAGGCCGAATCAAAGACGTCGATGATGCGGTTGATCAGTACGACAGCATTTCGAAGACTCAGCGCAAGGTCAGGCGTGGAGAGGCGGAAGGCTTAATCATCGAATCCACTAAAAAGAGCAAAAGCCGGGTTCGCAACCGGCTGAGTAAGATCAGGCATATTGCCGACGACGGTGATGATCTTGACTAGCGAAGAAGATAACCTGGCCTTCGAGCGGGGCATGTCTTTGTTCAGGGCGGCCAAGTATCTTGATGCGGAGGTGATTTTCGCGGACCTAGCTCGAAGAAATCCAGGCTCGAAGAGATGTCGCATTCTCTATGGGTGGACGGTGATGGAACGAAATGGGTTTGCAGAGGCGGAGCAAATTTTTCGAGAGCTTGTCCGTGACTTCCCGCTCTCTGAGAAATCATCGCTGGGACTCTTTCACGTGTTGTGGGATCTGGGGCGTCAGGTCGAGGCGCTTGAGGAGATGAAAAGATACATCTCGAAGAACCCTGAGTCGGAGGAGTACCAGACCCTCCGTAGGGAATTAGTCGACGAGATCGATCGCAAGACGCAGTAGCCAGCGCGAGCGTCGTCACGCGGGTCTCGTGCCGTTGCCTTTACGGCCATTCCGCTGGGTTTTAATCCGACTCGGCAACACGCAAAGACATGGTTGACGGTGCAAAGGCACAAGGCTCGGGAGCAGCCGTCCTCGACAAAGCCACCGCGAAGCAACCGAAACATCTACACGCCCTTGACAGCAAAGGAGGGCGAGTCAAGGGCCTCGGAAGACCCACTTTAATAAACGAGGAGATAAGCCACGTGAACGAAAGTAGAGTTCTTTGTCATCTGGCTTTAGAGTGCTTTCCCGATAGACGACACTGGAACTTCCGGGAGTACGCCGCTGCTTCGGCGTCATATTTCTTTGTTCCGACCTTATGGGATCAGGGGAGTCTTGAGAGTCACCTCAAGGAAGACGGGTGGATTTCTTGCCGCGTTCTATCTGAGAGGCTCGTCAAAGTAGAGGACTATCATGGTCGCGAAGAAGAGGCATTGATTCGAGAAGCTGAAGATGCCGGACTGAGTTGCACGATTTTTCGGGTGCGTCGCGAGGTTATCACTACAGGCGATGACGATATGTCGCGCATTGAGGAGGTCTTGAGCCATTTCGACGGGCGGGTCTTCACGTTGGTTGGCGGGGACCAGTATGCAAATGGGGTAAGTCCTGCCGGGGGGGATTTCGTGCCCTTCTGGGGTCGGGAGACAGATGTCCATCCGTGGCTAGACTTTTGGCCAGACCATTCGGTGGAGGAACTATCGGACAAGGCTGAGATTAGAGAGGTTCTCGAACTCGTCGACTCCGAACAGATGATGTGCGGCGTTGGCGGAGAAAGGTCTCTGTACACCTTTCATCCAAAGCAGCTCTCATTGCATCTTGGTTTCGAGTTAAAGGGCAGGCAGCCGTGACTACCGAGCGTTGGGCTCCTGGTCGTCGCTGCCCGACCTACGGAACCCAAAGACCCTAATGAACGTCGTCAGAACGATCACCAAGGCGTCGAGGGCCCACGTCTTCGGCCATCCGATCGGTCGAACCATTGGCGTCGGCATGGGTCAACCTGCGGCGGCCATGCCGCTGGAATCCAAACGGATTGCGATTTCTCCCCCCACCGTACGGAGATCTACCCGCAGGTGTCGATTCATCCGCTGAAGGCGACGCAGGAAGCACCCCCACCCGAGCGCAAAGCGATGAAGGAACAGGTTCAGCCGTCCTGAAAGACGTCGGCGATGGCGTTGGCGGTGATCGCTTTCGCGAGCCAGGCTTCAAGCTGGTGGATGGAGGCCTGCATGATGCGGTGGCGAAGCGGCTCCTCGATGGCAAAGCCACGGAGCTCTAGCACTTGCACGAGGGCCTCAGCTCGCCCTTCAGCTCGGCCCTCGGTTCGGCCCTCGACTTTGCCCTCGGCGCGGCCCTTGATGATGCCCTGGGCCTCGCCTTAGGCGACGTACTTCTTTGCGAAATCACTGGCAAATTCGTAGTTTCCACTTCGGGCCATAGCGTGGAGCTCCCTTTGCGCTGCCTCACCGAGGGCAGCCATCATCAGGTCAAAGTATACCACACGATGCTCTTCGTCGACCGCAGCGAGTCCGCTCATGGCGGCTTCGAAGGTGGGCCGTCCGTTGGGTTGGTCACCATGCGCGGCGGCGGAAGAACCGCGAGCTCGGGGGCTCGGCGCCCTTCGTCTGGGGATTCGACCACCGGGACGCCGGCGGGGCCAACGACACTCGGCGCCCATCGCTGTCCGGCCCCGACGTCGACCTGTTCGGCGGCCCACTGGGCGAGGGCGTTTGTCGGGCAGAAGACCAAGACGGTGACCGGCACGTCGTGGCGGGCCCGCAGTACGGTAGCGTAGACGGGCCAGGTGTATTTCTTGCGCGGCTTTCGACTCAGCTGGACTTCGACGACGATCCCATAGACGGGCTTTCCATCTTTAAGAAGGATGACGAGGTCAGCGTGGAACTCGGTGAGCACGAGCTGACTGAGGTCAGCCTCGGTCGTTTCGACCGGAGTCCCCCGGCTTTGCCGGGTGAGCCCCAATGAACGAGGGCCTCGGCAACGTGGTGACCATCGAAGACGCGGCCGACAGCATCACCAAGGCCTACTACGACGACCTGGGTCAGTCGTCAGCGAACACGGCATCGAGGGTGGTGGCGGTCACAAACCGTTCGCCCCACCGGAGCAGCGTCTCGCCGTCGGTCTGGCGAACGCGGGCCTCGACCTCCGCGGGCAGCTCGCCGAAGCGAAGCGTCAGCATTCGGAGCAGGAGCGTGGCCTCGCCCTCGCGACGACCGTCATTCACGCCCTTGCCGTAGTGCTCCTTGGCGAAATCGCTCTGGGGGTACGGGAAGTGCTCTTCCAGCATCTGGTTCACCTTCTCTCGGATGGCGGGACTGAGCCAAGCCATCAGTCGGTCATGGTACTCGCCGCGAAGGGATGCGTCGAGCTGCATGACGCACCTCAGGGCGGCCTCCACGACGTCCAGGCCGCCCTCCGTCTCGGCGTGGGCCTTCGCCGACAAGAGCGCCAGCTCTACG
>JANQQN010000114.1 GCA_028289325.1 Myxococcota bacterium | reverse complement strand
CAGCGCCGGCGGCGGAGGCGCCCTCCGTGCGCACCGCCGAATAAGCGGGGATGGCCGGGTAACCACGAACGAGCGGGCCGGTCCGTCGACGGCGAAGATTCGATAGGGCCGGTCCGGACGAGGCCCGCGGCGGCCGCGGCCATCTTCCTCCCATGGTGAGGACCGATCGACGCGCTGGTCTAGGCGTTATCACCGCCGCCCTCGCGACATCGTGGGCGTGTGGCCCACCGGAGGGCGAATCCGTCTACCACGTTGTGTCGGCCGGCATGCGGCTGCCCGTGGTGGAGATGGGCCAACGAGACGCGGAGGTGGCTGTCCTTCACGTCCACGGAGGTCCGGGCGAAAGTCGGTTGGATACCCGTCTCGGGGCCGAGGTCAGGCTTGCGGAGGCCGTGCTCTACGTGACGTGGGCTCAGCGGACGACGCCCTTCGCGACCGGCAATCTGCGGCCGGGGACGGCCACCCTGGCTCAACACGTGGAAGATCTGAGCGCGGTGCTCGCCACCGTACACCATCGGCACCCCGACAAACGGGTGGTGTTGACCGGTTTCAGCTGGGGCGGCGCGGTTACGGTCGACTACTTGTCGCGCGCCCCGGCCCCTTACGTGGCCGGGGTCGTCCTGGTGGGGGCGCTGATCGACGCCCGCCGGGCCATCGACGACAGCTGGGCCATGCTCCGCACCCACGCCGAGGCTCGCATCGCCGCCCGCGCAACGAATGCGTCGTACTGGGCGTCGGTGGGGGGCCTGGCTGGTCGGTACGCCGACGCCATCGATACGCTTTCACCGTCGGCGTACCTCGAGTCGTTCGTCCGTCCCCGAATCACGGCGTGTGGCCGGATGCGCGACGATCTCGACCTTCCCGACAACGTGGAGAACGAGAGGAAGAACGTTTACGAGTGGTACCACCTGCTGCCGATCGTGGAGAACGTCGCCGTGGAGTGGATGGTCGACGAGATTCTCGCCATCGATCTTCGAGCGCGCCTGCCATCGATCAATCGACCGGCGCTGGTGCTGTGGGGTGATCTGGACTGCAACGTCCCGCTGCCGACGGCGGATCTCGCGTTCGACGAGCTCGGTTCACTTCAAAAGACTCGGCTGACGCTCTCGAATGTTCCTCACGACGTCCTCGATGCGGCCCCAGCGGCCTACGCGGAGGCGGTTTTGGAGTTTATCGATGACCTCCCCCAATAGGGCGTGGGGCGGGGTGTTGGCCCTGGTGATGGCCGGGGCGCCCGGGCTGGCCGCTGGGGCGCCCCCCGCGCCCCTACTTCGACTCGATGCGATCTACGTGGGGCCCGCCTACGCGCCGGTGCTGGGGACGGGCGTCGTCGGTGGAGTGCAGTGGCGGGCTCAGCCGTGGCTAGCGGCGGGGGTCGAGCTCGGTATTCATGACCAGTCGCCACTGCGCACGAACCTCGCTGCCCGCCTGCAGGTGGTATTCGATTACACTTGTGCATTCGGTGGTTACGCCGGGGTTCGCCTCGGAGCCGGCTACCGCCGGGTCTTCGTGCGTGGCGAAACCTATTCGGTCCGGGACGAGCGCGTTGGGCGGTCCGAGGGGGCGGACTTCGACCTGTGGTCGACGACGGCCGAGCTCGCCCTCGGCGTCGACGCTCGTCGATTCTGGGCGCTGCCGCTGCGACTGACCGTCGCCCCAGGCGTGCACGCGGCGTATCCCCAGCTCGACGGCTTCGGCGTCGACCTGTGGCTGACCACGCGCCTGGCGTGGGTATTCTAATCCGGGGTTGAACCCGGCCCGAAGCGAAAGACCCGATCGAGCTTTCGGACTTCATCGCATCACGTTTCGGGGGGCCGTCTGGTCTGTAAGGCATGACCATCGCGGTTCCTCCGGACCCACGGTTAACCAGGCCGACGGATGTTGATCCCGTCGGCTTGCGTATCGGGCTTCGGCGCTACGTGACCGTCGTCAACGGCGGCCGTACTGCTTATGTGGACCAGGGCGAAGGACCGACCGTGGTCCTTCTGCACGGCGCGCCGATGACCTCGCTCGGCTTCGTGCGCGTCATTCGCGAGTTGAGTCGCGATCATCGAGTGGTGGCCCCCGACCTCCCGGGTTTCGGGAAGTCAGAGTGTCCGTCATCCTTCGGAGGAACGCTCGTCTGTTACGCGCGCTTCGTCGAAGCGTTCTGTGACACGTTGGGGCTGACGGACTATATCTTGTACCTCAACGATTCCAGTGGGTCCTTCGGTCTGTCTGCAGCGGCGAGCAGGTCTCGCGATGTTCGGGGCCTCGTGGTCGCAGATACGGTGGCGATTCCTCTGACCGGTCGCGCCTGGCCTGTGAAGCAGATTCTAAAGTATGTCATCACGTCCGCGCCCATGCGCTGGTTGAACCGGTACTTCAATCTGCTTCCTTACCTCGTGGCGACGGTCGCCCCGATGTTGCGTCCATTCTCGGCGGATGAGCGCAAGGTTCTGCGGGCGGAGTTCTCTCGGCATGATCAGCGAGATCGGGTGCTGCACCTGTTCGAGCAGATGGCGTCCGACGATGCATTCATGCGGGTCACCGCGGAGCGGGTACGACGGCGTTTGGCGATGACGCCAACGCTCCTTTTGTTCGGCCAACTGGATCCGATGCGATGGATCGGCAGCATCGGCCGGTTCAAGCGTTTGCTTCCTCGCCACACGGTGGTGATCATTCCCTTCGAGGAGCATTTTCCGATCCTTGCCTCTGGGCCCGGGTCGCCCGCGAAATCCGGTCTTGGCGCCCCGAGAAGAAGCCGCTGTTGGAGGCCACCGGACATGGCGTCGAATGAAGACGTTCAGACCTTCGAGAGACATCGACCCGAGCTTCTCGGCGTCGCGTATCGACTCCTGGGAGACTATCAGCGTTCCGAAGATATCGTCCAGGATGCGTGGCTGCGCTGGCAGCGAAGACAAACGGACCCGGTGGTGCCCAAGGCGTTTCTTATCAAGACCGTGACTCGGTTGTGCATCAACGAGTTGGGGTCGGCGCGTGCGCGCCGCGAGGAAAGTCGCGGCGACCGCCTGCCGGAACCGGTGAACCTCGAGGCCTCGGGTCTGGAGCGCCTCGAGAACTTGGATGCGATTTCCATGGCCTTTCTCGTGATTCTCCAGCGACTGACCGCGGCGGAGCGAGCGGTTCTGTTGCTTCACGACGTCTTCGACTACAGCCACGTCGAAGTGGCCGGTTTCGTCGACAAGAGCGAGTCGGCGTGCCGGCAGCTGCTTCGGCGCGCCCGGCAACACGTGGCGGCCACGCGACGGACGCTCTGTGCGGACCCCGGGGACCATCGACGTTTGTTGCGGGCCTTCGTTGCCGCTGCGACCACGGGAGACGCGGACGCTCTGGCCCACATCCTCGCCGACGACGTGACGCTGACCGTCGATGTCGGCCCGAAAGGCCGTCGTTATGGCGGCGTACGCAATCTGCCGGGCCCGCTTCGAGGGGCGGCGAAGGTCGTACCTTTTCTGGCCACCGTCGCCCCGCGGGGCGCGGAAGGCCTGCGCACGGCGGAGTGTGAGCTCAACGGTCAGCCGGCGGTGGTCGTGCTCCGCGAATGTCAGCCGGTGACCGCGATTCTGGTGTCCACTGACGCTGGCCGGATCTCGGCGGTGTTTATGCACGCGGACCCCGATCGCCTGTCGACCCTCGTTGATCGAGAGGCGAGAGGGTAACACGACCATCGGCGGCTGCGCGGCGGCAGGTTATCGCCCGTACGTGAGGGCGACCTGGGCGCCGATAAGAACGATCACTTCTTCCGCCGCCCGCTCCCATTTGCCGTCAACCTTCTTGCCAATCCAGCGGCCCGCTTTCTTGATGATGTTGTCGGCGGTCTTCTTATCGATGGTGACGGTCGTCTTCTTCTTCTTGGTGGTGTGCTTGATGATCTCGCCGACCTTGAGCGTCATCAGGGTCTTGGTGATGCCGCCCCGATTGATCTTCGTGGTCAGATTGCGGACGGTGCCGTCGTGGCGGATATCGATGGTGTAGTTCACCTGGTCGTCCTTACGGAATCGTAGGTGATGAGATAGTCGGCCCTTGACGACGAACCCGGCCACGTTCCGATCGACGTGTACGGGTTTGATGTTGAACTGGTGGCCGCGATGCTTGACCTTCTTGGTCTGGCGCCCCTTCACGACCGCCCTATAGATGGCATTTTCCAGCTTCGAGTTGGCGTCGGCGGGCTGGGGTAGTGAAACGAATACGAAGCTGGCGGCTACGAGCGCGCCGATAGTCCGCTCGCGAGCGAAACGAAGCATTTCGTGGTCCTCCTAATACTCAGGGCAGGTCGGTGCGACGTTGGACGATACGCCATATTCAAAAGATGGAGGAATCCTCAGGCGATCGATTCTCAACCCGAGAGCATCCGCATTTGCGCCGTCGCCCGTTCGGCGGACGTGATTTGCCGGCGGTTCCACGGCGCGGAGCGTCATGGGCACCGTGGGACCACCAGCGTGATGACGAACGTGTAAGCGGATCTGTGGTCTGAATAGACGTAACTTGACGTGCCGACGGCTCGCTAACGCTTGGGCTCGGTCGCTTTCCAGGCCGGCAGGTCGCTCAGTCGCGATCGCCAGCGGACTACGTGGGACAACGGCGCCAGGTCGAGGCCCGCCGGCTCCGCGTACATCAGGTCGGCGGCGATCGCGTAGTCCGCGATGGTCAGCGTATCGCCCGTGACCCACGCGCGATCCGCGAGCTGCTCGTCAAGCACGCGCCCGAATCGGGCGAAGCGCTCGAGCGCGTCGGCGATCTTCGCTTGGTCGGGGTCGCCCATCCTGATGCTGGGTTTGATCATTCGCTCGAAGACCACCGCGTTGGCCGCGGGCCCGAAATGGGCCAGCTCCCAGAACATCCAACGAAGGATGTCGTACCGAGCCTCCGAAACCGGCCACAGGTCAGACTTCGCCTGGCTGCACAGGTAGGCCATGATGGCGTTGGATTCCCAAAGCTTCACGGCGCCGTCGACGATCGCGGGGACCATTCCGTTAGGGTTCAGGGCCAGGAAATCCGGCCGGTGTTGCTCTCCTTGGCCGAGATCTACGAGACATCGCTCGGGATCGAGGCCGGTGTGGGCAAGGACCGCGTCGACCTTGCGGCAGTTGGATGAGGCGGGGTTGTAGTAGTACTTCATTGGAAACGTTCCTCCTTGCTGGGTCGACGATCGAAAAGCGGTGGTCCGGACATCGACCGCAGTTTTTGTCGCCGCAAGGCCGACGGCGTCTCGCCGGCTCCTCGCGTCAGTCTTCCGGGGGGCTCGTATCGCCTGGACGGTGAGGGGAGGGCTCTGCGCAAAGGACCCGTACGTTGACGTCGATGGCGGTCGCGATCAGGGTCTCGGTCGCTGTCGCGTTGCGCCCGAGCGTGGCTGCGGCGACCCAGCGGTCGGTGACGCTGTTGATCGCGAACGTGAGCTCCACGAGCTGCTCGATGTCGAGGTCACCGCGGACTGCGCCCACGCGCCGGCCCAGCTCGAAGATCTTCGCGAACCCCTCCCGCATCCCTTCGCCCCCTTTGGAGGTCGCGGCGACCATCGCCTCGTTCAGGGTGCTGCTGAGGCTCGCGCGCATCATCTTGGCCATGCGGGGCGAATGCTCGTGTAGCGCGTACGCCCGGGCGAACAGCGCTTCGAACGCCCGCCAGAATCCAGCCGGGTCGACGACGTCTCGAAACGCCGTGTCGAGGGGCCCGAGCTCGTCGATCACGCCCGCGAGCAGGGTGTCCCACAGGTCAGCCTTGCCATCGAAGTAGTAGTACATGGCGCCCTTCGAGAGGCTGGCGGCTTCGATGATGCGGTTCAGCGACGCGCCTGCGTAGCCGTGGTCTCCGAACTCGTCGGCCGCGGCGTCGAGGATCTGCGCCTGTCGCTGCGGCTTGAGGCGGTAAAAACGTGGGAGGGGCATATGGGGTGATGGGGCGCACAACCGAGTCGCGCATCCGCTAACCCGCCCAGTGTCCCTGATTCGGACCCTTTTTCAACAACAGGCTGGACAGACCAGCAATAATGAACCATATGGTTCGACCATATGGTCTCAAAAATCTTCGCCCTCGCGACGGTCGCCCTCGTTCTCGGCTGCGACGCCCCTGTGGCCGCGGACGAGGTGCCGGCACCGCCTACGGCCCCGCGTGT
>JANQQN010000080.1 GCA_028289325.1 Myxococcota bacterium | reverse complement strand
AAGCGGACCGGACCCAGCCGCAGCCCGTCGACGGTCAGCGACGCCCGAACGTCGGGGGCGACCATCGGACCGCGAATGGTGGCGTTCGCGATCAGCCGGCCGCGAACGTCACGCCGGTCCGCGGCATCGAGCAGGGCCCGAGCGAGCGGAAAACGGTCACTCGTGATCGTCGCGGAGACCGGGACTCGCGTCGGGTCGCCGCGGCCGAGCAGGGCGCGAAGCCCGACCGGGAGCCGGGCCGTCGCCGAAACGAAGTCCGCCTCGCCGAGGCGACTGCGGGCGGACAGCCACAGGCCATTTCCCGAATCGGTGACGCGGGCCTGCAGATCGAGCGGTGCGATCGCTGGGCTCACCGTGACGTCTTGGGCGGCGACGGTGGCCGAAAAGGTGGACAGGGCTGGGCCCGCAAAAAGCCGAGCGTTGATGTGGCCGCGCAGGCTCGGTGGCCCTAGGCCCAGCCCACCGAAGGTCGACAAAGCGAGCCCGTCGCTTCGCATCGAGAGGGAGATGAGGCGATCGAATAGGGTGGCGTCGATGGCCAAGGGGCGACCGGGGACCCGAACCCGAACCGCGATTCGGTGTCGGCCCAGCTCGGGCGCGGACAAGGTGGCGGTCGCGGTGGCGGTCCGGCGTTCGACTCGGCCGAGGGTGGCGAGGGTCATGGGGGGCAGCTTCGGGCCCAGGCGCACGTCGCTCGCCCGGGCGAAACCCACGAGAAGCGGTCCGTCGGCGGCTTGCCCCCCTCGCGCCCGCACGGTGAGCGAACCCGAGACCGGCCGGCGCTGGTCGGCGACCCGCAGGCCCAGGAGCTCGAGTGGGAGCCCGACGACATCGGCGCGGAACTGGCCGCGAAGGTCAGACCACCGCACGCCGTGCAGCAGTTCGGGCAGCCCATGGCGCAGGCGTGCGACGACCGACGACGCGCGGTGGTCGCCCACCTCGGCTCGGAGCCGGGCTTCGAGCGAATCATTGGCCCCCGACGCGGACAACGACAGCCGCTTCAACGTCGGGATGTCGCGTGCGCTGACCTCCGACGCCTGCACCTGCACCGACGACGATCGCGCGCCGGGACCGATCGACACCCGGCCGAAGACCCGGCCCGTCAAGCCTGGCGCGGCGTCGGTGAGTAACGGCAACCGGTCGAGGTTGACGTCGAAGCCGACTTTGAGGCTCCGCACTGCGTTGAGGAGGGGCTCGGTCCAAGCCTTGACCGAGCGCCATCGGACCGGCGGCCGTCCCCGGGCATCGACCTGCAGGCGGCCCCATGGCTGACCGTAAGCCGCACCGGCGACCGTCACGTGGTCCGGGGTCATGCGGGCGGTGAGTTGAGCGTCGGCCTGGGGCCAAGTGGGCCGCCCGCGAAACCCGCTCAGCTTGGCCTCGAGTCGCAGCTTTGGGCGGGCGCCGTCGAAGGCGATCTGCGCGGTCAGCTCGCCGGGCGGAGGCGGGTCCAGGGCGGGGTGAAGGCCGGTGAGCGTTTCCAAGTCGAGGTGGTCGATCCCAAGGGCCATCGACGTCTGGGGACCGAGCGGCGCGCGAAGGTCGACGTCGAGATGGCCACGCATCGCCCCGTTCGTCGACCGGATATCGATGGTGGGGATGCGGAGGCGGTGTCCTCGGCGCACGACGCGTCCGGGCCGAAGACGCCAGCGAGCGCGAGGGGTGCGCAGCGTCAGCGTCGACCACGCAAAGGTATGCTGCGATTCGCCAGCGGCGACCCGCCCGGCGAGGGTCAGGCCGCGGATCGGTCCGTGGGCGCCGGTGGCGGTGACGGTCAGCGAGACGGGGCGCGCGCCATCGAAGCGAACGGCGAACCGCCCGTGCGACAGGTTGACCTGCCCTCGGCGGAGGCCGGTCACTCGGCCGCGGATCGTGGCCCGCGGTCGGTCGGGGTCGGGAACCCAGTCGACCGACGCGTCGACCCGGTCCGCGGTCGCGGCCGGCGCGCGGAGGCGGCGGCCGGTCACCGCCGCCCGGATGCGAGGGTGGGCGAGGGGGCCGGATGCGGTGACCGTCGCGCTCATCGTGCCCGAGCCCTGGCCGCCGAAAGGGGCCAGGACGCCGCCGAGCCGAACGTCCTGCAGGTGAAGCCGGCCGCGTTCGAGATGGGGCTGGCCCTGGCGCCACCGGCCGCGCAGCCGAGCGTGCACCGCGCCCATCGAGCTGCGGAGTCGAAGGTGGGTGCCTATCGCGCCGGCACTGCTGTCCGCGCGGAGCCAGAGTCGCGATATCCGTACAGGGACGGTGGATGTACCGGTGTGCAGCCGACCGTGCGCTCGAACGGTGAGCTGGCCATCCGGCCACGGCGGACCGGTAGGCTGCGCCGCGCCGACGGTGGCCGTGGCCGAAACCGTGAGGCGCCCCCGGGGGGCGCGGGGGTTCAGGCGGCGAGGGTCAAGACCGCGGGCCACGAGGTTTGCCCGCCACGGCGGACGCGGCCCGTAGGCCGTGGCGCGAACGTCGGCGCCGAACAGCCGTCCGTGCACGCCGAACGACAGCCGGTCCGCATTCCCCCGCAGTCGGACCGCGAGGTCCGCCGGACCGGGGATGCCGAGCGCCGCCTCGAGCCACCCGTCGAGGGCGCGGTCAGGCCATCGGACGCGGCCGTCGATGGGCCAAGCTCCGGTCGCGGTCTTCACCGCGCCTAGGTGCAAAGCCACGTCACCGTAACGAAGGGAGAGGTTCAGGCGTCGAATGCGATCCCCGCTCCACGCGACGCCACCTTGGGCTTCGAAGCGGTGGCCGAGAAGCCGGCCGCCCAAGGCGGTGATGTGCGCGGCGACCGCCGGCCCACTGACGGTGGCGCTGGCCACGAGCTGTAGGTCATCCACGGTGACGTCGCGGTCGATGATGATGCGGGCCGCGTCCAGACGCGCTCGGTCGACCCGAATCGCGAAGGGTTCGGCTCGGCCGCCGGGGGCGGCGGCGGGGAGCGCACGGCGCAGTCGCGGCACGTCGATGCGCAGGGCGGTGACCGCGGCGTCGAGGACGTGAACCTGACCCGACAGCAGCGCCCCGACGTCGTGTTCGACCTCCAGGAGGGCGGCTTCGGCGGCCGGTACGCCGTCGACGTCGACCAGCTGAACGTCGCGGATCCGAAGCGTGCCGAACAGTGAACCCTCGACCGCGCCGATATACAGCGCGCCCGGCAACACGGCCCGAGCGCTGGTTTGGGCCGCCCAGCGTAACGCGTCTCGACCGGGGCTGGTGTGAAGACTCGTGAGCCCGACGATGGGCACGAAGACGAGGCCGCCGCCGATCGTCCACCACGTCCGTCCGGTCATCAGAACGCCTCGCCGAGACTGAGGTGAAAGGCCCACCGGTCGTCACCGCCCGGTTCGACGCCCGGCGCGACCCGATTGAGCCGGTAGCCCACGTCGAAGCGCAGCGGCCCGATGGGGGTGAACAAGCGAACTCCGGCCCCGGTCGCGACGTGAGGCCGGAGCCACTCGATGTCCGCGAGACGAGGGCGGACGTCCGCCGCGTCGATGAATCCGACCAGTCCCAGCCACAATCCGAATACTTTGAATAGATGCCAGCGGAGCTCGGCGGAGACCTCGAACAAGGCCTCTCCGCCTACGGGCACCGCGTCCTCGCCCTCGCCGAAGGATGGGCTCAGCCGCCGGATGGCGAATCCGCGCTGGCTCTCCGACCCGCCGCCGAAGTATCGCTGGGTCGAGGGGAGGACCGCGCCTTCGATGAGCTCGAGCCCGGTCCGCGCTCGACCCGCGAGCACCAGACGGGGCGTGCCGATCGGAACGTAGCCGCGGAGCTCGGGGGTGAAGCGAATCCAAGATACCCCCGACTCGTTGAGGGCCGAGCCGAGCTCGAGGTGGGCCCGGGCGTAGAAGCCTCGGCGAGGGTCGACCGGGTCATTACGGCCGTCGAACGTCACCGCCGGTTCCAGATACAGCAGGGTCTGGCCACCGGGGGTTCCGCTTTCGCGACAGCGCGTGTCGCAGGCGGGCAGACCGATCTGTGCGAAGCGGTCTCGGGGGACGACGGCGTCGACACGAGGAAAGCCGTGCAGCTTCAGCACCGCGCCCAGCGAAAAGTGCAGCCGATCGTCGAGCCACGGCCGACCGGCGATCAACCGGACCGCGGAGCCCAAGGTGGCGTACGCCTCGTACTGCAGGAGGCTGTAGTGGACCTGGGCTTGGCCGAGAACCCGCGGCGCAAACAGGTCTTCCCGGCTGAGGCTCGCGGACCACTCGACCCCGTAGGCGAACCGGCCCACGGAGCGTCGGTAGAGCAGGGCGGGGCGAACCTCGGTCGCGATTCGGACGAGGGGATGCAGGAAGTCGCGACGAACGTAACCCGCGCGAAAACGGATCTGATAGTTCGGCGACTGGCGGGCGATGCCCGCGCCGACCCGGAGCTCGTTGCGGGGACCCGCTTTGATGCGGATCCCGACGTCCATGACCCCGGAACTCGGATCGTTGGGCAGGTAGAAGGTCGCGACGCCCACCAGCCCCAACTCGTAGATCCGGGCTTCGGTGAGGGCCAGCAGGGAGGGATCGTAGACGTCGCCGGGCGCGAAGGCGAGGCGAGCTCGAATGGCGGACTCCGGCAGTGGCCCCGCGTCGATGCGCACCTTTCCGAAGCGGACCCGCGGGCCGGCGTCGACCCGAAGATGAATAGCGACCTCTCCGTCGTGACGAAACACTTCGACTTCGCCGTCGACGTTCGCGTGCGCGTATCCTTCGCTCGCTAGTCGGTGAGCGAGTCGTCGCTTCGCGGTCTCGTATGTCGAGTATACAAAGACGTCGCCCACCGCGAACGGGAGCTGGGCGCCGAGGTCCTCGGTGCCGGTTACGCGATCGGGGATGCCTTGGAGATCGACGGACC
This sequence comes from Myxococcota bacterium, assembly GCA_028289325.1. Taxonomy (GTDB): domain Bacteria; phylum Myxococcota; class Kuafuiibacteriia; order Kuafuiibacteriales; family Kuafuiibacteriaceae; genus JANQQN01. The sequence continues at coordinate 6,837 of JANQQN010000080.1, read as the reverse complement.
GAACTGTGAACGGGCGACCCTCGCGGACGGAGAACGCGATGGCGTATCCCGCGCCGTGGGGCGTGACTTCTACGTCTTCCAGCCGGGCATCGTAGAACCCGCGGGCGTGGTAGAACGACAAGATACGTTGACGGTCGATGGTCAGCTGCAGGGGGTCGTACGACGCGTAGGTCCGGACCGGCCACCCGTCCGGTCGGTGATGGGACAACCCGCCCAGGAGCTCGGCGCGGTCGACCTGATGGACGCCATGCAACTTGACCTGCGTTATCGGTGCTTTCGGTAGCCGCGGGGTTGCGCAGCCGGCGCCCGACGAGAAAAGCCAAATCAGTCCGACCGCAGGTCCGTGGATTATGTCGCTGCGATACATGGCGGCCCGCTGTGAATGCGCGCACCGGCGGCGCCCCCCGGGGCGGCATCATCCGCGCATTCGGGATATCGGGACTGGACTCGGCTTCATGAGGTGCGACGATGGCCAAAGTCACCCTGGAACAGGGCGCCGACGCGAGCGGGGCAAACACCGGGGCCCGGCCGTCGAGGATTCGCGCGGCGACGGGACTCCGGTCACGGCGGCGGGCGGGAAGCGACCGAGGTCACGTGACCGGGATCGACCGACGTTCGCCTACCTGTTCGGACCAGGTGGGCGCGGCCTCACGCGTTCAGGGGACTCTGCGCAGGCTTCGGACCACCGGTGGTTCACGGATCATTCGGCGCGAGGGCGGCGGTGATCGCATCGATGGTGAGCACGTCGAAGAACAAGAGGCCGAGCAGGATCAGGGCGGCCAATAACAATCCGGCCGCGAGCAACGTCGCGCCCAGCGGCTTTAGCGATGAGGGCATCACGCCCGCGTGAACAGCGAGGGCCGCCGCCGCCCGCTGCTCGATGGAGACAGAGCTGTCGACGGCCGGGGCGGGGTGAGCCAGGGCTCGGCGCGCCGGATCGTCGAGCTCGTACACGTAAGCGGCGACATCGATGGCGAGCTCGATCGGAACGCGGTGGCGCAGCAGCTCGAGGCCCAACCGGGCCGCTGAGTGAAAGGCAGCTTGCCGAGCGTCCCTGCGGGCGCGGAGCGCGGCTTCGAACACGATCGCGACACCTGGCGCGGCGGCGATCAGCGGCGCCCACCAAGGGATCATCGCCTTCGCGCCGGGCGCGGCGTTCATCAACCAGATCCCGCGCGCGGTGACCAAGCTCGCGATGACGATGCCCAATAGCATGACCGCCCGACCGACGGTGGCGGACGTTTCGGGCTTGGGCGCACGGGCCACCGCGTTGACGATCTCCGGGCTGGTCGCGCCGGCGTCCCGCATCGCGTCGGCCCACCGTTTGGCTTCGGAGGACTCGAATTCCGGACGACCCGCCACCGCGGCCAGCAGCTCGACGGCACGCTTCATCGGGGCAGACCCGACGTTATGCAGGTGGGCTGCGGTGTCAACCCGAGGACCGAGAAGACCCGAACATCCGGCGCGCGACGGCCAGGATCTCGTTGTTAGGCCCCCACAACGGGACACCGAGCGGTCCCGCCGCCGCGCGGACGAACCGGCTGCTGGCGATGGCCATCACCGCCTCGCGGACGGGGACGTGGCTGGGGATCGCCTCCGATTCCTCGAGGAAACGCTCGATCATTTCGATCACCGGAACCGCGTGGGCGATCAGACTCGCGTGGCCGCTGCCGCGGTCGTCCAGGATCTCTCGCAGTATGAGTTGCGCGGCCTGGGGCCGGGCTTCAACGTAGGCATCGAAACGCCGTACGACGGCGTCCAGTCGGTCATCGAACGCGCCCTCGGCACCGAGAGCGTCGGCGAGGGCCGTCCCGAGATCCTTAAACAGGTGTTCGACGACCGCCGAATACAACGTTTGTTTGGACGCGAAGTGGTACAGCAGCGACGGTCGTCGAATCCCCGCCTGCGCTGCGATGTGCTGGAGAGTGGCCCCGTCGAAGCCGTCGGCCCCGAAGGCGACCTCCGCCGCCTCGAGGATCCGGCGTCGCGTCTCGATCTGGCCGGGTATGCGCTTCGGCCGCCCCATGACCGAAGGTTGACACGACTCGGCGGATCTCGGGTCTGAAACCTGTTACAAGCGACCCGAACCGGCGCGTTGGCGCCGAGCGAAGGAACAAACCATGGAATTGATGATCGAAGACCTCGAGGAGGGACAGGGTGCCGTCGCGCAGCCCGGTCAGACCGTCAGCGTGCACTATACCGGCCGGCTGACCGATGGGAGCAAGTTCGACAGCAGCCTCGACCGAGGGCAGCCCTTCAGCTTCAAGCTGGGTTCCGGTCAGGTGATCCAAGGGTGGGACCAAGGCGTCGCGGGAATGAAGGTCGGCGGCCGGCGAAAGCTGACGATTCCGCCGGATCTGGCCTACGGTGACCGGGGCTTTCCTCCGGTCATTCCGCCCCGGAGCACTCTGGTCTTCGAAGTGGAGCTGTTGGGCGTCAGCTGATGAAGCCGTCCGCGGCCGACGTCGAGCTAGAGTTCTACGAGCGCTTCTTCCTGTCGCGGGACCTCGAGCCGTATCCTGTCCAAGAGGAAGCGTTCGCCAAGATCTTCGAGGGAGAATCGCTGCTGGTGACCGTGCCCACGGGCACGGGCAAGACGATGATGGCGAAGGCGGCGTTGATGCTGGCTCTGCGGACGGAGCGAACGGCCGTCTACACCACGCCCCTGCGGGCGCTGACCGAAGAGAAGTATCGCGAGCTCTGCGACGACTTCGGCACCGACAACGTCGGCTTCGCCACCGGCGACTACAAAGTCAACCCAGAAGCGCCGCTGCAGGTCGTGGTGGCCGAGATTCTTTGGAACCGGATCTATTCCGACCAGAACAACAAGCCCGCGGACATCGTGGTGATGGACGAAGGCCATTACTTCAACGATCCCGAGCGAGGTTACGTGTGGGAGCAGTCGATCATCGGGCTGCATCCGGAGAGCCAGCTGGTGATCCTCTCCGCGACCATCGGCGCGCCGCAGCAGTTCTGCGTCTGGGCCTACCAAGTGCGGAAGGTCAAGATGGCCCTCGTTCAGTCCCACGAGCGGCGCGTGCCGCTCGAACACGAGTACCGCGAGGAGTATCTGGTCGATACGGTCAAGGCGCTTTACGCGGCCGGCGACTACCCGGCCATCATCTTCTCCTTCGGACGCAAACTGTCTTTCGAGCGGGCTCGGCTTTTGCGCAGCTGTCCGCGGTTCGTCGACAAGGACGAGCAGGCGGAGATCTTGAAGCGAGCCGAGGGCGTGGTGCTGCCGGTGGGGCTCGGACCGGAGCTCACGAAGCTGCTTCAGCACGGCGTCGGCGTGCACCACGCGGGTGTGCTGCCCGCGTATCGGCGGCTGGTCGAGGAGCTGACGGCGGAACGGCTACTGAAGTTCGTGGTGACCACCGAAACGATCGCGGCGGGCATCAATCTGCCCGCGAAGCGGGTCGTCTTTCCGTCGTTGCGCAAATACATCAAAAAGAAGGCCCGCCTGCTCCTTCCCGCCGAGTACCATCAGATGGCCGGCCGCGCCGGTCGGCCTCAGTTCGACAAGGAAGGCATCGCCCTCACCCTCGCGCCCGAGGTCGTGGTGCAGGAGTTCCGAAAGGAGATCCGGGACCAAAAGAAGAAGGGCTTCACCGTCGACGAAGCCAAGATCAGGAAGAAACACTACCAAAAGGCCCTCACCGACGCGCGAACGAAGAAAGACGTCACTTGGGACGAAGAGGCCTTTCGCAAACTGGTCGACGGTGAGCCGGCCGCGCTGCAGTCCCGCACTCGCATCACCGCCGAACAGATCCTGGCCATCGGTCTGCCTGATCTCGAGCAAGAAGCGCTCCCCGGCGAAGTGTTCATCGAGGAGGAAGCGGCCCGCATCGCGGCGGCGGAAGAGGCTCGAAAGAAGGCCCTCGCCGAGGCGACGGGAGACGAACCGGCCGACGGCGCGGCTGACGACGCGGCCCCGGCGTCAGACACTCCGTCCGACCGCGCGCCCGCCAAAGGCCCCCGTCCGGCGGTCCGGGCGATCGAAGAGGCGCCCTACCGGCGGCTCAACATTCGGACGGTGATCGACAATCTGCTCCTGCCGGAGGGCGTTCGGCACGAAGCCCACAAGCGGCTGGCGATGATCACTGCGAATCTCCAGGCGCTCGGCGTCCTCGACAGTCACGGGCGCCAGATCGACGGCTTCGTGATCAACAAGCTGCGCGGGGTCGACGGGCCCTTCGTGTGGTACTTCATGCGGCGGCTGCCCGAAGATCCGGAGGAGGTCGAACCGCTGTTGCGGGCGCTGGTCGAGCTGCTCATCGATCACGACGTCATCCACAACCAGTTCGAGAAGAAAGAGACCGAAAAGCGCCGGCAATGGATCCTGGAGCGGCTGCGTGAGCTGCGCCGCGAGAACCCCCAGGTGACCTTCGAGGACGTCGAAGAGGAGTATTGGGAGAAGTTTCCCCCCGAGCCCTCGCCCGCGGAGCGTATTCATCAGGCGTTCGTGGCGCCTCTGCCGCACCAAGAGCTGCACGGGGGAAAGACGCAAAAGACGATCTGGGCCCAGATGGAGGACGGCGACCTGACGTTCATGGACTTCGTCCAGGAGCACGACCTCGCATACGAGGAAGGGAGCCTGTTCACGTACCTGGCCCGGGTCATGAAGACCGCGCGCATGCTTCACGAAGTGTTGGAGGAGCCGTACTTCGCCCAAATGGAGTCGCGGATCCGACACAAGCTCGCGGTGATCGACGAGCGGGTGATGGAAGGGCTGTGGTAGCGACGGGCGCTTCGGCGGCCGCGGTGGGCTGGCACGCCGTTGCCGCGGTCGCCGACGTGGCCGACCGGGGGACGGTTCGCCCCACGATCCTCGCCCCCGGGGCGCTCGACGAGCCGCTGATTCTCGTTCGCGACGTCGAAGGACACCTGCGAGGGTTCAGTAACGTGTGTACCCATCGGGCCCATCTGTTGGTCGATGGGCCTCGCGCCGACGCGAAAGTCTTGCCGTGCCCGTACCATGGTCGCTGTTTCGGTCTCGATGGTCGGGTACTCCGGTCGCCCGGGTTCGACCCCGCTGACGTGGGTGGGCTCGAGCCCTTGCCGGAGGTCTCGGTACACACGTGGGGACCGCTCGTGTTCGCGAGCCTGCCCGGAGCCGTCGCGTTCCGAGAGTGGATGGCTGGCCCTCTCGAGCGGCTCGGCTTCCTCACGCCATCGGAGTGGGTGGCCGCGGACCGCTCCGTATACGAAGTCGATGCCCACTGGACGACCTACGTCGAGAACTACCTGGAAGGTCTGCACATCCCCTTCGTCCACCCCGACCTCGCCGCGGTCGTCGACTGGCGGGCGTACCGCTACGTCGTATACTCGCAAGGGAACCTGCAGATCGCGGAGACCACGAAGAAGGCGGCGATGCCCACATTTTCGCTTCCGGGCGGCCATCCGGACGCGGGATGTGAGGTGAGCGCGTACTACTTCTGGCTGTTCCCCACCACCATGCTCAACCTCTACCCGTGGGGACTGTCCCTGAACCGGGTGGAGCCGCAGGGTCCGGACCGGACCCGGGTGGTGTTCGAGGCGTATGTGGGCGATCCTTCCCTGCGAGACCGGGGGGCCGGAGCGGGCCTCGACCAGGTCGAGTTGGAGGACGAAGCGGTGGTTCGGTCGGTACATCGGGGGCTAAAGGCCAGACTGTATCGACCCGGACGTTTATCGCCGGCCCACGAATCTTGTGTGGCGCACTTTCGCCAGCTTCTGGCCGCGATGAGTGAACCGTGACCGATCGGGCGCATCGACCGCTGGGCGAGGCGCTGGTCCGCATGGGTCTGCTCAGCGCCGCACAGCTCGAGCAGATGCTGGCCGAGCAGAGGCGCAGCGGTCGTCCGCTGTCGAAACAGCTGGTGGAGGATGGATTCCTCACCGAGGATCGATGGGTCGCGGTCCTCGGCGAGCAGCTCGGCGTGGAGACCATCGATCTGACCGACGTCCGAGTGCACGATCGGGTCCGAGACTTGGTGCTGGGCTCGGTCGCCCGCCGGTTGCGCGTCCTGCCGCTGGCCCGGCGACGGACGGGGTCGAAGGAAGCCTTGCTCCTCGCGATGGCCGATCCGCTCGACGACGACGCGGTGGGCGTGGTGGCCCGGCGTCTGCCCGATGAGATGCAGGTCGTTCGTCTCCTCGCGGGGGAAGCCGACCTGCGGCGGGCGCTCGATTCGGTGTACGGGGATGACGGGATAAGCGACCCGGCCGCGGGCACCCACCCGGCGACCCCGGATCCGCAGCCGCTGGGGCTCGGTTCGAACCCACCGCCGTCGGATGACGACAGCGCGGACAACAGGCCCCCGGTGGGCGCCGAGAAGAAAGGCAGCCCGTCCGCGACCGGCGATCCGTTTGGCGACCCCGCGACTCTACCCACCGACGGGCGGCTGGAACTCGACGGCATGGGGGCTACGGAGACCGCGGTTCACGTCCATCGCCCCGTCGCGGAGCCGACCCCCGAACCGTGGACCCAGCGCCTCGACGTCGATCCTCTCGCCGACGACGAACTCGGCGACGATGCCGCATCCGCGGAGCCGGGGACCGCGGTTTCGCCTCGACCCGGGGCCTTGGTCGACGACGCGGTGTCCTCGACCTCCACCGGTGCCCCGACGGACCAGGATACGGAGGACGACCCGCCGCCGGTGGTGACCCCGGTGATGAGCGTCCCGATCTCCAGCCGCGGAACCGCGGTTTCGCTCCCTTCTTTCCCTCCCCGGACGGCGGGTCCCAAGTCGCAAGGCCTGTTGCGTCGCGCGCCGGCCACCGAGGTGGTTCGGGAACGGGCGGTCGTGGCCCCCCCGACCCCCCCAACCCCCCCGATGGCCCGCGGCCGGGTCG
>JANQQN010000071.1 GCA_028289325.1 Myxococcota bacterium | reverse complement strand
GGCTCGCCTTCGGATGATGCTCGAACCGGGGCTCGTCATCCTCGTGTTCCCGGGGGAGCGCCACCCAGGCTTGTACACCGAACAGGGTCCCCCCGTCTCGGCGAAGCTCGGGCTCCGTTCGCTCCGAATGCACGATGCCCCGCCCGGCGGTCATCCAATTCACGTCCCCGGGCCGGATCACTTGATCGTATCCGAGGCTGTCGCGATGGGTGATCGCCCCCTCGTAGAGGTAGGTGACGGTGGCGAGACCGATGTGGGGATGCGGCGGGACGTCGAGGCCCTGCCCCGGCGCGAGGGGAACCGGCCCCATCTGGTCGACGAACACGAACGGCCCCACCGAGCGCTGCTGGATGGCCGGCAGCGAACGACGGACGGTCATCGCGCCCACGAGCCTACGGGTTCGAGCCGCGACCTTCAGTTTGACTCGAGCTTCGCGCATCCGCCCGCCTTGTGAACCGCTGAAGAGTTTCCATCGAAACCGTTTTGAGCGCCACCGCGTGGGTCGCGCGCATATCCACGGGGGGCGCGACGTTCGCCCGCGCCGCCTCGGCGTATCGAGCCGCACACAGACACCACTTCTGACCTGGTTCGAGGCCAGGAAATCGGTACTGCGGCGCCGGCGTCACCAGATCGTTGCCCCGCCGTTTGCTGAACGAGAGGAAGGCGGCCGTCATTTCGGCGCACACCACATGAACGCCGCGATCGTCGGCGCCCGTATCGCAACGACCGTTGCGGTAGAAGCCCGTCAGCGGGGCCGTGGAGCACGTTTCGAGGGCGTCACCAAGGACGTTTCGCGGGCCGCGGGCCCCGCTTTTGGGCGCCTCAGCTCGGCACACTCCGGTCTTCGAACCATCGTCGGCGATGCACGCCCGAGTGGGCTCCGCCGCTACCGCGGTCCAGACGATCGCCGCGCTCAATAGAAACATGGTTTGGGGGTTAGAGCTCGAAGTCTGCCGATGGAAGGGGCGTGCTCAACGTTCGAGGGTCAGTACGGTCTCCACGTGGTGGGTGTGGGGAAACAAGTCCACGGGAACCACCGAGGTCACCCGTCCGCGGATCGTGGCCACGTCCCGCGCCAAGGTGTCCGGATCGCAGCTGACGTAGACGAGCCGACGCCACCGCCGCGCCGCGAGGGCCGCCCGCACGGGGGCCGTCAGGCCTTTGCGGGGAGGATTGACCACCACATGGTCCCAAGGCGGGAGGTCGGGCATGGCCGCCTCCACCGTCGAGACCACGCCCTCGAAGCGGGGCGCCCACCCGGCCGCGGACGCCGACGCCCGCGCCGCCTCCACCGCGCCCGCCACCGATTCCACGGCCATCACTTTCGCCGCGCCTCGGGCGAGCAAAGTCAGGGATATTCCACCGGAGCCCGCATACAGGTCGAGAACCGGTGTCCCCCGGGCCTGCAGGGTCTCGGCGACGCACGCGTACAACAGGGTGGCCGCCCGCGGATTGACCTGCGCGAACGCGCCTGCGGTCAGGATCTGTTCGACGGCGCCCAGCCGCTCCACGACCGGCCGTCGGTCGTCGAACACCACGTCGTCGGGCCGGTCGGTCAACAGCACGTTGCCGTCGGTGTCGTTCACGTGCAATCGAACCTGCGCCACGTCGGCCCTATCGACGAGGGCGTCGACCACCGGCTGCACCGACGGACGCTGGGGCGTCCGGACCACGATCGTCACCACCGCCCGCTGCTCGACCGATGAGACCCGGACGAGGAGATAACGAAAGTCGACCTGTCCGTCGGCCGCGATCACCGCCCGTACCGCGTCCGCGATCGCTTCTCCCACCGGCGCGTGCACCGAACAGCCGTGCATCGGCACTACATCGTGGGACCGCGGCGCGTAAGAGCCCAGTCGCCCTTTCGGCCCCTTCACGAGCTTGACGAGGTGTCGGTAGCCGAGGTCGTCCGGGCTGGGCACGGTGGCCGCGACGTCGCGCGAGGATAGACCGAGCGCCGAGGCGACCCGCGCCCGCTTCCACGCGCGCTGCCAAGGGAGGTCGGCGTGGAGGAAATCACATCCGCCGCACCGCAAGAAATGGGGGCAGACGGCCGATACTCGGGCGGACGCCGGCGATTCGACCCGCAGTGGCCGCCCGAAACGAACCCCGTCTTTGCGGGTATGGACCACCTCGACCCTGACCCGCTCGCCGGGCAGGACCCCCGGCACCCGGATGTCCTCGCCCGCGGGGCCTCGGCCGCGACCCTCGCCCTTCGCGCCTACGGCGTCGATCCGAGCGACCATGGAGCGTTCGAGCGGACCTTCGCCGCCCGACACCCCGGAACTCAGCTGCCGACGCCCACCCATACAGAGCCGTCCGTCCGGATCTCTTTTTTCCAGATCGGCACATCTTGTTTGAGCCGCTCGATCACGTGTCGGCAGCCCTCGAACGCGTCGGCCCGATGAGGGCTGGCCACGGCGATCACCACCGACGCTTCCCCGACCCCGAGGTGCCCCACTCGGTGCAGGATCGCCGCCCGAGCGTTCGGCCAGCGTTCGATGACTTCATCGCCGATCTTGGCCAAGAACTTCTCGGCCATCGACGCGTACGCCTCATACTCGAGGGCCTGCACGGCGAGCCCTGCCGTCTGGTTGCGGACGGTACCGGTAAACGAGACCACCGCCCCCGCCCCCGCGTGCCTCACTTCGGCCTCGACCTCGGCCACGTCGATGGGGGTGGTGCGGATCTGAAAGAGACCCGTGCCCCCCGACACGGGAGGGATCAGCGCGAGCTCGTCGGTGGCGGCGATGGGGTCATCGTCGAGTCCAAACTCTTCGTTGACCGCAACCCGAACCGCCGGCAGCAGCGGGGCCAGCGCGGGGTGCTGCTCGGCGAGCGCGGACTTGAGACCGGCCACGGTCATCGCGCCATCCGCGACGTCGACCGCGACCTCGTCGGCCCCCGCCCGCTCCCGACAGATCGCGAACAGGCGAACCCGAATCTTCATCGCGTGGCGCCCAGCGACCGCAAGGTGTCCATGAACAGCGGCTCGTACTTCTTCATGATGACCCGAGTCAGCCCCAGGTTCGCGGCCTTCGCTACCGCGAGGCCGTGATGATAGCCCCCCAACATGCGAATCAAGAGATAGGCGGTGCTGGTGGTGATCAGGATGTCCTCCGTTAGGCGGGGATCCATGCCCAACAGGTCGAGCGCCCGCCCGTTGGACTTGACCACTTCCGCGTAGCTAGGAGAGGCCACCGCGGGGTCGAAGTTGGGGTCGATACTGGTGCTCGCGAGCGCCAGGCCTGAAGACGTGTCGACGATCGCCGACGCGATGAAGTAATCGACCTCGGTTCGAAGCTGCTCAAGGATCCGGTCTAAGCTCACAGCGTTCTCCTCTCGTCCGGCCACAGGCCGCCGCAGAACCAACCCGGCTGGCGTAACAGGGTGTCGCATTTCACTCAATCTCGGGCGTCGAACCACTCGACGTCGCCGCCATCCCCGACCGCCGACCGAACCCTCCGCTTGCCACGCGGCTCCCGGGTGCCTAAAGCCTTGATCTACCGTGGACCCCTCATCCTCGCCGGCGGACATCGGTCCGGGTTCGACCCGTCCGCGCAAGATTTGGGACTACTTTGGGCGGTACCGGCTCGCATTCGGGCTCGGCGTCCTGTTCCTCGCCCTGACCCAGGCGGCGGCCCTCGCCGTCCCCCAGCTGCTGCGAATGGCCACCGACGGCCTGGTTGAGGGGGACCGAGACGCGGTGTGGGAGGCGGCGGTGAGCATGATGGCCCTCGCTGTGGGCGGGGCGGTGGTTCGGGTGTTGTCGCGCGTTCTGATCTTCAACTCCGGCCGCCGGGTGGAATTCGACATCCGCAACGACATCTTCGCCCACCTGCAGACCCTGGCTCCGTCGTTCTACCAACGGATGCCGCCCGGTCAGGTCATGAGCCGGATGGTCGCCGACCTGACCCAGGTCCGGCTGCTTCTCGGCCCCGGGATCCTCAACATCACCAACACCACCCTCGTCTACCTGGTCGCGATACCGCTGCTGCTGTGGATGGACTGGCGACTGACGCTGTGGGCCCTGTTGCCCCTGCCGGTGTTGCTGGGCTTGGGCCGGGTGTTTGCGAAGTACATCTATCGGTTCAGCCGAGAGGCGCAAGACAAGCTGGGCGTGCTTTCGACGAAGGTGCAAGAGAACCTGTCCGGGGTGATGACCGTCCGCGCCTACTCGCTGGAAAAGAGCGAGGAGCGGGTGTTCATGACCCTCGCTGACGACTACCTCGACTCGAACATCAAGCTCGCTCGGCTTCGGGGAACGATGTTCCCGATGATGGGTTTGGCGGGGGCCATCGGCGGGGTCATCGTCCTCTATCTCGGCGGTCACCGCATCGCGAGCGGGCAGATGACCGTGGGCCAATTCGTGCAGTTCAACGGATACCTCGCGGCGCTGACCTGGCCCACGATCGCCCTCGGCTGGATGATCTCGCTGTGGCAGCGCGGCGCGGCGGCCATGGATCGGGTCAATGACATCTTCCTCGCCCCGGCGACCCTCATCGACGGCCCCGACGTCCCCTTGAACGCTCGCGCGGCGATCGAGCTGCGAGATCTGACGTTCTCCTACGTCGACGACGGCCCCCCGGCGCTCGACCGAGTGTCGGCCCGTATTCAGCCCGGCGAGCTGGTGGTGATCGTGGGCCGCACGGGATCCGGCAAGAGCACCCTCATCAAGGCCCTCGCTCGCCTTTTGGAGATCCGACCCGGAAAGCTGTTCCTCGACGAGCGCGACGTGACGAGTCTGCCGCTGGCCGCCGTGAGAGCCATGATCGGCTACGCGCCGCAGGACGCCTTTCTATTCTCCCGAACGATCTACGAGAACGTCGCGTTCGGTCAGCCCGACGCCGACGAAGAAGCGGTTCGGCAGGCCTTGCGGATCGCGAGCTTCGACACCGACGTCGCCGCCTTCCCCGACGGGCTAGACACCGTCGTCGGGGAGCGAGGGGTGACCTTGTCCGGCGGCCAGCGGCAGCGGACGACCCTGGCCCGGGCCATTGTGCCCGACCCTCCGATCATCCTCCTCGACGACACGCTGTCGGCGGTGGATACGGAGACCGAGACCGAGATCATCAAGGCCCTGACCGCCGGCGACGGCCAGCGAACCTTGGTCATCGCCACCCATCGCCTCGCCTGCGCGGCCAAGGCCGACCGCATCCTGGTCCTCGACCACGGGCGCATCGTCGAGCAAGGCACCGAGGCCGAGCTCCTCGCCCTCGACGGCATCTACGCCCAGATGCACCGGCGTCAGAGGCTGCGAGAAGCGGTCGAACATTCCGGCGAGCCCCCGCCGAACCTCCCTCGTGCGGTGGGAGAACCGCGATGAGCGTATCCGTCGAAACGACGCCCCCGCGCCGGCGGCGCGGCATTCGCGCCGTCAGCCACGAGGTCACGTTCGGCAAAGCCTACGACGGCCGGCTGGTCCGCCGGCTCGCAGTGTTCTTCCGCCCCCACATGGCCCTGTTCGTGGCGTCGATGATCTCGTATCCGGTGGTGGCCGCGTTCGGGCTCATGCAGCCCTACCTGGTCAAGGTCGCGATCGACGAACACCTCGTCACTCGGCAGATGACCGGCTTCGAGTGGATCATCGCCCTCACCGTCGGCGCCATCATCGGCGAATTCGCAGCCAAGTTCGCGCAGACGATCCTCACCCAGCTGCTCGGACAGCGAGTCTGCCGCGATCTGCGAGTCACCCTGTTTCGTCGCCTGCAGGCCGTGGACCTGTCGTACATCGAACGCAATCCCGTAGGCCGACTGATGACCCGGGTCACGAACGACGTCGAGTCGCTCCAAGAGACGTTCTCCACCGGCGCCATCTCCATCGTCGGCGATCTCGTCACCCTGACCGGCATCGTGGTGATGATGCTGGCCCTCGACTGGAAGCTCACCCTGTACGCGTTCGCGGTCCTCCCGTTCCTGATCATCTTCGTGGGCGCGATGCGCAGTCGAGCGCGAGAGGCGTTTCGTCGGGTTCGAACCCTCTTGTCCCAGATGAATGCGTTCCTCAACGAAGCGATCTCGGGCATGACCCTCATCCAGGCGTTCCGGCAGGAACGAGAGATGCAAGGCGAGTTTCAAGACGTCAATGGCGCGTATCGCAACGCCAACTTTCAGAGCATCCGCTACGACGCCATGACCTACGCGGTGGTCGAAGGGTTGAGCACGGTCGCCACCGCCTCGATCCTCCTGCTCGGGCTCTCGCTGTTCATTCGCGGCGAGGTGGAGATCGGATTGTTCGTCGCTTTCGTCGAGTACCTCCGGCGGTTCTTCATGCCCATCAACGAGCTGTCGACCAAGTACACGGTCCTGCAGTCGGCGATGGCGTCCGCCGAGCGCTGCGTGGACCTGCTCGACCAGACCCCCGGCGTTCAAGATCCGCCGCAGGCGGTCTCACCGCCCCCCTTGGCGGAGGCCGTCCGCTTCGAAGGCGTGGCTTTCGGCTACGGATCGCGAAATCCCAAGGTCTTCGACGGCCTGGATCTCGCGCTGAATCGGGGGGAGAAGGTGGCGGTGGTCGGACCGACCGGAGCCGGCAAATCGACCATCGTCAAGCTCTTGGCCCGCTTCTACGACCCGGATGGCGGTGCGATCACCTTCGACGGGGTCGATCTACGGGCCATGGCCGTCGATGATTTGCGGGGCCGATTGGCCGTCGTCCTTCAGGATCCGTACCTGTTCGACGGCACGATCGAAGAGAACATCCGCTTCGGTCACCCCAACATCGACCACGCCCGCCTGGAGATCGCCGCCCGGCGTACGCAGGCGCAAGCGGTGATCGACCGCCAGGCCGACGGCTGGTCGGCCCGGGTCGGTGAGCGGGGCAGCCAGCTGAGCGCCGGTGAGCGACAGCTGATCGCGTTCGCCCGTGCGCTGGCCGCGGATCCTCAGGTCTTGGTCCTCGACGAGGCCACCAGCTCGGTGGACCCGGAGACGGAAGCGCTCATCCAGCAAGGGCTCGAGGCGCTCCTCGAGGACCGAACGGCGCTGATCATCGCCCACCGCCTGTCCACCGTCCGGCGGGTGGACCGAATCGTGGTCCTCGCCGACGGCCGGGTGGTCGAGCAAGGCAGTCACGATGCGCTCCTTGAGCGCGATGGAATGTATCGAAAGCTCTACGAGCTGCAGTTTGCGGACGGCGATCCATCGGCGTAATCCCCGTCATCAGGCAAAAGTCGATGGACCTTGGCGCTGGCGTCGCTATTCAACTGATATGAACGCTGCCTCTGGCTTGGCCCTTTATCACTTTGAAACCTGCCCCTTCTGCCATCGGGTGCGTCGGGCCGCGCAACGGCTGGGGCTCGACCTCGAGCTGCGGGACATCTTTGCTGACGATCGCCATCTGCACGACCTGACGAACGCGACGGGCCGACGAACCGTGCCCGTGTTGCGGATAGAAGAGGATGGCGACGTTCGCTGGTTGCCGGAGTCCGCGGACATCATCGCCTTTCTCGAGGACCGGTTCGGCCAACAGGAAACGGGAACCTGATTTCCCCTCGCCGCCCCACATTCACGCACCATCTTTAAGCTCGCGCCGACAACCGTTAGGTTGCAGAGCAACGGATGTCCGGGCCAGTCCATATCCGCGCCGCACGCGCACCATCGACGGATACGCAGATCGATATTCAAACCGCGGCGATCGAAGTGATCCCTTGGTCGTCCGTGGTTCGAGACGCTCGCGGGTCGTCCGGTACCGAGCGAGGTCCCCGCTACACGGTCTTGAATAAGCTCCATCGGGGCGGGATGGGCGAGATCCTGCTCGCTCAGCTCACGACTCCCGGCGGCTTTTCGCGACGGGTGGTGCTCAAGGGCCTGCTTTCTCGACTGACCGCCGACGACGTGAGCCACGCGCTGTTCATGCGGGAAGCGCACTTGATGGCCCGGCTCGACCACCCGAACACCGTCCGGGTCTTCGATCTGCCCCTCATCGACGGCCGGCCGTACCTGGCCATGGAGCATATTCGCGGCCGCAACCTTCACGAAGTCATCGAGCAAACCGCGACCCGCAGCCCCGCCGACAAAGGGCTGCCGGCCCGGTTCGCCCTCATGGTGATCGCCGAGGCGCTTCGAGGGCTACACTCGGCGCATCGTCTCCGGGGCGACGACGGCGCCGAGCTCGGCCTCGTTCATCGCGACGTCAGTCCGGGCAACGTACTGCTGAGCTTCTGCGGCGAAGTGAAGGTCACCGACTTCGGCATCGCGAAGCTGGCTGACTCCCCGCGCTATACGAGTCCGCGCTCGATTCGCGGCAAGGCCCGGTACATCGCCCCCGAGCAGGTCCGCGGCCGTCCGGCCACCGTCGAGAGCGATATCTATTCAGCCGGCGTCGTCCTCGCCGAGGCCTTGATGGGCGAGCCCCTATGGGAGCGAAGCTCGGTCGCCGAGACGCTGATGGCCATCGTCAACGACGACCGCTCGGAGGTCCTCGATCGGGTGTTGCGGGGGCTTCCCACCGTGTACGGCCTGCGGTCGACCCTCCGGCGCGCGCTGGCCACCGACCCCGCCGATCGGCCCGAGTCCGCCCTGCACTTCGCGGAGATCCTGGAGGCGATCATCGACCACGAGGGTCCACGGCCGACGTCCGTGGATCTCGGACGGTATCTGCGCGACCTGTATCGCGGCAGCCCCGATCTCCCCGACGACGGGTTCGGTCATTCCGGCTTCGACGTCGCCCTCGAGGTCGATCCGCTCGATCCCAAACCCGGCCCCGCCGGGCCCGAGGCCAAAAACGTCGCTCCCCCGGCGAGAAGCGGTGCACCGGGAACGGCCGGACCGAGCTTCGACGATGGCGACGCCCCCGATCCCCGTCCCGAGGTCGCGCCGGTTCCGGTCACCGGCCCCGGCTGGGCGATGCTGGTGGCGGGCATCTTCATCGGGGCCTGTTTGGCGATCGCGGGATGTCTGGTCGCGCTGAGCGCTAACCTCTGACCCCTCGGTGAGGATCGCGACCAGCGCCTGTCCCGCCTCCTCGAGAAGCTCGGATTCAGTGGGGGCCCAAAGCTGCAGGGCGAGGTCCGCCGTGTGGTCGACCTGCCGGTGACCCCGGGGCATCAGAAACTATCGAGAGCGGCCTGAAGCTCGTTTTCCATGCAGGCGCGCTGCCGGCTCGGCCGCTCGGTCTCCGCCTCGATGATCGGGCGGCTGCGAGGGTCGCCGAGGGCGATGATGCGAGTGACGTACCATGACCGAATGGAGCAACGCACGGTGGGGTTCCGCTTCAGCTGATTCGATAGGTAGCTGAACGGGTCGAGGGTCCCGAACTGCCCGATGCCCTCGAGCCCTTCCCACGCAAGGCGCCTTTCACTGGGGCGCCGCGCGGTCTGGGCGAGCTCGGTGAGCAACGGCAACCACGATGGATCCGGGGCGTGGCGAAGCTCCTCCAGCAGGTGGATCAACTCGCCGCTGCGCACGCCGACCAGGCCGCGGACCATCGACCGCAACACGGGATCGTCCGCGAGGCTCGGCTCGAGGCGGAGCGACTGCCCGAGGGCCTGCGTCGCCCCGGACTCGTCGCCTTCGGCCCGGCGCGCGAGGGCCATCGCGAGCCAGGTCGTTCCGCTACCGGGCCTGCGATCCACCATCGACTCCGCGGCGGCCATCGCCTCGTCGACGTCGCCATCGCGGACGGCCTGCTGGACGGAGGTCACGGTGGCGTTGGGGCCGGTCGCCCGAAAGAATCCGAAACCGATCGCCACTAGGGCGAGCGTGGCCACCGCCGCCGTCGCGACGTAGCGCGGCCACCGGGCCCGCCGATCGGTGGGCAGCATCACCGTCTCGAGGGCCCCCAGGAAGCCTTTGGCGTCTTGGAACCGCTCGCTCGGGTGTTTCTTCAGCGCTTTGGCGACCACGAACTTCAGCAGATCCGCGTCGAAGGTCCCTTCGTCTTCGACCTCCAGCTCGGCCGGCACCTCGCTCATTTGCTGCTTCATCGCCTCGAGGGCGGTGTCGGCGGGAAACAGAGGGCGGCCGGTGATCATCTCGTGAAGGAGAATGCCGACCGAATACAGGTCGGAGCGCGGCTCGGCGGCTTCCCCCATCGCCTGCTCGGGGGCCATGTAGCGGGGCGTCCCGAAGACCGCGCCCGCGTGGGTGATCGGCCGGCCGGCCTCCGGTCCGATGAGACGAGCGAGACCGAAGTCCAGCAGCTTCACCCCAGGCTCCCCCGGCACCAGCATCACATTGTCGGGCTTCAGGTCGCGGTGAACGACCCCTCGCGCGTGGGCATGCGCGAGGCCCTCGAGAATGCCCTTCGCGATCTGGACCGCACGCTCGACGGGGATAGGGCCGCGGTTCATTTCGTCAGCGAGGGAGGTCCCGGCAACGAGGCCCATGATGATGTAGGGACGGCCGTCCGGGAGCTCACCGACGTCGGTGACTTCCACGATCCGCGGGTCATCGAGGCGACCCGCCGAGTACGCCTCTCGTTCGAAACGACGGCGCAGCGACTCGACGCGATTGGCCTGAGAGTGCAGGACCTTCATCGCCAGGCGACGCCCGAAGCCGAGATGCTCGACCTCGTAGACCGCCCCCATCGTTCCGGCGCCGATACCGCGAACAACGCGGTAGCGATCGTCAACGACGGTTGCGGTGTCCATCACCGCGGTGGTCAACCCGACGCCTTCACCGGGCGCCGAGGCGGCCGTGCCCCGAGGAGGGGTCGAGCCCGTAGGGTACGGGTATGGCGGCGTCCGCCCGCCCTTGGTCATCGATCCGTCGTCC
>JANQQN010000050.1 GCA_028289325.1 Myxococcota bacterium | reverse complement strand
AGCTGGGCGAGGCCGGCCGGGTTGTAGCTCGCGGCGAGAACACTGTCGGGTGCGGCGACGAACGCGCCGCCCCGACCCATGGCCCGGGCGCCCACATCGCCGATGTAAAAGCCGGAAGCGACGGCCAACGAAGGCGCGCCCGAGAGGAACGCCAGCGCCGCCGCCGTCAGCGCCTGCTTCCGCCCGATCATTTTTCGCACCTGATCACCCTAGGCCGCGGCCCGCGCCGTGAACAATCGGTGGACGGGCCGACACGACTCACGGTTACCCGGAATACGGCCCCTCATCGCTCGTCGCAGCCCCAAAGATGATGGTAATTTTACCGCCGGGTCACCGGCCGAGGCCATGAAGAAGCGAGCAGGCAGAGGGGCACGGTTCGTGGGCTTGACCCTCGCCGCCATCGGCTGCGGCGACTTCCTCAACGGCGCCGACGACGGCGGGGGGAGCACGCTCGAGCCGGATGCGGGCGGCCCAGGGCCGGCCGTGTGTGGTCCCGTTCGCGCGTGGGACAGCGACGGCGACGGTCTCAGCGACCGCGTCGAAGACAACAACGGCAGCAACGGCTACGTCGACCTGCGAACCGGCCGCTGCGACGAGGATCCGAGCATGGCCGAGGGCTCGCCCAACGCCGGATCCCTGACCTTCGGTTTGAACCTGCCCGACCGCAATACGGGCTACGAACACTTCTACGGGACCGACAGCATCGACTCGGACGACTGGGGGATCGGCGCGCTCGTGGGGTGCGTGGAGGCCACCGGCCGGCGCCTCGCGTCGACGGACATCCTCGTTCAGGTCGGGGACATGAGCCTTCGCCGAGGCGGAACCTTTCCTCCTCACGTCGCCCACCAAAACGGCCTCGAGGCCGACTTCCGCTACGTCCGCACCGACCGCGCGGCCATCCCTCTCGACCTGCGGATCGAACCCGAAGCCTTCGACCCGGAGGCGACTGGACAGCTGCTCGATGCGATGTTCGACGAATGCGACATCGACTTCATCCTCGTCGACGAGTCGGTCGAGGTGGACTTGAGCCCGGGTCGGCAAACGCGCGTGGTCCCTTCGGACGGCCACGCCAATCATTTTCACCTGAGAATTAGGAACCCGAGACCATGATGCTCCCGGCAACCAGACTGACCGCCTTGACCGCGTTCGCCGCCGCCATGGGGGCGAACGACGTCGCCTCCGCGCAGGTCATGGCCGTGCGGGTGGACCCCGCGGACATATCGCGGGTGCTCGTCGTCAGCGACCGCGGCGGTCCTCGCCCGCTCAAGGCCTTTGACGGCAGCGTCATCGATGCCGCGCCCGGGCCATCAGGACGACTGGTGGGCGCGATCGTCGCCCACCGTCCGGCGAAGAAAGGCGCGCCGCGGGTGTTCCGCCTCCACGTGCTCGAGGCCGACGGCGCGACCTATCGAACCGTCGACCACGTCCAGAAGTTCGTCTTCTCGCCCGACGCCCGGTACGTGGCGGTCATCCGGGGCGCCGGCTATGAGGGAGGGCCGGGATTCTTTCCCGAGTCCACCGAGATCTTCGGGCTGTACGGCCCAGACATTGGTCCCATCAACGGCCTCGAAAAAGCGACGGACATCGACTGGTCGATCTTCTCCGACGACGGACTGGTCCTGCTCGCCCAGGTGTACGAAGGGCGAACCACCATCCTCGAGTACATCCTGGAGACCCGAGTCGTGGTCCCGACCCAGTATCTCGGCCTGCATTTTTCGCCCGATGGGCGGTATTATTACCTCACGCCTGGGGAAGCGCTGCGAGCCCGGCTATGTGAAGCCGGCTTGCCCCACGACTCTTGCGTCCGCGTATACGAGCGTAACGGGTGGCGGGCCTTGCGGCTGCCGCTCGACCCCTCCCTTCGCCGGCCTTTGGGCTGGACCGACGCGCAGCGCATGCTGCTGGCCAATGAGCGCAGCCACGACGGCCAGGTCGTCGATGTGCGAACCGCTCAGACCAAACAAACGGTGAAGGCCATCGACTGGCGCTGGAGCTCGCGGCCGGGATTCGTGGTTCAGCAGCCCGGCGACAACGCGAACTTCCGCCGGCTCGGTAAGCCCGAGGTCCGCGCTTTGGCCCAGCAGTAGCCTCGGCGGGCGCGTCAGGCCGCGACGCCGTTGGCGCCGGTCCCCAGTACCCGCTGCACCGCCCCCAATGCCCCGTCGAGCGCCTCTGCTCGCGGGGTCGCCCCCTGCCGCGAGGCGCTGAGGCTCAGCGAAGATCCATCGACCCGAAAGTACCGATGCAGCGTCCAGCGCTTTTCAGGCTGGGTGTGCAAGATAGTTTGCCGCTGCCCGGGCACTCGGTCCGCCGCCGACGCGAACGCGGCCGCCTCCACGGCGATCATCTCGGCCACGTCTTCGGACCCGCTGGCCGCGATGACCAGCCCGGCGTCGTCGGCAAGAACCACCGCTTCGTACCCGCCATAGTCCCGCAGGCTGGTCAGCACTTCCCCCAAC
Source organism: Myxococcota bacterium (assembly GCA_028289325.1). Classification (GTDB taxonomy): domain Bacteria; phylum Myxococcota; class Kuafuiibacteriia; order Kuafuiibacteriales; family Kuafuiibacteriaceae; genus JANQQN01. The sequence continues at coordinate 225 of JANQQN010000050.1, read as the reverse complement.
GCGACGCGGCCGCCGTGGGCGATGGGATCGATGGTGCGGGCCAGGTGGTCGTCGATGGGGAGCTTGTCGGTGATCTGCTCCAGAATCCGCTGAACGTGGGCGTTCGCTTCCTCGGCCCAGGCCGCGTCCCGGCGACGCTGCCACCAGCGGCCGATCAGGAACCCGCCGAGCGCGGCCAGCAGCGTGCCGAGCGCGGCGATGAGGATCGGTATGAGCATCGTCATT
>JANQQN010000043.1 GCA_028289325.1 Myxococcota bacterium | reverse complement strand
GGACGAGCGTGGGCCTTGGGACGACCGAACGGGGCCCGGCCGACTGGGGCCTGCGGACGGCGCGTCGGTCGAGCGTGGGCCTTGGGACGGCCGAACCGGGTCCGGCCGCCCGGGGCCTGCCGAGGGCGATTCGGACGAGCGTGGGCCGTGAGCCGGCCGAACCGGGTCAGCTGGCTTCACCTTCGGCCGCGGCCTGCTGGCTCTTGATGAACTCCCGCAGGCTCATGACAGAGTGGAAGTACTCGCGGTTGCGCTCGTCATCCGGGGACGTCTTCACGCCAAACTTTTTGTGGATGGCGAGCGCCAGCTCCAGCGCGTCGATCGAATCGAGGCCCAAGCCTTCGACAAACAGCGGCGCTTCCGTGTCGATTTCGGCCGCTTCGACATCCTCCAGCATCAGGGTGTCGACGATGAGGCTCTTGATCTCTAGGTCCAACTCGTCGTTCGTCATCGTATCCCCACAACCGCCTCGTCCGCGGACGATCGGCCCCCAGCACCCGGCGTTGCTACGCCTTGATATACGGCCCGTACGTGCTCGCATAGGCGCCGGCTGTCGTAATCGAAGCGCGCCGGGTCGAATATGGCGAGCACGGACACCGAAAGCACGGGGACCGTAGGCGGAATCTTGAACAGAGGGCGAGACTTCGACAGCCAGCTCGGCTCGCACCGCAGTCGTAAAGACACCACCGGAACGCCGGCGCGGCACGCTATCTCGAAAGCCATACGGTGGAAAGGCATTTCTCGGCCCTCTACGGTGCGCGTTCCCTCCGGAAAGATGACCATCGGCATACCGTCCCGTATTCGCGTCACCGCGCGATCCACGAGCCGAGTTGCGGCGAGGGGATTGGTCGCGCCTTCCAGCTGACCCGACCCCTCCATCAACGGTCGCAACCACCACCGCCGATAGATGACCGGTTTGACGATGGTACAGCTACCCTCGATGGTCCGTAGGATCGCGGTCACATCGACGAGGGTCGGGTGGTTGGCGACGACCACGAACGGCCCCTCGGGCAGACGCGCCTTATCGATCTCGATGCGCACGTCGAAGGTGCGGAACAAGCCGGCGAAGCGATGCATCGTCGCGAAGCCCGTTCGCATGGCGGCTTGCAACCACGCGCGGCGCCGATCCCGTCCGACGACGGGGAAGAACACCAAGCACGCGAATGCGGCATATCCCCAAGGAGCGAGGAGCAGGTAGAACAGCAGGGCGACCAGCAGCAGCGCGTAGCGCACGACGAAACCCAGAAAGAGCAGGCCCTGTTGCAGAGGGTTTCTGCGGAGCTCGGTGACCGCAGCTCTGGTCGTCGTATCGGTCACGGCGATGGAGTCCGGGTATAGCACCGAGCGATCAGCTTGGCTATATTGCTCCCCCGGAGGCTCCTCCTTGGAGAAACACTTTGATGCCGTCGTATGCGGAGGCGGGCTCGCGGGCCTGACCCTCGCCCGCCAACTTCGCCGTGAGCTGCCCGAGGTTCGGGTTGCGGTCGTCGAGAAGACATCGAGACCCTTGCCCGAGGCCGCTCACAAAGTCGGTGAATCGAGCGTGGAGCTCGGCTCTCAGTATCTGGAGAGCCTGGGACTCAAAGACTACTTGCACGACCGCCACCTGATTAAGTTCGGGCTCCGCTTCTTTCCTGGCGGCGGCGACCGACCGATCGATTCTCGAACCGAGATCGGACCGATCAACGATCCGGTCATCACGTCGTACCAGATCGACCGCGGGCGGTTCGAATCAGACCTTCGCGCGATGGTCGTCGAGGAAGACGGCGTCGAGCTGTTCGAAGGCTCGACCGTTCGCGACATCGAGCTCAACCCCGGCCAAGACAACCACGTCGTCCACTTCGAAGGGCCCGATGGCCCCGTCCGGGCCACCGCGCGCTGGGTGATCGACGCGACCGGACGCGCTGCCCTCCTGCGCGGACGCCTCAAGCTCAAGCGCGGTGGCCGCCACGAGGCGAACGCGGGCTGGTTTCGGGTCAAAGGTCGAGTCGACATCACGGAGATGGCGCCCGACACCGCGAAGCGATGGCATCAGGTGCCGGAGGCCAAGCGCCGCTGGCTGTCG
>JANQQN010000037.1 GCA_028289325.1 Myxococcota bacterium | reverse complement strand
GTTGGGTCGCGGTGAGGCGGGCGGCGGTCTGCAGGCCGTCGAGCTCCGGCATCTCGATGTCCAAGAACACGACGTCGAATTCGAGGTCTGAAGCGCGATTGACGGCCTCCGTCCCCGACGCCAGTACCGCCGTGACTTCGAGGCCCAAGCGCTCCAGCTGCCGAGCCAGACGGCGGCCGGCGAGGGGCTCATCGTCAACCACCAGGGCGCGAAGCGTGGCCTCAGACATCTTCCATCTCCTCCGCGGTCGCAGGAAGCGTCACCTCGACCTCGTAGCCACCGCCCGCCCTCGGTCCCGCCGACATCGCGGCTGCATCGCCGTACATCAGCGCAAGCCGAGCCCGCAGGGCCGCCTGCGACGTCTTCGTCCCTCGGGTGTGATTCGAGCCCGGTCCGTCGTCGGTGACGCGAAGCCGGAGCCGACTGTCGGTCACCCCCGCGGCGACGGTGACCGTCACCGGACGTTCGGTGGCCGCGACGCCGTGATTGACCGCATTTTCGACCGATGGCTGAAGGACGAAGCGCGGAACCAGTACGGCCCCGGAACGGACCGTATCGTCGACGTCGACGGACGATATCAGCCGCGACGGAAACCGGAGCGCCTCGAGGCTCAGGTAGTCGCCCACGAACCGCAACTCTTCACGGAGGGGAACCGTCCGCTCGGCCTCTCCCTCGAGGCTGTACCGCATGAGGTTCGACAGGCGCTCCACCGCCTCGACGGCGGCGGGGTTCTGATTCTCTTCGATGAGCGCGGCGACGGTGTTGAGGGCGTTAAAGAGAAAGTGTGGCTGTACTCGAGCCCGCAGGGCGTCGAGTTCGGCCCTCATCGCCGCACGCTGGGACTGCTCGGCTCGCAGCTCTTCCGCCCGCGCCTTGTCTCTCAGCCGATTGTAGAGCGTCGACACCACCGCGCTGACGCAACCCACGACCCCTCCGATGATCCACAGCGCGAGCCGCAGCCTCCACGCGTCGTAGGTCCCCACCAGCGACAGCAGCCCCAGCGCGACTTCGGTTCCGAGCACCGTGCCCGTGCTCAAGAACACGACGTGGTGCAGCCCGAGCGGGAGCGTGAACCCGCGGCGTCGGCCGAGACGGTACACGAACTCGGTGGCGCTCCCGATGCCCGCGCTCGCGAACAGGTTGACGAGGAAGGTCAACGCCACCTGCTCGCGTTCACCGGTTCCGTACATGATCACGGTCAGGATGATGGCGATCCCGGCGAAGGAGACCGCGCGGCGGGCGAGGCCATAGCCCAGCCCTCGGGGCTCCACGATCACGCCGTGAAGCCCCCCGTCGCCGGTCGCCGAAGGCGCCTGACGAACAGTCGGGTCGTTGTCGCCCCCAGGATCATCGGCGCCGTCCACACCACGACCGTCAGCCACGGATCATCGGTCAGGCGACCCGCCGTCTGCACGGTGAACGCGGTGAACGCCGCCGTCGCGCCCCCGAGCATGGCGCGAAGGTGCGTGATCACTCGTTCCTGTCCGGTCGGTGCAGGGTCGGTGAGCCTCCAGAGATCCCGGGCCGACGCCACGCTGCCCACGGCCCCGAAGATCACGAACACCCATTGACCATACCCGACGCCGATCGCGAATACGCCCAGCGCGCACGCCAAGATGGCGGTGACAAACAGCCCTCGCGGCCATCGGGCGTCGATCCGGCGTGCGGTGGCAATCCCCATCCACATCGCGTACCCCGTCATGCAGCTCAGAAGGACGAAGAAGGGCGCGGTCAGGCGGAGGCCTCGAGCGCGCCGAGCGAGGGCTTCAACCGTGGCCTCGGGCGGCATCGGCTTCACTTGCAGCGGCATCGCGAACCAAAACCCGGCCAGGATCAAGCCGGTCACCGCGACCACCGCCATCGCGATGGTAAACGTCCAGCCGGCCCGCCGGTGGAGGCGTCCGCCCTTTTTGACCAGCAGCGGTATGGCCACCGTGAGCAGCGATACCGCGCCGGCGACGATATGAAGCGACAGATTGATTCCGTACAGCGTTGGCATACGGACACCGTGAGGTCCCCGAACGCATCACGAAACCGCGCTCCGACGAGCGGTCCGAATCACCGACGAACGGTCGGCCCGGACCAAAGGAGGCCGGGTCGCCGCTACCGTCGATGCGTCGCCGAGGCTCGCCGCCTGGGTTTCTTCTTGGCGCGCGAAGCCTTCTTTCGCCCTGGGGTTCGACGACCACCCAGCAGGTCTTGCAATCGTTCCAGCGCCTCGATCGAGGCTAACACCCGGTCCCGCTGACTCTCCAGCTCCCGGAGTCCTTTCTTCAGTGCGCGTGCGCCGTTCTTCATCAAAGTCCCTTCGCTCTCAGGCCTATCTGAGCTTCAGAACCGTCCAGATGGGCACCCCGTCGATCACTCGCTCGGCGAGGACCGGTCGGCGCCGGTAACGCTGAAGATCACCAGCATAGCGCGCGAAACGACGCTCGTGGGTCAGCACCAACAAATCCGCCGCCCCTGGCGTTGTCGCGATCCGGATATCGGGCCGAAGCTCGCCGCTCTTTCGATACCATCGGTACGTCCGGACGTACTCCTTGTTATTGGGCAGAAAATGGACCTGCGCATTTTTTGGCGCCTGGTCGTTCAGCCAGCGCACGAGGTCGCGAAAGGCGATGTCGTAGTACTGCCGCTCGAATCCGAGCGTGGTGGCCCCCCGCAGGCCTCCCACCAGCGCGTTGTAAACGGACAGGGCATATCCGCCGTAGCGCAGCTGAAGGCTAAGACCCGATGCGAGGGCAAGGACGCCAGCCGCCACCGGGGCGGCACGGAGCATGGCGCTCGAGGCGGAGCGGAGCGCTTCGTGCAGCCGAAGCACGCCGTACCCCGCCAGCAAGCACCAAAACGGAAAGAAGGGCATGAACAGCTTTGCCCCGCCGTACTTTGGTCCACCCGAAAAGGCCACCACCGCGACCGATGCCCCCGCGTGCAGGGCGGCGGTCAGGACCAGGTCGCCTTCCCTCGTCGTCGGTCCGTCTCCGTCGGCGGTGGCCGCCAGTCGCGCTCGCACCGCCTGCACCCCCGCCGCCAGCCCGACCACCGCCAACAGGGACGTCGCAACGGGGACGGTGACCGCAGCCATCACGAACGGCGCGTGCCACGGCGCGAAGGGGTCTTGGTCGTAAACACGACCAAAGTACAAAAAATAGATCCCGTAGTGGTGGAGGTGAAAGCGGACGTACTCACCGAGCCGGACCAGAGGATCGAACCACATCCACGGCCAGCTGAGGAAGAACACCACTGGCCCCACCCCGATCATCGACAGCAGGGCGAGCGGAAACGCGGGCAAGCGAACCTGCCCTCGAGGCAAGGGGCTCGGCGCCGGCGAGGGTCGAGCCCGCCAGCGGGCGACGACGACAAAGACCACGTAGGGCACGATGAGAAAAGGACCGTTGAGCTTCGTCGCCGCGGCCAGACCGAAGGCTACCCCCGCCCCGAGCCCCGCTCGCCAACTCCGTTCCCCCACCAGCGCGAGCCCCGCCGCGGCGAGATAGGTCGCGGCCACCGGCACGTCGAGCGTGGCGGCATGGCTGTGAAAGTAGAACCGAGGAAGGGTCAGCAGCGCGAGAACCGCGAAGCCCCCCGCGATCAGGCCTCGCCGAGGGCCCAAGTGGAAGAACGCCAGCCACAGCAGAAGGGCAGCGCACAGGGTCGAAAACAACACCGTCCCCACCCGCGCAGAATCGGTGGGTCCGAGCAGACCCCGAAACAAGAAATGGCAAACGCCGAAGGCGTACTTGGCGATCGGAGGGTGTTCGTGATTGGGGCGAAACGCATCCTCGATACCCGCTCGCGACCACGCCCGCTCGTCGAAGGTGACGACCGCGCCCAGCCATTTCGCGTACGAAATGCCGGCAGGAATATAGAAGTCGTCGTCGTCGGTAAGGCCGGCGTGGCGCAGCCCCGCCAGCTGGGCGAGCAGATACACCGCCACCAGCAGCGCCGCGATGCGGTGCGCGCCAGACGCGGCCCACCGCCGCCACCGCGCCCCCATCAGTCGACCTCGACGACGGCGGCGGTCATGCAGTAATGCCGCCGACCGTCCCGCCGGGTGGTGACCCGAAGCTGAAGCGGAAGGTTGGGCCGCACGTCGTACGTGGCGTCGAACCAGCCGATCCGATTGGGCACTCGGATGCGGCCCAACGGCCGGCCATCCTGGTGGACCTCGGTGACCACCGCCGCCCCGTTCGGCGTGTGGACAACAGCGTCATCGACCAGACCCGCCCCCAGTCGAAGCTGCAGCCGGCGTCCTTCGGTCGCGACCAGCGCCGGCACCCGGAAAACGACCGTGCCCCCGGTGGTGGGGTGGGCCCACACGCAGGCACGATCCTGCCGCCCGACCCGCAATACGCGCTCCGCCGCGTACAGCCACTCGGGTTCCCCTGCGCACCGAAAGCCCCCTTCGGGCCGAGGGGTCGAACAAGGTCGCTCGCCTGCCCGACGCTCGACGACCATCGTCGTCGCGTCGAGGTCTCGGGCCAGGCGCCAAACCGCGCCAACCGCATCTTTGGTCGGGGCGAAGGTGCGGAGCACGAGCCCCTCGTCCAGCCGGATCTCCGTGGCCGGGATACCGAGCCCGAACATGGGGAACCGTTCGAAGTCGATGGCCACCACCCGCCGGCGCGCTCGCTGGGCGAGCAACGGGCGATCCGGGCTCGCCGAGAGCCCCTCGAACGATGCGAGCTCGCGGACGGTCATCAGCGGCGAGTGCACCACCAGGTCACCGGGCGCTTGCGTCTGCCGGACGCGGGCCACCGCGGCGGCCAGGCTCGCCTCGGAGATCGGGGCTCGTCCGGGTCGGACCGCGATCCACACGTCGAACAGAGCGGCCGCCGCCACCAGCGACGACGCGACCACCGCCGCCCATCGGATCATCCGGCCGCCCGAACGATCGTTGGCCGGCGCCTCTCGGCCGACGACGCCGCCCGTCCGGCGTCGGTGGGCGACGAAATCGTCGCCGACGGACCGTATCGCTCCAGCCATAGCTGGTACACGAGCATCGTCCACAGCGGCTTACGATGATCGGCGACCCCGCGCTGATGCTGGGTCCACAGCCGAGCCGCCTCCTTTGCATCGAAGTATCCCTCCCGATCCAATCGCGACGGCGCCAGCAGCGTAGCGCCGAGCTCGCGCAGCGGTCCTCTCAACCACGCGCCGATCGGCATCCCGAAGCCCTTCTTGGGCCGGTCGATAATCTCGTCGGGAAGCCGTCCTCGCGCCGCCTTTTTGAGTAGATACTTGGTGGTCATTCCTTTCAGGCGAAGATGACCCGGAATCGCGGCCGCGAACTCCACCACCTCGCGGTCCAACAGCGGCGCGCGGACCTCGAGGCTGCGGGCCATGCTCGCCCGGTCGACCTTCACCAGCACGTTCGCGGTGAGATAAAGTCGCGCGTACTGGTAGACGGCGGCGTCGAGATGATCCCGGACCCCACGGGCGCCCCCCGACGCGGTAAACTGAGTGATCGTCGCGTAGGGATCGACGGCCAGCGCGGCTTGCCGAAGATCGGGATGAAGGACCTCGGCCAGCTCCGCCGGCATGAACGACCCCATCCACGCCTGGTGGCGATAGTCGTCGCGAAAGCCGAGCCCCTGACTAAACCGCTTCACCTTGAAGTCGAAGCTGAAGTTCTTGGTCGACACGGGTAGCCCCCGCGCCAGCCACCTCGCGGTCTGCCCCAGCCGCCCGGACCGAGATCGGGATAGGATGCCGTCCAGCCGGCGAGCGACGGCGTCGGCAGGAAAGGTCGGATAACCCAGGAACAATTCGTCCCCACCGTCGCCCCCGAGGGCCACGGTGACCGTCTGCCGGGCGAACTTCGACAGAAGATAAGTGGGCATCACCGAGCCGTCCCCCAGCGGTTCGCACAGAAAGTCCGCGACCTCGGGCAAGATGTCGGTCATCGTAGCGGGAGATAGCCGCTGCTCGTGGTGGTCGGTGCCCAGGTGTCGGGCTACGCGGCGGGCATGCGAGCTCTCGTCGAACGACGGATCTTCGAAGGTCACCGAGAACGTCTTGATTCGCGATGGCGGAACGACGTCGGCCATCGCCGCTGCGACCAGCGAAGAGTCGATGCCCCCCGACAGCAGCACCCCGAGCGGAACGTCGGAGATCAGCCTCGCTTCCGTCGCGTCTCGGATGCGTCGCCACAGCACCTCGGCCAGCGCGTCTTCATCGACGCCGTCGACCTCGGACCACGCCGGTGACGCGCGGCCGAAAGCGAGCTGCCAAAAGGCCCAATGCTCGCTGCGCCCGTCTTCGGCGGAGTAGCGCAGCGCGCAACCCGGCAGCAACTTGTCCGCGCTCGCGTAGATGGTGTGGGTCTCAGGAAGCCCTTCGTAGGTGAGGTACGCGGCGAAGCTCTCGGGGCGAACCGTGCGGTCGAAGTCCGGGTGTTGGACCAGCGACTTCAGCTCCGAACCGAACAGGAGTCGATCCCGTCGCGGCCCGACGAACGCAACGTACAGGGGCTTCTTCCCCATTCGGTCGCGGGCCAAAACCAACTGGCGATGACGACCGTCCCAGATGGCGAGGGCGAACATCCCCTCGAGCTTGGGGAACAGGTCGTCGCCCCACGCCTCGTACCCGTGGGCGACGACCTCACAGTCGGAGTTGGTCCGAAATCGGTAGCCTCGCCCTTCGAGCGCCGTCCTCAACGCTTTGAAGTTGTAGATCTCGCCGTTGACGACGACCTGGATCCGGCCGTCGGTGTTGCCGATCGGCTGGTGGCCGGTCGCGAGGTCGATCACCGACAGCCGGCGGTGACCTAGTCCTGCCCCGCCCGGCCGGTCGATGTAGTACCCCTCGTCGTCGGGGCCTCGCCGGAACATCGCGTTGTTCATTCGCCGCAATATATCTTGCGGCACCGGCTCCCCCGGCGGAACGACAAGCCCACAGATCCCGCACATGCGGCGAAGCTACTCGGTCGCGACAGACAAGCCAACTCGGAACCGCGACCCCCGCGCATGAGCGTCTCGACGCCCATTCGACCACTAGCGGACCTCGGTCGCTTACGCCCCCGGCTCGACGATGCTCGACAACCGGCGCCGGGCGCGAACGTTACGCCGCTCCCGAACCATGTAGATCGGCCGAGCCTGACTCTCGTGATAGGTGCGGATACCGATCTCCGCCAGCAGCCCCAAGAAGATGCTCTGCACGCCGACGATGGCCATGAACACCGCGATGATCAGGAACGGGTTTCGGTGGGCCCAGACCCCGAGAAAGAACTTCTCGTACAGCGTCCATATTGCGGCCAGGATCCCCAGGAGGATGCTGATGAACCCCAAGCCCCCGAAGAAGTAGATGGGTTTGGTGCCGTAAGAGCCCAGGAACTTCACCACCAGCAGGTCGAGGATGACCTTGAAGGTTCGCATGATGCCGTATTTGGAGCTTCCGTATTTGCGGGCCCGATGATTGACCGGCACCTCGGTCACCCGCGCCCCCGACCACGACGCGTAGATGGGAATGAAGCGATGCATCTCGCCGTACAGGTTGACGGGATCCAGCGTCTCGCGGCGGTAGGCCTTCAGAGTGCAGCCGTAGTCGTGCAGCCGAACGCCGCTGACCTTCGAGATCACCCAGTTGGCGATCCACGATGGGAGTTTGCGGGACAAGAAGGTGTCCTGCCGATGCTTTCGCCAGCCCGACACGACGTCGAACCCCTCGTCGACCTTGGCCAACAGCGCGGGGATGGAGTTCGGGTCGTTCTGAAGATCGGCATCGAGAGGGATGATGATCTCGCCTCGCGCATGGTCCAGCCCGGCCACCATCGCCGCCGTCTGGCCGAAGTTGCGGCGAAATCGCACCAGCTTCAGCCGGCGATCGCGTTCCGCCCACTCCTCGAGCTTCGCCCACGTTCCGTCGGTCGAGCCGTCGTCGACGAGCACGACCTCCGCGTCGAAGGTATTCTTGTCGAGGACGGTGAAGACCTCTTCCATCAGCTCGTCGACGCTCTGCTCTTCGTTGAAGCAGGGGATGATCAATGACAGGTATGGTTCAGCCCGACGGTCGACGTCGATCGCCCCTCGGACCGCGCCTTCGTCCATCGACTGTATTGCGTTCTCGGTCATGCGATGTCTCGCGCCGGCTCGGTCGATCCCTCCGTCGTCCGTCATTCGTCATTCGGCCTTCGGAAGCCCCGCCCTCACCTGAAGCTCGCGGTCGAGCCGCTGAAGGCCGCGCCCGTACTCGAGCGCTCGGGTTAGCGTAGTGGGCGGAGGCCCGGTCAAAGACCGCAGGAGCCCGACCACCGGCTGCACCTGGGAGGACATACACACCGGACCTGGTTTGGCCAGCTTCCTGTGGGCGATCTCCGCCTCCACCCGATCCGCCAGCGCACGCGCATCGGTCAATGCGAGGGCCCACCGGCCCGCTTGCGTGCGATCCGCGCCTTCCCCGCGACGGTACGCATTGAGCGCGGTCACGCCGCCATCTTGGTCGGCGTTCAGCAAACATCGTCCGGCGCGCAGGTACAGTTCGGGGACCGGTCCGGGGGCCAGAACCAACGGTGCGGCCCCCGCGCCCCCGGCAGGACGCCCCGCTTTGGGCGGCGGCGACCGGCGGCCCGGGGGCGGTGCGGGCGGCGGGCCTGCGGGCGCGGCGATCTGCGCCGGCGGGCCGCCGGTTTCGGCCCCCTTCGCGGGCGAAGGAGGCGGCCGGTCCGCCGTCGGGGCTGCCGTTCGCTCGGGCGGTTCGAGACCGGCCGCAATCAGGTCGGGTTCCTCGAGCCCGGGCCCCGCGAAGGCGGGGTCGAGGGCGAAAGCTGTCGTCGGCGCTCGACGCGGACGGCGCTGCCGGTCCAA
>JANQQN010000033.1 GCA_028289325.1 Myxococcota bacterium | reverse complement strand
GCTCGTACCCGGGGGAGCCCGGTCGCGCCATGGTCGGCTCCCTGTCCGAGCTGGCCCGGCCCGGCCGCACCGCGACCCGACCCGTGCTCGCGGTGCGTCCGGGCCGGGCCAGCTCGTACAGGTAGCCGACCATGGCGCGACCGAGCTCCCCCGGGTACGAGCGAGACGTCACCAACGCGCCCGTGTTCGCGTCGTACACGGACAGGATCGTATCCAAACCGTTTTCGGCGAGCACGGCGACGAAATCGCACGCGGCAGGATCCGCCACGCACGCAACGGGGTCTCGCGGCACCCGGGCCAGCGCTCGCGGCTGAAAGTCTCTCACCAGCAATACTTCGAGGGGACAGTCGAACCGGTCGACGGTATCGATACAGTCAACTTCGAAGCTGACCGCCTCCCCTTCGCGGCCGACGATCTGGGCGTCGACGCGAAGCGGCTGGGCGCAGTCGTCGACCTCGATCTGTGCGTCGGCCCGAGCGTCGCCGTCGGTCAACACGATTTGCGTCTGCTCCGGGCTCGGGCTGTCGCCTCGAAAGATATCGAAGCGAATGGGGACGTTGCTCCGGTCGTCGAGCTCCCCGCACGGCTGCTCACACGCGAAGCAGGGCCCTTGAACGCTCGCGTCACAGCGGGTGGTGTTGACGCACACCGAGGGTCCGGGGGACAGCAGCTCATTCCTCGGCGCGGCGAGGCGGGTGTTGTTCTGGCAGGCCTCGAGGCGAAAGGGCGCCGACGCGACCGGTCCCAGCACCACCTCTCGGTCCGGCACCGACCCATCGTTGCCGGCGGGGGTGCATGCTTCCTTGACGGTCTGGTCGAGAGTGGGGTCCGGGTGCGAGCCGTCTTGGGTTCGAATGCAGAAGCACCCGGACAGAAGGGTGGTCGAGACTTGCCCGCCGCCACGGGACGCCGGCGCCGCCGCGTCGCCACGGGCCTCGATGAAGACCATCAGCGCCCCCCACGGGTTGAGCTCCTCGTTGAATCGGTCGGTGTTCACGTCGACCTGCCAGTCGTCGTCGAGGGGGAAGGTCTGCGTCGTTCGTTCCGATACTACGCCGGCCAGGTTGGGCTCGGTCGCGATGGTGTCCGGATCGAGGAGTCGGGTCGGCGGGAAGACACCGATATCGTCGCAGCGCACGAACCGCGGCACCCGATCTTCGTCGGGCTGGGCGAGGATCGGCTCGAAGGCGGTGAACGCCACCAACCGAGTGCGGTCCCGGGCTTCGGCGGTGGCGAACTTCAGCGTGATGTTGGCTTCCGCCGCGTCGCACGCGAGCAAGCCAAACGCCAGCAGACAGCTCCAACGCCCCATGGCCACATGCTCCCTGAACACCGGGCGAATTTGAAGCGAGTTTAGCCCGCGGCGGAACGCCGTACGGGCACCGCCACCGCGTCGAAGCTTCGCGTTAGGGGGTAGGCGCTCGCGTCACGCGGCCTCGACCAGGAACTCGTTGTTCTGTTCGACCCGGCGCTGTCGCCAGATCGCGCGCGACCGGGCCACGGTTCTTCGGTATTGGGCAGGATCTTGAATCCGCCGGACCTTGCGAGACTCGCTTCGGCTTTCGAGATAACCGCTTCCACTGGCGTGACAGAGGAACGCTCGGCGAAGCCGCGCTTCCGCCTTTCGAACGCGCGCTCGATTCCATCCCATCTTCTGGGCGGTGATTTCCTGAGAGCACTGGCCGAGGAAGCGGAGCTCGAAGAACCGCTGCTCCTCGTCGGATAGCTCCTCCATGAATCCCATCAGCAACCCGTAGATCTCGAGATTCTCGACCCTCTCGTGGCTGGTGAGGTCCGCGCCTTCTTGCAGCGCCGCCCGCTGCGACACGACCCAGCTCTCCAGCGGGGTGAGGTCGTCGCTGGGGGCGTCCCGCATCAACGCTTCTCCGACGGGGATCTGACGCCGCCTCGCGGCCTGATCGGTGATCACCGCGTTGCGTGCGATCGTGAACAGGTAGTTCTTGTAGGGACGGATGCCGTCGTAGGTCTGGCGAGCCCGAGCCCCGAACGCGCGACGAAAAGTCTCCTGCAGAATATCCTCGACGTCGTTCGCGTCGTACATCCCGCCGAAGAACAGCTGGCGTCCTTCACTTTTGAAGGCGAAGCCTCGCAGGATGAAGTTTCGAAGGGGTTTTTCGTACGCGCGGTACACGGCCGCGAGGGCGACGTTGTCGCCGGCGCGAAAGGCCTCGAGGAATTCCGGATTCTTGTGAAAAGGGTCCAAGGTTGGGTCCGCCGATCCGCGCCGCTCGCGACGCACGCGAACTCGCTACAAGCGGTGTGCCAGATGACAGAGCGAGCCGCTGTTTCACAAATTATCGGTAAAAACGGACCTTTAACCCCCACACTGGGGTATATGCGGATCGCGCGGCGCGGGTAGCAACACCAGCAACCGTGACAACGATGTCAGGGGCTACCGAAAAGCCGATCGGCCTATGAACCCTGCCGGAAAACGAGCAGAAGCCCGGTGTTGGACATCGCGGCCAGGTAAGGGGACCGGTGATAGGGCGTGAGTGAGACCCCAGAGGACAGGTTGATAATCTGAATCGGTTTTCCGGTGTCGACCCTCAGAAAAGTGATCGGACCTTCCGTGCAGCCCACCATCACGTAGCCGCCGCCGATGCTGACCGGGTCCGTCGGTGCGCCCCGCCTCAGTCGATATCGCCACCGAATCTTGCCGGATGAAGGGTATACTCCGTAGATCTGACCGTCGCCGTAGGATGCGACCACCAGGTTCGGGTCGCCGGTCGTGGTCAAGCCGATGAGCCGGATCATCGAGGCCTGCTTGAACACCACCTCTCCCGTATCGGGGTTCAATCGAAACAGGCCCCCGTTGTAGGACGCGGCCAACAGCGCCTTGCCGCCATCGATCAGGAGCGGCCGGGCATCGACGTCGGCAAAGAACTCGTTCTTCTTTCCCAGCTGGGCGATCCACCGGGTCCCGCCATCGCTGAGATCGACGCCCAGCAGCGCCCCGTCAGAAAAGCCGAGATAGGCTCGCTGGCGCGTGGGGTCCAGGGTCGGCGTCGCCTGTCCGCGCACCGAGATCCCCTCCGGGGTCTGACGCTGCACCCGCCACAGCTGCTCGCCCTTTTCGAGGTCCACCCCGATGAACGCGTTCGGCCGAACGGGGACCACGGCCACGTTCTTCTGCACCGCGATGAGGCCACCGATCCGGCCGTTGATATCCAGCTGCCAGCGCGTCTCGCCGCTGCTTCGGTCGAGCGCGACGAGGTCGGAGTCCGACCCCAGCACCACCACCGAGCCGTACTCGACGACGCCCACGCCGATGGTGCCCATGTCTCGGCGCTGCCAAATGAGCGACCCTTCGACGGGATCTAGGGCCAGGAACCGGCCGCTGCGCGCGCCGACGTAGACCCGCGATCCGTCGCGGGTGATGTACGGGCGGGTCCACTCCTCCTCGTTGCTCTTGAGCAGCTCGAACTCCCCGAGATCGCGCTTGAATCGGGGCGTGAACAGCGCTCGAAGACTATCCGGAGAGGGCTCGACCCATCCTTTGTCTTCGACCGCCGTCTCCAACGCCGGGGACGGAGTGGTCTTCGAGGCGGCGCTTTGCGCCGGAGCGAGGCCCGCGACAAGCGAGCCGAACACGAGGCTGGCGGTCACCACTGGGTGCTACTCGAGCACCTGAAGGCGCTCTTCCGCAAACGTTTTGAGCGGCCCCGCCTCGTCCAGATCTTTCAGCTCCCGGTACAGGTCTTGTGCGCGCTCACGCTCTTTCTTCGCTTCGAAGATCCGCGCCTGATGTTTGAGCGCGTAGCCGCGCGCGTAGGCGTAGTCGCCGAGCTTCTCGAAGTGTTTGAGGGCCCGGTCGAGCTGCCCTTGCTTCTCGTAGGCATAACCGGCGCCCTCGTGGGCCATGAACGAAAGCGGCGCGTCGTCCCCGAGCGCCTGCAGATAGCCCTCGTAGAGCGTAGCCGCCTGTTCGGGAGCGTCGAGACGACTGAGCAGTTCGGCCTCGTATAGTCCGGCCAGCGCCGCCGCTTGCTCACCCGGGTACTGAGACCGAAACGCGGCCAGCTTCTTTTGCACCTCGCGGTAGGACGCGTTCAGCGTGTCCGGGGACGTCGAGGTCAGCACCGTCCGCATGTCGACAGCCTCGCTGAACGCGTCGACGGCCTCATTGAGCTGCGCGGTCATCGTCGCGCTGTCCCGGGTCTGGCTCGATGCGACCAGCTGGAACGCCAGGACCGCACCCAAGATGACCCCCGCGCCCAGCAAGACGTAACGGAAGTTCTTCTCGAGCCATTGGACACCGGAGGAGCCCACCGTCTCGAACGCGTCGGGGGCGACCAGCTCTTCGACCGGCACCTCACCCTTGCGCTTTTTGCGCGCCATAGGCCGGCCTATGTCGTCTCAACACCCAGTCAAGTCAAGAGAAGAAGGCCGTCGGCCACCTTGACGACAAAGTCCGATCCGTTGAGCGTCGGCCTACATGCGGGCCCTGGTCTGTATCGCCGCGGGATTCGCCTTGTCAGCCCTGGCCGCCTCGTCTGCCGCGGCCGGAGAAGATGAGCTGATCGCCGCCGTCGAGCCCGCGTTCGCGGTCATCGACGGCGGCAACGGCGCGGATGGGCTCGCCTATGGCCTCGGGGCCGGGGTCTCGGCGTGGGTGGGAACGGACGGCCCGCTGTGGCTGGCGGGCGCGGTCGGGCTCACCGGGCATTTCGGCCTCGACGATCCCGTGACCTTCGAAGCGCTCGGCGGGCTGGTCTACGCATTCGACGTATTCACGGTGATCCCGTATGTAGAAGGCCTCGCGGGCTTCATCACCGGAAACGGCGGTGTTCAGCCCACCGCTCGATTCGGTCTCGGTCTCGACTACCTGGTGAGCCGAACGGTGAGCGTCGGCGTCGTGGGCCGGGTCCGGCCGCTCTCCGAGCCGCTAGGGAATGCGCTGATAACCACCCACCTACGTATCGCGGTGCGGCTGGAATACTGACCGCACTTCGGGATAAACACGAGCGGTCGTGGAGGTAATCAAAAGCGGTATCGACCTCTTGAGCAGCTTCATCTGGTCGTTCCCCGAACAGCTGCCCTGGCTCGTGGTCCTCTTGCTGGGCACCGGGCTGTTCGTGACCGCGCGAACGGGCTTCATTCAGCTCCGAAAGCTCGGTCACGCGATCGCCGTCGTGTCAGGCAAGTACGACGATCCCGACGACGAAGGCGATATATCCCACTTTCAAGCGCTCTCGACCGCCCTGTCCGCCACCGTGGGGATCGGCAACATCGCCGGCGTGGCGACCGCGATTCACTACGGGGGACCAGGGGCCATCTTTTGGATGTGGCTGACCGCCTTCTTTGGCATGGCCCTGAAGTACGCCGAGTGCACGCTCGCCGTGCACTATCGCGTGTTCGACGACGAAGGCTTCGCGGCCGGAGGCCCCATGTACTACATGGAGCGCGGTCTCGGACCTTCGTGGAAGCCGCTGGCCATCCTGTTCGCCGGTTCGGCGGCCATCTGCTCGTTCGCCACCGGCAACATGAACCAGGCCAACACCGTGGCCGTCAGCGCGACCACCGAGTTTGGCGCCGAGCCCTGGGTGGTCGGGCTGTTCGTCGCATTGTTCGTCGGGGCGGTGATCATCGGCGGCATCCGCCGCATCGCCAGTGTGAGCTCCACCCTGGCCCCCAGCATGGCCCTTCTCTACGTGACCAGCGCCCTGATCATTCTCATCCTCAACGCCGATCAGGTTCCGGGCGCGCTAGCGCTCATCGTATCCAGCGCGTTCAACCCCGCCGCGAGCGTCGGCGGCTCGGTCGCGGGCATCGTCAGCGTGACCCTCCTGTGGGGCGTGAAGCGGGGATTGTTCTCGAACGAGGCGGGCCAGGGTTCGGCGCCGATCGCCCACGCCGCGGCCCGGACCGATGAGCCGGTGCGCGAAGGCGCGGTCGCCATGCTCGAGCCGATGATCGACACCCTCATCATCTGCACCATGACCGCGTTGGTCATCATCTCCACCGGCGTATGGGACGAAAAACACCCAGGCCGACTCGGGCTCAACGAGATCACGCCTCTGCCCGCGCAGATGCTGCAAGCGAAGACCGAAGGCACGGAGTACCAGCGCCTGGCCGCGGCCAAAGCGGCGGTCGCGGCGGCGAAGCCGGCCTCGATGACCGTGGCCGTGGCTGACGGACGGCAGGACCAACTCGCGTTCATCGGCCGCGATGGCCTCGTCGAGGAGCCCATTCTCCTTCGAAAGAGGAAGCCGTTCACCGGATCGCTGACCTACGACCCCGTCGCCGGCACCCTGTCCCCCCCCGATGTCATGGTCTCGGGGCAGGTGCTGCAGAACAGCTCCGCGCTGACCGCCCTCGCGTTTAAACGCGGCCTTTCGCCGATCTTCGGGGGCGGCAACTACATCGTGACGATCTGCGTGTTCCTGTTCGCGCTATCGACGATGATCTCCTGGTCGTATTACGGCGATCGGTGCGTGACGTACTTGTTCGGTGCGGCGTGGGTGCGCGCCTACCGGGTGGTGTACGTCTTCTTCAGCTTCATGGGGTGCATTTTGGCCCTCGAGGTGGTGTGGGCATTCGGCGATCTCGCCCTCGGGGTGATGTCGATTCCGAATTTGTTCGCCGTGCTCCTGCTGTCGCCGAAGCTTCTCGAGATCACCCGGGCGTACTTCAGCAAACACGAGCGCGCCTAGAGCGGGCAACGTGCGCCTTCGGCGAGGTCAGAGTCCGCGCTGCGGGCAGTGCCGAATGATCGTCAGCGAGTGCTTATGCGGCGCGCTGGCCCGCATTTCGACGGAAACCGATCTGGTCGTGGTCGGGCACGTGTTCGAGCTGGACCGACCGACGAACACCGTCCATCTCGCCCAGCTCATGCTGCCGGGCCTCACCGTCTTGCGGCGGGGGCAGCGAGATCCGGCCCCCGCCGGGCCCGCCCCCTCGCGGGCGGAGCGACGGGCCTTGCTGTGGCCGGATCCGAGCGCGCCCGAGCTGACGGCCGAGTGGGCGCATCTCGACCCTCGACCGCTGACCTTGGTCCTCGCCGACGGGACCTGGCCCCAGGCCCGACGCGCGGTCCGGCGGGAACCCGCGTTGGCGAATCTGCCTCGCCTGCGCCTACCGGATGGACCGCCGACCCGGTTCTGGTTGCGGCGCCAGCGCCGGACCGACCAACACCTGTGCACCTTGGAAGCGATCGCTCGCGCGTTGGGGATCATCGAAGGCCACCACGTCGAAGCGCAACTGCTGGCCGGGCTCGACCTGTTCGTCCACCGCACGCTGAAAAGCCGCGGGCGACTCAACGGGCCCCAGGCCCACCCCCTCGCCCATCGGCCCGGGGGCCTTAACCGAGCGCGCGAGGATCGGTGAGGTGGCCGGTGACCGCGGACGCGGCGGCGACGGCCGGCGACACTAAGAATACCGGCCCTGGAGCGCCCATTCGGCGGTCGAAGTTCCGATTGGTGGTGCTGGCGGTGGTCTCCCCCGGACGAGGAATGCCGGGGCCGTTGCCGATGCACACGCCGCAGCCCGGCGCCGTGACCTCCGCCCCGAGGTCTCGAAACAGGGTCAGCAGACCTTCTTGCTGGGCCCGAACCGCGACGTCATGGCTGGACGGGGTCACCGTCAGCCGCACGCCGGGCCCCAGCGCCCGCCCCCGCATGACGTCTGCCGCCGACCGGAGATCCGCGAGCGATCCGCCGGTGCAGGACGCGATGACCACGTTCTGCACCGCCACGTGGGCGTGGTCGGCCAGCGGCGCGCGGTTTCGGGAGTCTCCGGGCGTGGCGACGGTGAGGGGCACGTCATCGAGATCGATCTTCAGCACCCGCGCGTAGGTTGCGTCGGCGTCCGGATGGACGAAGGAAGGACCGGGGTCGATGCCTCGGCGCTCGGCCAAGAATCGGTGGACGGCCGCACAGGGCGCCACGATTCCGGTCATGAGTCCGCCCTCGACGGTCATGTTCGTCAGTACGGACAGCTGGTCGACATCCCACCCGTCGAGGGCGGGGCCGGCGAACTCGGCCACGCAGGTATCGGTCGGCGAGCGCCGCCAGCGCTCCTCGCGGAAGTAGGGGTCGCCGATGAGGTGAAGAATGACGTCCTTCGGCGACACGATACCGCGGTGATCTCCGGTCAGCTCGATCCGAACCGTGCTGGGCACGGTCACCGGTACGAGGCCCGTTCGAAGGGCAAACGCCATCGCCGTCGAGCCGATCCCGAACGCGAACGTATTGAGGACGCCGGCCGTGCAGCTGTGGCTGTCGGTGAGGACCACCACCGTTCCCGGGCTCGCGTAGTCTTCGACGACCAGACGGTGGCAGACGCCGGCCGGGTACGGCCGGTTCGGGCCGTGTAGACGGATCCCGTGGGCCTCACAAGCATCGACCATCTCCGCGGTGAGCTTGCGGGCGGGGGCCAGCCGCTGCGTTTTGACGTCCGCGGGGACCGTCTCGTCACCGAGGAGCACGAAGTGGTCTTCGAACGCCGCGACCAGGTCCGGCCGAACCACCGGCGCCTTGCCCCACGCTTCGGCGTACAGATGCATCACCATGCCCGTCGTGTACTCGTGCATGCCTCGAAAGCCGGCTTCACACAGCACCTGATCACCGGGCTGAACGCTCGCCAGTCCGCGTTCGCGAGCCGGCCCACCGTAGGCCCGGCGGGCGATGATCTTCTCGACGCAGGTCATCGCGCGCGGGGCTCTATCCACGCGGTAGGAAGGCGTTACCCGGCCGTCGATCAGCGCAGTCCCGTACTCGAGCAGCCCCCCCTGCTCGGCCACCGCGCGAAAGAACGGCGGCAGGGCGCGGGCCAACTCGTCGAGGTCGACGGCTTGCCCGGCCCGCAGCCGGTCGACCACCGACAGGTCGGTGGTGAACGGCATCCCGCAGTAGACCATGTTCTCCTGGAAGATCCGCTGAAAGCTCTGCGCGACCACCAGTTCGATGCCCGCCCCTTCGTGGGCGACCACCGCCACCTCTCGACTCGATCCGCTGCCGTAAGCCTCGCCCCCGACCACGACCTGAAAGCCCGCGTCGCGGATCGCGTTCTTGGTGACCCGGTCCTTGAATCGCTCGAGCAAGTACGGGCCGAGAATATCGCCGGTATAGCCGAGGGTGCACGCTGCGCCGTTGATCAGCAGGTCGGTGTTGATGCCGAACTCGAGCGCGGGCAACGCGTTCGCATGGGCGTCGAGGTCCTGGCCATCGAGCTGCTGCGACAGCAACTCCGCGTCTTCGGTCAGCCACAGCACCCTTCCCGTGAGCCGCATAAACGTGGCGTACCAAGCCCTCGAGAGGCCTTCAAGGCTGGCTGAGGCTCATCGCTTGGGGGTGATCGAAATGAACCCCAGCGCCGCCCCGATGAGCATCAGTCGATACCCCTCGAGCGGACGCGCGCGCTCCTGAGAGACCAGCGTGGCCAGCGAGCAGCGGGCATCGGCGCCCCGCAAGAAGAAACGCTGCTCGCGATCGGTGAGCCGGTAAGACTCGAGGATCTTCGACGCATCGACGGTCGTCTGGTGACTGAGCAGGGGCGCGAGCTCCTCCCTCAGGTCGGCGAGCCGGGTTTGCTGTAGCTGCTTTCGAAGCAGGGAAGTGACGACCGCATCGCCATTGACCGGCAGCAGATCCGCGTTGACGGGGGGGTCCGACCACCCACTGACCCGGATCTCACCGGCCGTCCAGTCGCAGGGAACGACGAGTCGGTCCAAGATCTGCTTTCGAAGCTCGCGGTGCACGGCGGCGCGACTCACCAGTCCGCTCGCCAAGATGACCTGGCCGACCGGGCGACGCGCTCGCCGCGCCTCCTCGAGCGCCTCGTCCAGCGCCGCGACATCGATGATCCGGCTCGCGATCAGTCGTTCTCCGAGACGGTCTTTCTCGGGCGGAGGGATGCGTTCGACCGCGACCACCCGACCGTCGTGGACCCATATCTTGACCTGGTCGCCGTCGTGCGACACGCGGCACTGCGCGTCGCGGCCGGACCGCAACACCCGGTCCATGATGCCGATGTACCAGCCGCGAGCCGAACGCAGGTCGTCGGTCACGCCGCGACGAAGCATCATGATCGATTGCGCGTCGGGAAGGCCGCTCAGCACGGCTTCGAACTCGAACGCCGGCTTCGGTACCCGACGCGGCCGACCTTCGGTTCCGCTCTTGCGGGTCTGACCTGGCGCGATCCGCGCGTCGATCCGGGCCCGAAAGTGATCGAGGTCGGGAATCGAGAAACCCACCTTACCATCGTCGGAAAAGGCGACCTCCGCGCTTTGGATGTCGAGGTCGTCGGCCTCCGGAACCACGAGAAGCAGGGTCATCACCGTGCCGCGACGCAGCGGCGTACCGCGGGCCATCACCGCGCCGTTGATGAGGTTGACCTTGGCCTGGTGAACGAACTGGGCGTGGGTTCGAAAGTGCACGCTTCCGTCCGCGTGGAGCTCCGGCAGGTCGTCGGGGTCAGGCAAGGCCACGGTGGGGGCGGCGACGACCGGGGCCAGGGAGGGAAACAGGCTATCGAAGACGGTACGAAGGGTCCGAATGGCGGTGTCGAGGGTCTCGGTCTCCGCCGGCGGGTGGAGCACGTACGCCTGATCTCCGACCGGAATGGCCACCAGCGGAACGCTCAGCTCGCCGACCCGAAGTTCGGATCTCGACAGGGCCGATTCGGCGCTCACCACGAGCGGCCGACCCGCTCGCATCCACAACAGGAGCGACAGGCGTTCGAGGTCGTTCTTCGTCTCCACCTGGCCGTGGGCATCCACGGTCAGCCAGGCGTCCCAACCGCCGAACCCGGGATTCAGGTCGATGGTGGCCGACGGCGACCGCCCGGCGGCCCCCGCCGCCTCCTCGAGTGGCGCCCCGTCGGAGGGCGAATGGTCCTCGACGGCGCCACTCGAGGAGGCGGCGGGGGCC
>JANQQN010000024.1 GCA_028289325.1 Myxococcota bacterium | reverse complement strand
CTGCAGATGAGGTCCTCAACTCCGTTCGACGCTTTGCCGAGCGTACGAAGCACGCGCACGGAGAAACCTGATGCTTTTCAATGATTCAGGGGACTAGTCACCTGTCTCCCGCGTTCTTTTGCGGAGAACTTCCTAGAAGACGATCGCGCGCACGGCGACCGCAAACAGGCGATCATCTCGATCGTCGCCCGTGCCCTTCGGATTCAGGGCCTGCTGGTACGCCATGTCGATGGACAGCTGTTTGGTCGAAAAACCGACCCCCACCGACAGCCGCCACTCCTCGGTGGTCTGATCCCAGGAGACGCCGCCCCGAATGGGAAATCGGTCCCGCAGCACCAACCCCAGCCCGCCGCTGACGTCGAGATCCTCGCTTTGAAAGTCGTAGACGACGTCGCCTTCGAGGCTAAAGAGGCCAGCGTCGTAGCCGATCCCGCCCCCCAGCTGGATGGGCATCTCCTGCCGATCGTTCTTGATGAGGTTGTAGCCCACCACGCCGATCGAAAGGTTGGGGATCACGCGGTACTGGAAGCCGGCATCCATATTGAGGACGCCGAAGCCATCGAGTTCCTCGTCGCCATCGACCCGATCGAGGTTGAGGTACCGTACGGACAGCCCGAGTGCGGCGGAATCGGACAGGCGGCTGGCCAGGGCGAGCTCCGCTCGGTGGCCTTCGATGCGAATGTTGCCGTCATCGACGTCCTGGGGCCGCTGGGTGAGGTAGGTGTAGGCCAGACCCGCGGCAATGGGGCCCGCTTGACTGTCGACCACCGAGCCGTTGAACCGCCGGTCGGAGCCGCGGAAGTCGTCGATATAGCCGCTCTCAATGCTGTAGAGCTGGCCCATCGCCAATCCGGCCGGATTGCTGTAGATCGCGTCGTTCCCGGTGGCGAGAGCGCGCTGGGCGTTCGCGAAGCCGATGAGGCGAGCGCCGCGGAACTCCTGGCCGTGCGCTATGGCGGGGGCCAACACGGTGGCGATCACGCACAACCACCCCGACCATCCGTAACCGTCGCGGTATCGGGGGTGGGAACTCGTCCGCCCGTAGTTCGAGGAGGCCGTGGTCGACGCGACCCGGAAGTGGAATGATTTGCAGAACACCGGCGGTTTGCCCACCCTGTGCGGTATGGTAGCCAAGCGGTCATGACGCGCAAGATGATGTTGGGTTTGGTTGCGGTCACCGCCGCGCTGGTGGTGGGCATCAGCACTGCGCGCGCTTACGTATTGCCCGCGAACGCGCTCATCGAGCGCGCGAACAGCGCCCGACGGCGTCTTGCGATACGCAGCCTGGTGCTGCAGGGCGAGGTCGAGCGAGACGGCGTCCGTACCCAGCTGTGGGAGGCGCTGCGCACCGACGCCCGCCGGCGTGAGCTGCGCCGCGGAGACGACACGAAGGTCGTACTGACCCGCGGTTCGTTACGCTTCGAGTTCTCGCCCGGCAGTGGCCCCGTTCGGCCGGCTCGAGCGCCGATGGATCTCCTGATCGAGCTCGGTTTTCCGACCGAACCCGACGAAGAGGGCGCGCGCGGCTCCGGCCTTTTGCGCTCCTTGGGCATCAACCCCCAGGTGGTCAGCCTCGGCCGACAAGACCGCCGGATCGTCTACGTGATCGGCGCCCGCGCTCGAGAGACCGATCGGCCCCAGCTGTGGCTCGATAAGGAGCTCATGGTGCCCGTCCGGCTCGTCGTCTTCGCCCGAGACCGCTCGCGCCGGGAGACCCGGTGGCTCGGCTTTGGGTCGCCGCTGACCAGTCCTTACTTCCCGCGGCGGATCGAAACGTGGGTCAACGGCGAGCTCGTAGAGGCCGTGACCTACGACAACATCAAAGTGAACCCCAGGCTCGACAATGCCCTCTTCGAGCCGCCCGCCTGAGCCCAGACGGCGTTCGGCGATGCTGTGGCCCACGGCGGCCATGGTCGTCGGCGCCGTGCTCGTCGCCGCTGTCGCCGGCTGCGAGCGGAAGGTCAGGCTGCGGGTCAAAGTCGATGTCGCCGATATCGGCACGGCGACCTCCAGCGCGGCGGAGCGGTAACCTATCTTCGTGAGCGCTTTCGCCGACGTCATGGTCCCGGTCCCGGTCCGCGGTCCGTTCCACTATGCCGTCCCCGCCGATCTGCAGAATCGCCTGCAAGTCGGCCATCGCGTCCTCGTCCCCTTCGGGCCTCGCCGGATGACCGGATTCGTGCGCACGCTGCTCGACGAGGCCCCTCCCGACCTTGGGGCCAAGATTCGACCGATCGAAAGGGTCCTCGACGCGGAGCCGCTACTGCCCCGCGATCTGCTCGAGCTCGCGTCATTCGCCGCCGACTACTACCTCGCGGCGGCGGGAGAAGTGTTGAAGGCCGCCCTTCCCCCCGGTCTGGCCGGGGTCTCCGTTGCGCGCCTGTTGGCCACCGCGGCCGGTCGGCGGGCCCTCGAGAGTGAGGTGGTCCGCTTCGACGATGGGCGACCGATCTCCGATGCCCACCGCCGCCTGCTCATCGACGCCGCGCGCCCGACGGGCGTCCGTCTACGCCAGGCCTCCGCCAAAGCCGCCACCCGACTCATCGAGGTCGGTTGGATCGCCCGCCGCGACGCCGTCGACGCCCGCGCCACCGATGACGAGATCGCGCTCGTGCGCCCGGTGGTCGACGACGCCAAAGCGTGGCCCACGCTGCAGCGATCCCGGCTGCGCCAGGAGATGTGGGCTCGCCTTCGTTCCGAGCCTCAGCGAAAGGACCGACTCGAAACCGTGTTCGGGACGACCCGTGCTCGACGGACCCTCGACCGGTTTCTGGCCGACGGCCTCATCGAGGTGCAGACGGTGCCCCTGTCGGACATCGAAGCCGCACCGCCCGCCTCCCTGCAACACGTCTTGGAGCCGCGGCCCGAGCTGACCGCGGATCAAGATCGGGCCTTGACCGCGCTCATCGCCGCCGTCGACGGCGGCCATCCTCAGCCGTTTCTCCTCCACGGCGTCACCGGCTCCGGCAAGACCGAGGTGTACCTCCGCCTCATCGAGCACGCGCGTCGCGACGGCCGTGGCGCCGTCGTCCTCGTCCCCGAGATCGCGCTCACCCCCCAGCTGGAAGCCCGTTTCCAGGCCCGGTTCGGCGACGATGTCGCGGTCCTGCACTCCGGCATCCCCGACGCCGAGCGCCGCCGCCGCTGGCTGGCGATCCGCCAAGGCAAGACTCGGATCGCCCTCGGCGCCCGTTCCGCGCTGTGGGCGCCGATTCAAGACCTCGGGGTGGTCGTCGTCGACGAAGAACACGACCCTTCGTTTAAGCAGTCGGCCGACGTCCGGTACCACGGCCGCGACCTCGCGCTCGCCCGAGCCCGGCAGACGGGCAGCATCGCGGTCCTCGGCTCCGCGACCCCCTCCATGGAGGCCCTCCACCTCGTCCATTCGGGACGGATGACCGAGCTTCGACTGCCGGCCCGGGTCGCCGGCCGCGCGATGCCCACGGTCGAGATCGTCGACCTCACCGAAGAACGTCGCGCGCTGAAAGGGGACATTCGGCTGCTCTCCCGAGCGCTGGCCGACGGGCTGCGGGCGACGGTGGCCCGCGGACAGCAGGCCATCCTGTTCCTCAACCGCCGAGGCTTCAACACCGTCGTCTTCTGCGAGGCGTGCACCGACGCCCGCACCTGCCCGAACTGCGACGTCTCCCTCACCCATCATCGGGCCCAAGGGCGGCTGCAGTGCCACTACTGTGGCCACACCGAGCGACTGGACCGCCCCTGCCGCAAATGCGGCGAGCGAGGGGTCGTACCCCTGGGCGCGGGAACAGAGCGGGTCGCAGCGACGGTCGAAGAAGAGGTTCCCGACGCGCGGATCATTCGCCTCGACCGCGATGTCACCGCCCGCGTTGGCGCCCTCGACGAAGCCCTAACCATGTTTCGAGAAGGGCGCGCCGACGTCCTGGTCGGAACCCAGATGGTGGCAAAAGGGCATGATTTCCCGGGCGTGACCCTCGTGGGTATCGTACTGGCGGATGCGTCTTTGGCCTTTCCGGACTTTCGCGCCGCGGAGCGAACTTTTCAGCTGCTGACCCAGGTCGCAGGGCGCGCAGGGCGGGCCGACCAACCGGGGCGGGTGATCATCCAGGCCTTGCAGCCACAGCACTACGCCATCCAGGCCGCCGTCGCCCACGATACGGACCGATTCTTCGAGATCGAGGATGAGGCCCGGCGGTCGGCGGGCTATCCGCCCCACACCCGCATCGGTCTCATCCGCATCGAGTCCAAGGTCGACCACGCGGTGCTCGACGCCGCCAACGGCGCCGCGACCGCCGCCCGCGCCGCCGCCGCCGCGGAAGCGGCCGGCCATCCCCAGGCGCCCGCGGCGCGCGTTCTGGGCCCCGCTCCGGCGCCGATCGAGCGAATGCGAGACCGATGGCGACGAATGGTGCTCATCATCGCGCCCAGCCCCGCCCGCTTGGTCAACGTCATGCGGCAGACCCGCGCTCGCTTACCGACCGTCGGGCGCAACGTGAACGTCATCTTCGACGTAGATCCCGTGGATCTGTTGTAGACACCGCAGGGCCTCGGCTGGGGCCGGATGGGGTCCAGTGCTAGGCTCGCGGTCCATGCGGTGGGTTCAGGTCCCGATCATGCAGGCGCTGATGGTCCTGACCTCGGTGACGGGTAGCCTGCTGTCCGTCCCTCGTCCCGTTGCCGCGCAGGCCGGGGACGAAGTATGGACTCAACCGCGCGTGGTGGTGGACGTCCGCGGACCGCGCTCGCCGATCCGGCGTCGACTGTCGCGTGCCCTCCGCCGTGCGCTGGCCGACGAGATCGGTGGCCTCTATTCATCCCGGATCTTTCGCCAGACCCAGAGAAAGCTCCGGATTCCGCCCGCCCGCCGTACGCTACCCAGCCAGTTGGCGCGCGTCGCTCGCCACGTCGGCGCCGAGTACGTGGTGTTCGTGAGAGTGGGGGGCACCCCGCGCCGCCCCGAGCGCAACGCGTGGGGGTATCTGTTGTCCGCGAAAGACGGGGCCATCCTCCATAAGGGCGCGGTGCCGGTATCGACGGTGGAGGACGCCAAGCGCGCGGCCGGAGATATCGCGGATGCGATCATCGCAACCCTTCGCGCCGCGTCGGCGCCCCCCGAGCCTCTGGCTGGCGCCCCGCAAACGCCACCCTCGAACGAAACGTCCCCCGCCTCCGCGCTGATCTCCGACGACGATAGGCTCCCGTCGATGGCACCGACGGGAACCGTCACCCGAGGCGGCCCCGCGGGCGGCGATGCCCCTGAGCGACCATCCGCGCCCGCGCCGCCCGAACCCGAGCCCGCGCCGCCGGCCTCACCATCGACCACCGACCGGCCGGGCGCCGACACCGAGGCCCCGGACGACCCATCGCGCGGCGATGACGCGTCGACCACGGATCGCCCGTCGCCATCCCCGACGGCCACCGGCGCACCAGAACCCCCTGAACGTCGCGGTCCCCAGGCCCCCGACGACCATGCGGCGGCGGGATGGTCGCCCCTACCGGAGCGGGTCACCGCGCCGGGGGCACCGAGCCGGTCACCGCCGTCGACCGCGGGCGGATCGGCGGCGGTTCGCGTCGGGGTGAGCGTCGGGTCGGGGCT
>JANQQN010000023.1 GCA_028289325.1 Myxococcota bacterium | reverse complement strand
GATCCGTTTACCGCGGCCGCGGTCCTCGCCGCGGGTGGGGTTCGCGGAACCCTCGCCGATACGCTTCGGACCCGGGTTCGGGAGGGGCTGACCGAGGGGGACCACGTTCGTTTGTCGACGAAAGGGTCGGTGGTGGGCATCGATGGCTATCGTCCTTCGGCCGCTCACGCCACCGCGCTGGCGGTGCTGGCGCTGATCGACGACCCCGCCGCGAAGGACAAGCTCGCAGGGCTCGGCAACACCCTGTTGGCTTCGTACCGCCCCGCGGTGGGGTGGGGCAGCGGGCGCGCCAACCTCGCCGCCCTGGCGGCGGTGACCGCTCTGTTTGCGGACCCGCTGCCCGATCGGGTCAACGTGCAGCTATTCAATGGCGAAGAAGTGGTGGCGGAGACTTTGCTGGCCGGACCGGGCCGCACCGAACGCCACGAGGCGCAGGCCTGGGCGCCGAAGGCCGTCGGGACGCCCACATGGCGGGTGGTCGCCACGCCGCCGGTGCCCGGTTTGGCGTTCTCCCTGACCGTCGATTACCGGGTTCCGTGGAAAGCGGCCCCGCCGGCGGGGCTGACCCTCGTCGCCCAATGGACGGGCCAACCGAAGGTGGGCGAGCCCCTCCCGGTGACGCTGATCGCCGACGGTCCCCGCGGTGCCCAGCTCAAGGTGCGGTATGCGCTTCCCGCCGGCGTGCAGCCGGTGCAGAGCGACCTCACGCGGCTGGTGAGCGAAGGAACTATCCAGCGCTTTTCGGTCGATGCGGGCGGTGTCGAATTGAGCCTGCCCGCGCGGGCCCCGGGGAGTGCGGCGAAGGTTCCGTTTCGGGTCGTGCCGACGTTCGCGGGGCGACTACAGGCCGAGGCGTCGACGGTGGGCCTGGCATCCCGGTCGGGGCCCGGGGTGTATGTCGCGCCGAAGACGTGGGTCATCGCCAAGCCGTAGTCGGGGGCGAGCGGACTCGCTTGGCGTGCGCGTGCGGGGCGTGTTTCGGGGCGAGCGATCCACCGGATCACGCCGCCTTAAGGACCAACCTATGAGGGGACGCGCCCGTACAGCCCGCCGAGGAACCGCAGCCGCTCGGCGACCGCTTCGCTCGCTTCGCCGGGCTTCAGGCGCCATCGCCAGTTGCGCCACTCGGCGACCGGGCGACGGTACGACTCGGGGTCGTTCATCCGGGCCCAGCCATCGAGAGACAAGAGATCTTGCATCTGGAGGACCGCCAGCCGGGCCGGACTCGCCAGCGCGGACCGATTGAGGTCCCACGCGATGTCGTCGCCGTGCCGCCCGAGATAGTGCTGGACGTGGCTTCGCACGTCGTCGCCGAGGCTTCGCCACCACCCGACGCTGGTGTTGTTGTCGTGGTTGGCGGGGTACACGACGGCGTGGGCGGGGATGTTGTGGGGCAGGTACGGGTTGTCGGGGCCGCCACCGAACGCGAACTGTAGGATCTTCATGCCCGGCAGGCCGGTGTCTGCCAACAGGGACCGCACGTCATCGTCGATGGTGCCGAGATCCTCTGCGCACAGCGGCCGAGGTCCCAGGTCGCGTTCGAGCGCGGCGAACAACGACCGGCCCGGGCCTTGGACCCAGCGCCCGTCTCGCGCCGTGCGGGCGGTCGCGGGAACCTCCCAGTAGGCGGAAAAGGCCCGAAAATGGTCCAGGCGAACGGCGTCGAAATGCACGAACGCCCGGCGGAGCCGAAGGCGCCACCACGCGTAGTCGTCTTTGGCCATCTGTTCCCAGTCGTACACCGGCACCGGCCACAGCTGGCCCTCGGAGGCGAACGCGTCGGGCGGCGCGCCGGTGATGACCAGCGGACGGCCATGTTCGTCCAGCTGCCAGCCGGTAGGCTCGGCCCAGACATCGGCCGAGTCTGTAGGCACATAGATCGGCACGTCGCCGAGGAGGGCCACGCCTCGGCGGTTCGCGTAGGTTCGAAGGCGCGCCCACTGTCGCTCGAAAAGAAAGAGGCGGGCGACCCAGCCGTCGATCGCGTCCGCGAGATGGGCGTCGGTCCGGGCGAGATCTGCGGGCGCTCGGCTGACGAGCGAGGTCGGCCATTGTGACCACGGTTTGGGGCAATGTTTCCAGCGCGCGGCGAAGCGCGCGGTCTCGAGCGCCCAGCGTTCCTCCGCGCGAAACCGCGACAGCGCGGACGACAGGGGGTGGTCGCGCATCAGGCGTTGCACGGCGCGGTTCAACGCCGTCTCTTTGGCGGCGGCGGCCTCCATGGGATACGCCCAGCCCTCCTCGAAGCCCGCCGCGGAACCGACCTCGGTCGGTTCGAGCAGCCCGTCTTCGACGAGGTCCTCGACGGACAATAGCTGTGGATTGCCAGCCAGCGCCGCCCAGCTTCCGTATGGGATGTCTTCCCGGGGGCCCCCGGGTGGGCAGATCGGGAGGACCTGCCACACGGTGACCCCGGCCGCGACGAGCCAATCGACGAAGCGACGAGCTTGCGGCCCGAGGTCTCCGATGCCGAACGGTCCTGGCAATGAGCTGACGTGCAGCAGTACCCCCATGCGGTGCGCACCGAAGACGTCGAACGTTCGACCGGCGCTCACCGCCCCCGACAAGCGACCTACTCTGTCCGGCGCGCTCATGGGGCGACCGCCGTGGTCCGAAGGCGATCGAGAAAGTCCGCGTTCATCCAGTAGACGTTGCCGGCGGAGTTATCGATCTCGTCGAAGCTGGCCAGGAGCTCGTCGAGGGTGGGCCGCTCGAGGCGGGGGGGCGGGGGGCGCTTTCGGGTGAAGAAGAAGATGCGTCCGTCGGCGACGGCGGGGCAGTACTCCCGGCCGCTGGTGTTGACGGGCAAGGGCACCGGTGGGCGCCAGCCCCCGTCGTCGGCTCGAAAGCTGACGTAAAGATCCGCCGAACCGGCGCCGCCGGGTCGGTAAGACGTGAAGATCAGGTATCGCTCCTGAGGATCGATGAACGGGTCGCCCTCCACGTGGGGCGTGTTGACCGGTGCGCCGACGTTTTCGACCTGCCACCGACCGTCCGGCTGAGGCGCGGCGCGAAAGATGTCGTCGGTCCGGCGGGCGTCGTCCCAGGTCGAAAAATAGAGCGCCCCGCTACAGGTGGCGGTCGCATGCCAGTCGTTTCTGGCCGTGTTGATCGTAGGGCCGAGGTTGCGGGGGGCGCCCCAGCCGTCGGCGGTTCGCGTGACCGCCCATAGATCTGCGTCTTTGGGCGCCCCCTGCCCGGACAGCGGACGGCGGGAAGAGAAGTACAAGGTGTGGCCGTCGGGGGAGAACGAGGGATCGACGTCGCTGTATCGGCCGGAGAAGGGGGCGACGGTCGGGGTCGACCATCCGTCGGCGGTGCGCCGAGTCACGAGCAGGGTCGCGACCTCGTCGGCGGGGTCGGCGATGGAGAAGACCAGAGTCCGGCCGTCGGGGGCCAACGCGGCGTTGAGCTCGTGATGCCGGGTCGACACGACTCCGGGCGCGAACAACGCCGCCTGGGTGGGGGCGGCGAGTGGGATAGGGGTCACCGGCGAGGGGGTCGGCGCGGCCGATGGCGGCCCGACGCAGGCCACGGCTAGCGGCCCGAAGGTGTAGACGAGCGAGGCGCGGAGCATGGGCGGAAGCTAGTATGCGACGAGCCGGAGATCGAACCCGGCGCACTTGCGTCGTTCCTGCCGACCGCGTTTGGGTAAAGTGGATGGCCGAGGACGAGAAGAAGACCGTCGGGCCCCGCTCGCTGTGGGAGCAGGCGCGAGAGCAGGCGAAGAAGGTGTCGGATGCCGTGGCGGCCAACGCGGCCGAGTTGGCGGGCGCCGCGGCCACCGCGACGCAAAGCCTGCAGGAATCCGAGGTCTTTCAGCGCGCCCGGCAGGCGACGGGCGCGGCCCGGGAGCGGATCGAGACCGCCGCCGCCGACGTTCAGGAACGCGCCC
>JANQQN010000587.1 GCA_028289325.1 Myxococcota bacterium | reverse complement strand
GCCCGAGCGGATTGTCGGGACTGGTGTACAGCAGCGCGCGCACGGGCCGATCCGAAGACTCGACGGCCCGGTCGAGGTGCGCCTCGGTGAGCCGAAAGTCCTCGTGGCTGAACGTGGGAACGGGCACGATCTTCAACGCGTCCCGGTACTCGATGTCCGGCCAGAAGCCGGCGTAACTCGGAGTGGGGACGAGGACCGCGTCACCCGGGTCGCCAAGGGCGTAGAACAGAATCTCCAGCGCCGTACCCGCCCCGTTCAGGACGGCCAGATGGTCGGCGGACACCGACCGACCGCAGATACGCGCGGACATGAACCGCGCCAGCCGTTCCCGGAAGGACCGGGCGCCGATCATCGCGTCGTAACCGAGAACTTGCGTCGGGGCGGCGGGCACCGCGGCCAACCGCTCGGACAGCTCTGGCCACAGCAGCCGATTCTCGGCGATACACAGACCGACGTAGCCGTCGGGCCGGGAAGCGACATCGTACGCGTCATCGTTTCGGGAGAAGTGCGCGGTGATGTACTCCGCCGTCGGCGAGTCGAGCAATCGCCGGGCGCGAGCAGACAGAAAGGCGGGCGTATCGGGCAACCTTCGACGACGGTTACCAGCCCACGGCGTAAACCGAAATAGCAATGTGCGCCACCAAGAGCACGAACATCACGATCGATATGCCGATGTGGATGCCTCGCCACTGGGCGAGCAGCCGCTTAGCGACGTCGAAGAACTGCATCCGGCGCTCGATCACCGACCGCCGGCTCATGAGGCGGAGCGTCGTCCGGCGGAGCTTGCGGTTCTGCATCTGGCCCATGGTCTTCGTGCGCAACGCCCACTCGCCGCGCCACCGGCTCACCTCGGATTGGATCAGGAACCACATGAACGACCACGCGCTGCCTTCGGCGGCCGGCGGGGCCTCGTCGGCCTTCTCTTGCGCCTTCAGGAACTGGGCGAGCACGTTCGCGCTCATGGTCATCGACGCCCATTGGTCGGCGACCTGCTGAATACCGTCGTCCAGCTTCTTGCGCTCCCGCTGGGTCGACGCCTCCAGCTTGGGAATCGCGGTGTAGATGAACCGACCGACGATGCCCGACACCACGATGAACGTGACGCACCACCATAACGTGGTGACCAGCGGCCGCTCCATCGGGCTGAAGATATTGAAGTCGGTGTGGAGGGTCGACAGGACGGGGCCGGCGAGACCGAAGACCACGTGAAAGTCGAACCAGGTCTTCGAGTTGCCGATCCGTTTGAGACCCGGGATATGCAGCCGCAGGGTGTACAGGGCAGATATGGTCATCATCGCCCCCCCGATGTAACCGAGCCATCGTCCGAGCCCGGAGACCGGGGTGTAGCTGAGCTGAAGCGCCGCCGCAGCGAGCGGCCCGTCGAGCCACTCGACCGCGAACCGCCACAGCGACATGCTCGGATCCACCTTTCGAGCCAAGACCTCCCAGACCGCGGCCAAGACCCCCAACGTCGCGATCGCAAACAGGGTCAGCATGCCCCAGACCCCTTGGGTCCGGGTCGTCGCCGCCCAGCCGTGCTCGAACGGCGCGGGCTCGAAATACCGGTCCGCGCGATCGAAGTACCCGCCGTCGCGCCGGAACAGCGCTCGAGGATCGATCTGAATGATGGCCCCGGTCGGACACGCGCTGATGCACGCCATGTCCGAAAAACCGAAGCAGTGATCACACTTGTTGGCGATTCGCTTCGGCTTCTTCTTCTTCGCCTTCTTCTCTTCGCCCTTCGCGACCTTCGTGAGCGGCTTGTCCGGCTGGTCTTTGCCTTCTTTGGCCAGGGCCACGATATCGATCGCTTCGTTGGGCACCGCGTTTTGGATGTCCACCATCCGGATCGCCTCGTGGGGGCAGTCCTTCGCGCACTTCGTACAGCCTACGCAGTTATCGTAGACGATGACCTCCTGGTCTTCGTCGTAGCCGATCGCGTCGAAGTTACACGCGGCGATGCACCGGGCGTCTTCGCAAGTCCGGCAGTTCAAGGTGAACTGAATGAGGCCCACCCGGGGACCGAAACGCTCGATGCGGGCGATGCCGTGTCGGTCTTCGCACGCCTTCACGCACTCGTCGCAGTCGATGCACTTGTCGGTCTGAATGACCTTGATGGCCTTCGCGTACTCGAAACCCTGCTTGACGTAGACATCGAGCAGGTCGGCGCGCTCGTCGAGCTTGAGCAGGGTCTGCCGGTAATACGCCTCTTCGGCCTTGACCTCGATCGCCTCTTGCACCGCGGGTACCGCGGCCACAATCGCGTCTAGGCGATCTTTCGGAATCACCAGGAGGACCACGTTCACGCACGTGAACAGGGCCATGTCGACCTTCTCACCGTCCTCGCCCCGGGCGTACGCCGCGTGCTCGTTGGTGAAGAAGTCCCCGGTATCGAACAGCGCCACCACCCGCTTCGCGACCTGCATCGTGGGGGTGATGCGCTTCTTCTTGTTGACCGGCGGCGGGGGCACCTTGCCCCGCTCGAACTCCGCGAACGCGATCTGCCCTCGCACCAAGAAGCAATATCCGGGCGGAGCGGCGCCGTCTCCGCCGCGAGGCACGACCCGGTCTTGCTCGTGGTGTTCGAGCTCCGCGACCGCGGCGATCTTCCCCAGCTCGGATTCCGACAGCGCCTGGAACATCGGCAGGCGACGCAGCGCCTCGAGCGCTTCCTGCCGAGCCCCGTCGCGGCCCGCTGAGGGTGTCGGCACCTCCGCGAGCGCGCTCACCGACGCCTCAGCAATCGCGACGCTCGATCTCGAAGCTCCCCGGGGGGGCCGATGCGAACGTAGCGGCGAAGCTCTCGGCGGCCTTGGCTCCGAGTCCGCCGCGACTTCGTCAGCGCGGTGCCTAGATAATAATGTGCTTCTGCGGGCACACGCTCATGTTTGAGAGCCTTCCTAAGGAGCGCAACCCCGCGGCGCCGAGACCGTTCGAGCTCCACTCGACCGAGGTACATCAATGCGACGGGCGACAAGTCTTCACGCCGGGATACTCGCTTGTCCATTCGTGCGGCGTCCCCGAAAACGGCCTGCGCATCATCCGCCAACCGCAGGTGGTGGAGGACCTCGCCGTAAGCCAGACGCGCATCGACGTCATTCGGCCGAAGCTCGGTCACCGTGCGCAGGGGCCCGACTGCGCCCTCGTAGTCACCGCGTTCGACCCGCAAGCGCCCGAGCCAGAGAAGACCGTCAGGCGCGACCACCGTCGACCGGTCGAGCGGCTCGAGCGCCTCGAGCGCCTCGGCCCGCTGTCCGCGGGCCATAAGGGCCCGGGCGAGGGTCAGGCGGCCCGAGATATCGTCGGGAGCCTGTTCGACTCCGGCCCGGAGCATGCGGATCGCCGCTGATTCCTCACCCTTGGCCATCAACGCCCGTCCGAGCCCGAATCGGGCCTCGGCCGTCGGACGGTGGCCGAGCGCAGCCTCGAACCGCTTCGCCGCCCCCTCGACGTCTCCGCTGTCGAGATCTCGCTCCCCGAGCGCGATGAGGTTGACGGACGGGAAATCGGCCGCGTCTTTGGTGGCTCGGTACCGGTCCTCGGGAAAAATGGCCGGGTCAGGCCGGAACCGGATCAGCTCGAAACGTTCCGGATCGAACTTCAGCATGCCCAGGGGCAGCCGCGCGACTCCCTGCCGCCGGTCGGCGGGCATCGCCTTGAACCGCTTGGCGATGCGCTCTGCTTCGCGGGTCAGATCGACTTTTATCCCCGCCTCCCGCGCGTAACGAACCCTCGCCAAGCCGAGCTTTGGGGCGCGGGCACTGGGTTCAAGCTTGCTCGAAGCCTCGAACATCGCCTCGGCGCGGTCGAGTTCACCGACCGCCAGGTAGGCGCCGCCGACGGCGTACTTGAACACCGCCGACCGTGAGAACGCCGACTCGGCCTTGGCCAACTCTTCTATGCCTTCGACGAGCTCGCCGCGCGCGAGCAGCGGCAGCGCGAACGCCAGCGACGCGCGCCCGGTCTCATCTTTCGCGACCGCCGGATCTTCGTTGCGAACCAGGCCGGCCAGGATCGAGACCGCCTGCGCCTCATCGGGATCGGCGCCGGTGACCTGCCCCAAGACGTAACGCTCGATCGCGGCCTCGACGTCGAGCGGGTACCGCTCCTGCAGGCTGGCGTAGGTGGCCAACGACTCCGCATGGGCCCCGGATCGACGGTACCAACGGGCCAGCTCGAGCAGGGTCGCGCGGTGATGGGGATGGATGGCCCGCGCCTCGTGAAGCGAGGTGAGCGCCGCCCGGTCCTGACCCGCGGCGAGATGCAGCTTGGCCTGAAGGACCCGGATCTTTGGTGACTCCCCGTAGCTTTGGGCCAGGCGCCGCAGTTCGGAGTGCAGAGGCTTGCGCTGGGCCGCGCTCGTCGACAGCGCGACGAGACCCGCGACCAGCTCGACCGTGGGTCGTCGGCCCTTGAGCCCATCGGCGGCCTCCTGGGCCTTGGCCCGCATCTCCCGCTCCCGCCCAAACGAGCGCCACCGCCGAGCGTAGATCTCCGCTTTGACGCCATCGAGCAGCGGCTCGAGCTTCGGCGCGCTGCGGGCCAGGTCCGCCGCACGCTCCTCCGCCGACAGCAGCGCGGCGAGCCCGCCCCGCTCGAGATCGCTCGCGAGCCCTTTGACCTCTTCGGAGGCCACTTCGGGTCCGGGACCGGCCGAAGACAACATGACCCAGTGGCCGGCGAACGCCCCCGCCACCGACAGGACGGTCATCGTCGCGACCTGGGCCCAGGTGCCGAATCGTTCGCCGGTCCGGACCACCCGCGGGGCCGCCGGCTCTCCCGGTCGCCGCAGCCGCGCTCGCACCGGCTCCTTACGGTCCGACGCCGCCGGCTCGTCGGCATCGTCGTCGGTCGGGACTTGCTCGACCTTGCCTTTCTTGCCGAACAACACCCACAGCGCGTCGTCGACCATCCGTGTTCCCACAGGACCGACCTTCTTCTTGTCGGCGCTCTTGTCCGGCGATGGTGGCGATGATCGGTCTGATGCGTCCGCCGAACCGTCGGAGGGCGCTTTTTTGAAGGACGGAAGGTCCTGGCTCGGGGCGCTCGCGAGCCGGGCCCGCTTGGCCTTGCGCTTGTCTCGGTCGGCGGCCTTGTCGGGCTCGACGGCGCCGTTCGCCGGATCGGGAGGCACCGAAACCGCGGACATCTGAACCGACGGCGCCTTCGGAAGCTCCCGGACCCTCGAGCCGGTCGCCGCGGCGTCGCCGGGGATCGCGGCCGGCGGCGGCGGTTCCGGCGGTGGGGCTTCGGCTTTGGCCTTGGCCGCCTTCGCCTTCGCGCTGGCCTTCGCGCCCCCCTTCAGCTTCGAGTCGGGGATCGCGTCGGCGCCGGCCACGGTGGGGTCGGATTCGCCGTCGTCGAGGACGCCGGCGAGGTCCGGCCGCTGCATCATCTGCGAGTACTCGGCGGCGCTGCCCCCCATCTTGGTGTTTCGGGCCGCTGCGCCCCCCGGCTTGGGAACGGGGTGCTGAAACGCCGTCGGCTCTTCACCTGGCGCTTCCGCCCGCAAGCTGGTCGACCCTCGGCTCAGTCGGCTGACGACGTCGGGATCGAAGACGGTGTGCTCCGACTCGGCGGCGGGACGGTCGGACCACGGATCGCCTTCCGACGGCACCGCGTCCCCGTCGAACACCGGCGTGGGGGGTGGAGACGACGGGTTCCCTTCGTTCGCCTGGCGGCGAGCCTGCTGAAGCATCTGCGCGTAACCGGGCTCCTGCGGGGCGAGCTTCACCGCGTGGCTGAGAAACTGGACCGCCCGCGCCGCGAGACCTCGCTTGAGGAGGATGCGGCCCATGAGGGCGAGGGCCTTCGGATTCTCCTGATCGATGAGCAGCGCCCGCTTGATCTGCTCGAGCGCTTCTTTGACCTGACCTCGCTCCGCTTCCGCAACGGCCAGCGCGAGCCGACCCGCCACCGAGTCGGGGTGGGTAAGGAGACCCCGCTGAGCCACAGTCGCCGCTTCGTCGTGATCGCCGAGCCGATTCAGCTCTTCACACAGCGAAACGAAGGCCAAAGAGCGAGGGTCCTCGGCGAGACGCCGGCGAAGCGCATCGACACGCGACGGGTCCGGCGCACCAGAACGGTTTTCGGGCTCCTGAGTAGCCATGAGGCGTCCGGTCCGCGCTATGCTATCGACCGCCCGAGGCCAAGGGAAGGGTGCTGAATCTTCGTCGCGCCGGGACCCGAAAGACGGGTTTGACCCACCGCACAGAACGAGATCCGGTCATCTGACCCCACCTGTGTTAAGCCCCGGGGCAGCGGCCGCGGGTCGCACGGAGCTCTACTGTGTCCCTCAAGAAGTTTGAGATTCTCGAGATGATAGCCAAGGGCGGAATGGCCGAGGTTTATCGGGCCAAAACCGTCGGCTTCTCCGGTTTCGAGAAGGAAGTCTGCGTCAAAAAAATCCTCCCCCACCTGACGGAGGACAAGAGTTTCGTCGACATGTTCGTCAACGAGGCGAAGCTTGCGGCGACCCTCAACTACGCGAACATCGTCCAGGTTCACGACCTCTGCGTATCCGGAGAAGGCGAGTACTTCATCGTGATGGAGTACGTGAACGGCAAAGATCTCTCGGACGTGATCCGCGCCGCGCAGCTCGCGGGGCGAGAGGTCCCCCCGGAGATCGCGGTCTACGTCTGTCGGGAGACCTGCAAAGGGCTCCACTACGCCCACAGCAAACAAGACCCGACCGGGGCGCCGCTCAACATCATCCATCGCGATGTGAGCCC
Organism: Myxococcota bacterium; assembly: GCA_028289325.1. Lineage (GTDB taxonomy): Bacteria > Myxococcota > Kuafuiibacteriia > Kuafuiibacteriales > Kuafuiibacteriaceae > JANQQN01. The sequence goes on along the minus strand of JANQQN010000587.1, from coordinate 4,157 downwards.
CCACAACGTGCTCGTATCGTTCATGGGGGAGGTGAAGATCGTCGACTTCGGCATCGCCAAGGCGTCGTCGATCATGAACAAGACCGCGGTCGGCATTCTGAAAGGTAAGTACGGCTACATGTCGCCGGAGCAGGCTCGCGGTCAGCCGCTCGATCACCGTAGCGACATCTTCAACACCGGTATCGTGCTTTATGAGCTGCTGGTCGGCGAACGGTGTTTCGCCGGCTCCAGCGACTTTTCGACCCTCAACCTGATGCGCAACGCGGAGGTGACTCCGCCCACCAAGATCAACGGTCAGATCCCCGCCGACCTGGAGCGGATCGTCCTTAGGGCCTTGTCCCTCAAACGTGAGGACCGATTCACCGACGCCCTGGGGCTTGAAAGCACGCTTGCCGACTTCGCGCGGGTATCGGGATGCAACGCGACGGCCAGCGACCTTGCGACCTTCATGCAATCGCTGTTTGCCGACACGCGAAGCGATGAACGAGGCCGCACGTCGACGGGTGTCCTCAGCCTGGCGTCGGTGGTCGCACCGCCCGCGGTCGAGCCCGACGCCAACGGAGAGGCAGAGCCGGGCTCGCAGGCCCTCGCCCGCGCCAAGCGGCGAGCGACCCGAAGCCGCAACGGCAGCGCCCAGGTGGCTCGGTCCGCGGTGGCGTCCGCCCACGCCCCCGCCCCGGCCGGCGCATCGGTCGCCGCCCCGGCCGTCGACTCAGAGAGCCCGCCCGCGCCGGCCGAGACCAGCGATCGACCCGCTCGGGCGCGATCGGTCGCGAAAGACGACGAGGCGCCGGCCGCGGCCGACAAAGCGGAGCCGGCCAATAAGGGATCCAAGAAGAAGGATGGGCCGGCGAAGAAGGAACCGGCGGCCAAGAAAGCGGCGCCCGAGAAGCGGCCCGCGCGCCTCAAGTCGGGTCCCGCCGGCGACGACGCCGGCGCGGCCAAAAGCAAGAAGAGGAAGGGCAAGCAGCTCAGCGACACGCCCAAGAAGCCGGTGGGCCGGCGCGACCTTCGGCCGGGTCTCACCCAACTTCATCGCATTCGGGGCGGGGCCCATACCCGCCGCCTCGGCCTGTCCGCCGCGATCATCGTCGCCTTCACCCTGCTCGGCGCCTCGGTGGGGTGGTACCGAGGGCGCCAAGTTTCCCGTCAGACGAGCTTCCGGGAGATGGAGCTCGCGGGGCGAGAAGCATCGAGCCCGCGCACCATCAGCGTCTACATCGACTCGACGCCTCGTGGGGCCAAGGTTCGGTTCGACGGTCTCGATCTCGCGGGTCGAACGCCCCTTGCGGTGGAGCGCGACCGCGACCGGCTCGTCCACCAGGTGCGGCTCAGTCTCCCCGGTCACCGAGCGGCGAACCGGTCGATGCAGTACGACTCCAGCCCGGTCACCGTCTTGGAGGTCCAGCTCGAAGGCCGACCGGGGCGACTCGAAGTCGATAGTCGTCCCTCGGGGTTGCCCGTGACCATCGGTAAAAAAGAGGTCGGCACCACCCCGCTGCACCATGAATTGCCGTTCGGCAAACACGAGATCTCCGTCGGCGGCCATCAGGGCTTCGCGAAGGTGAGCCGTACCGTCACCGTGGTCGCCAACAAAACCACGAAGCTCGATGTCGACGTTCCGCGGGCGAACGCGATCGGACAACTCGACCTGCGCACTCAGCCCCGGGCCCGGATCTACGTCAACGGGCGACCCACCCGCCACTGGACCAACGACGGCCCGATCGAACTGGCGCCCGATAAGCCCCATCGGGTCGGGCTCCGCGTCCGGGGGGCCAAAGACCGCCCACAGATCGAGGTCACGCTCCGAAAGGGTGAAAAGCGGACGATCTACCTCGATCTCGACACCACCCGGTCCTGACGGGCGGCATCGAGCGGGGGCCGCCCCTCGTCGTCAGCACGGTCCCCCGGGTCACGGACTGGCGCTGAGAAGGCAACCACAGTACCGTTCCACGCCCATGAAGACCGACCGTTCCGCAGAGCTTCTGTCCCGGGCCCTCAAAGTGATCCCCGGAGGCGTCAATAGCCCCGTGCGGGCCTTCAAAGCCGTCGGCGGCACCCCGCTGTTCATCGCCCGCGCGAAAGGCGCGTACCTGTGGGACGTCGACGGCAACAAGTATGTCGATTACGTCGGTTCATGGGGACCGATGATCCTCGGTCACGCGGAGCCGTCGGTCGTCGAAGCGACCAGCAAGGCGATCGAGCGCAGCTCTTCGTACGGCGCCCCCACCGAGGGTGAAGTCAAGCTCGCCGAGCTGGTCACCCAGCGCATGCCGCAGGTCGAGCGCCTGCGGCTCGTCAACTCCGGCACCGAAGCCACCATGAGCGCGATCCGCGTCGCCCGAGGCGCCACGAAGCGGGACGCGATCATCAAATTCGAAGGCTGCTACCACGGCCACGCGGACTACCTGCTCGTGAAGGCCGGCTCAGGGGTAGCGACGTTCGATCTGCCGGATTCGCCGGGGGTGCCCGCAGACTTCGCGAAGCACACCATCACCCTGCCCTTTAACGATCAGCAGGCCCTGGAGGCGGTCTTCGCCAGCCGCGGATCGGAGATCGCGGGGGTCATCGTCGAACCCATCACTGGCAACATGGGGGTGATCGCGCCGCCTCGGGCCTATCTGCAGCGCATGCGAGAGCTGTGCGACGAGAACGGATCGGTGCTGATCTTCGACGAGGTGATGACCGGGTTCCGTGTGCATCCCGGCTGCGCGCAGGGGTTGTACGACGTCATTCCCGACATCACCGCGTTCGGCAAAGTCATCGGCGGCGGCATGCCGATGGGCGCCTACGGCGGACGGGCCAAGGTGATGGACCTCGTCGCCCCCGCGGGCCCCATTTACCAGGCCGGCACTCTGTCCGGAAATCCGGCCGCGGTGGCCGCCGGCTATCAGACCCTAGACCTTCTCGGTCAACCCGGCTGCTACGATGCGCTCGAGGAACGGTGCGCGGAGCTCGAAGAAGGGCTGGTCAAGGTTCTCCACGATTCTCGTCACACCGGCCGCGTGCAGCGGGTCGGCTCGATGCTGACGCTGTTCTTCAACGACGGATCGCCGGTGGAGAACTTCGAGCAGGTCAAGGCCTGCGATCACGCCAAGTTCGCCGAGTTCTTCCACGGCATGCAGGAGAAGGGCATCTACCTGCCACCGAGCGGCTACGAGGCGTGGTTCGTATCCATGGTCCACGACGCGGACATCATCCGAAACACCGTCGAGGCCGCCGACACGACCCTCAAGCTGCTCGACTGAGCGATCGCCGCGGCGGCGTCATGGGTCCCCGATGAAACGAAGCCCTCGCGCTCGCGGGACGCTGGGGGCGTTCCTGGTTCCGCTGGGGGCGGCCACCTTCGCGGGCCCCGCCGACGCCAGCGCCCCGCCGACCCTGGTCACGGCCGGCCTGCGCACGCCGGGCATTCGGGTCTTGGTCATTCGCGCCGGGGGCGACGATCACCGGTGGCAGGACTTTCCGCAGTTGCCCGGCCTCGCGTATCGCGTCCTCGAGACGTGCACGACGCCACCCGATGTCCGAACGGCGTGCGACCCCGACGGCGGGATACGCCGAGCCCTCGCCCTCGAGCCGGGCCGGGCGTCAGCATGGACCTGGCAGGGGGCGCGGGTGGCCTACAACGCCGCGCCGGATGCGATCGAAAACCTCGTCGGCGAGCATCTGGGCCCGAGGCCGCGGGTGTGGCTCGATGGGCCCAACCCCGAGCGAAGGGCCCAACTTCGGCGGGGGCTGAACGATACCGGCGTCTGGCAGGTCACCCACCGGATCCAGGACATCACGGCCGTCCGCCGCCTCGACGAGTCGGGGCCGGCGGTGACGAAGACCTGTCCCGACCGACGGCCGCCCGCGCTTAGCGTGCTGCGGGTGGCGGACGGCCGCGGAACCTGGGTCGACGTCGCCCGCCGCTGCCGCGCCGTGGTGGCGACCGGCGACACGCCCCAGGCGCTGATCCGGGCCCTCATGGATAGATGGCGACTCGACGACCCGCCGCCGGTCGGGCCCTCGCCTTTGCCCGCCCTCGGCGCAGGGCCCCCGCCCGCCGGACGCGCCCTCGACCACCGGCTGCGGGCCGCGATCGCCGATAGCCGGGCTGCCCTCGACCGGATCGCGGTCCACGGAACCCACCCGCAGCTGGTCGCCGCTGCAAGGGC
>JANQQN010000586.1 GCA_028289325.1 Myxococcota bacterium | reverse complement strand
AAGACGGTCTCTACCAGCAGTAGGTCGCAGCCTCCGTCCAGCACCCCGCGCGCGTTTTCGGTGTACGTTTCGACGAGGTCGTCGAAAGTGATGTTGCGGTAGCCGGGATCGTTGACGTCCGGAGACAGGGATGCGGTTCGGTTGGTGGGGCCGAGAACGCCCGCCACCAGGCGAGGGCGCCCGTCCTGGGCCTCGGCGGCATCGGCGGCTTCTCGGGCCAGCGCGGTGCCGGCGTGGTTCAGCTCGTAGACGATCGACTCGAGGCTGTAGTCGGCTTGGGCCACCGAGTTGCCATTGAACGTATTGGTCTCGATGACGTCGGCTCCGGCCTCGATGTACTGCGCGTACACTCGGCGCACCGCCGCGGGCTGAGTGAGCGACAGAAGGTCGTTGTTGCCCTTCAGATCGCTTGGGTGGTCCTTGAATCGGTCGCCTCGGAAGTCGTCCTCGGTGAACTTCTCGCGCTGAAGCATCGTGCCCATCGCGCCGTCGAGCACCACGATGCGCTTTTCCAGAAGCTCTTTGAAGTAGGCGATTCTTACGGCTCTATCGTTCATGTTGTTCCTTGGGCAGCTTCGCTGCGTGCAGAGTGATGACCTCGAAGTGCGGTGTTCTGCGCTCGCGATGGGTGGCGTCGCACGAGAAAACCTGAAAGCCGGCCTGCGTGAGCAGTCGGCGCAGCTCGTCGGGATCGAACCCTAGGCCGACGTGATCAAAAGCAGCGACGAGGTCTTGGTGATCGTGGGTGGCGAGGGTCGCGCCCACGAGCCGCCCGCCCGGCCGCAGGACCCGCGCGACCTCCTTGAGCACCCGGGTCACGTCGTGCGCGTAGGGCAGGGCGTTCATCAACAGCGCGTCGTCGAACGCGCCGTCGTCGAACGGCAGCTCGTGCATGTCGCCCTGCACGAAGCGAACGGTGGGCAGGTGTCCGAGGCGGCGCTCGCCGGCGCGCACGACCTGGGCCGAGACATCGACGCAGGTGAGCGACTCGACCCGCGGCGCGAGCAGCTCAGCGAGCGCGCCGTCTCCCGACGCGACATCCAGCACGTTGCCGAGGTCCAGAAAGCCGAGGAGACCTCGGGCCATACTCTCCCAGGTCCGTCCCGGCGAGTAGTAGCGCTCCATCTGCCCGGCCACCGTGTCCGCCCACGTACGCCCGGCGTGGCGCGCTCGGATCACCTCCGTGGCCCGCTCCAGGTCCGCGTCCAGCTTGGGGTCGTCGAGCGCCTCGCGGACCATGCGCCACAGCGCACGGCTTTCGCCGGGCATCTGGTTCTCTTTGGCCGCGTAGTACGACGCCGTCCCGTTCTTTCGAAGCTGGACGAGCCCAGCCTCCTTGAGGCGGCCGAGGTGCGTGGAAACCCGAGACTGGGCGAGCCCGGTAATCCGGGTCAGCTCTGCGACGGAGAGCTCCTCTTCCGCCAGCAGCGCCAACAGGCGGACGCGCGTTCCGTCCGAGAGCACTCGGCACAGCTCGTTGGTGGCTTCCAGGTCCAGCATCGGAATCCGTATATCCGGATGGAGGGATGCTGAGGGCGTCGTCCAGCGTCGGTCAATGACTGGGCACAACATTCTGCGGCCGTCCGACCCGTTGAACGTCGGGCGAACCGGATAAAGACGCGAGGACGGGTTTGCGCGGAGGATAGAGACGGGTGTGGGAGGGGGGCCGCGGCCCAGGGGCGGTGGTCAGATCTTGCGAAGTTTCATCTGGACATCACTGGACCAGTGGTTCGCGAAGGCTCGGACGCAAGTGCCGAGATACCGATCGTAGTCGGCATAAACCTGGTCCCCCCACCGCTCCCGGATCTCCGCTTCGTGCGCCTGCAGGCGCCGGTACCACTCCGCGGTGGTTTTGCCGTAGCTCTCCCGCTGGGTGCGCACCTCGAGCACTTCCCAGGTGGGGTGCGCGGCCATGATCAGATCCTCGATGCGGGGATTGAGGCCGCCGGGGAAAATGACGTCGGCGGTGAACTGCAGGTCGGCCAGGTCTTTTCGGCGGCGAGGAACCTTGACCCGCAAGATGGCCTGAAAGCCGAAGTAGGCGCCGGAGGGCACCCACTTCGCGACCTTGTCGAAGTACTGGCGGTAGATGTCCACCGCTTGTCCATCGCGAGCCTGGGCCGGCGATACGAGGTGGTCGATCATTTCGATGGACTGCAAGGCATCGTACTGCGCGGGAGGCTCGAAGTCCCGGTAGTCGCAGACCCATGTGGTGACCCCGGGCAGCTTGCGCTCGTCGATTTCGCGGCCTTGTTCCGGCGAAAGCGTAATGCCGTGCGCGTCTTTCACACCGCGATCGAGGACCAGGTACTGCAGGTTTGCGCCCCAGCCGCAGCCGATGTCCAAGACCTTCTTGTCTGGCGTCATCTCCGCGTAGTCGTAGAGGATGGCGCATTTCTGCAACTGAGCTTGCTCGAGGGTCTCGTCGCCGGTGAGATAGGATGCCGAGGTGTAGTGCATGTTCTCGTCGAGCCAGAGGCTGAAGAACTCGTTCGAGACGTCGTAAGACACCTGGATGTCGCGCTGGTTCGAGGTCATACGGACGGGGACGATGCCAATCCGCTTCGAGGTTGAAAAGCACCAATGCACGGCGACCGCGCGCACCCTCCAGCTGACTGGTCGGAAGGAATGATGCTCGACGATCCGTTCTTCGATCGCCCACCGCCGCTGGTGGCGCAAAGCCTCGTCGGCAAGGTGATCCGTCGCCGGTACCGGGGCCGCTGGTTGGCGGCGGCGATCGTGGAGGCCGAAGCCTATCTCCTGCGCGAAAAGGGCAGCCATGCGTCTTTAGGCCGAACCCCGAGCCGGGAAGCGGTCTTCATGCCGGCAGGGACCATCTACATGTACTACTCGCGGGCGGGTGATTCGCTGAACGTCAGCTGCCGGGGTCCTGGCAACGCGGTGCTGATCAAGTCTGGGGTACCCATCGTCGATCGTCGTTCACCGGCCTCATCCCTTCGCGTTATGCACACGCTTAACCCCGGGTC
>JANQQN010000580.1 GCA_028289325.1 Myxococcota bacterium | reverse complement strand
TCGAGGCCGGCCGGTGGGTCGCCTCGAACCCCGAGTCGAAGATCGCCGGCTTCTATCTGCCCGGGCTCATCTCGCCCTGGCTCACGTGGTCGGAGATCGCCACGGAGTACGTCGCCGGCGCCAACGACCCGGCGCGCGAACAGCCCTTCTGGAACCTCCGTCTCGGCCTGCCCTACGCCGACGGCGACAGCCTCGACCAGAACCAACTGCAGGAGCGGGCAGAAGACTACCCGGCGGTCCCGCCCGAGGTCATGGCCATCACCTGCGGTGTCGACATCCAGGGCGACCGCATCGAGGCGCTGACGGTCGGCTGGGGCGAGGGCGAAGAGTCGTGGGTGCTCGAGCATCGGATCTTCTTCGGGAATCCCAAAGAGAAAGGCGACCCGTCGTGGGCGGAGCTGGACGACTTCATCAAGGAGCGCCGCGGCCCGCACTCGCTCGTCGCAACCTGCGTTGACTCCGGCCACTGGGTGGACTCCGTGTATGCGTTCTGTCTGCCGCGGTACGCCCACCGGGTCTACGCGACCAAGGGCCGAGGGGGTATGGGGGAGCCGATCGTCATCATGCGGCGCAAGCGCAAGGGCGCGCCGGCTCGGTGCCCGGTCTTCACTGTCGGGACCGACGGCGCGAAAGAGGCGGTCTTCGCGCGGCTGGCGATGCGGGAGGGGCACGGTCGGATCCACTTCCGTCGTCAGTTCGACGACGAGTTCTTCGCGCAGGTCGTCTCGGAGCGGCGGGTCGTTGAGCACCGGATGGGCCGGGCCACGATCCGGTGGGTGAAGACCAGGGACCGGAACGAGGCCCTCGACATGTTGGTCCTGAACCTGGCCGCGCTCCGCATCGCACGACCGTCGTTGATGAAGGTCGTTTCTCAAGCGGATGAGGGTGACGATCCGCCGCCGAAGCGGCCAAGCTATTTCGGAAGGAAGCGGTTTTGACTACGAACTTCGAGGGCGCGGCCCTGACCCGACTGACCGAGGACATCCCTCGGACGCCGGTTACGACCAACCAAGACGTACGGCTCGCCCTACATTCGTTGCTGGCTCGCGCGCGGTGGCTGGTGAAGAACGACCCGCACGTCGCCGGCGCGGTCAACTGGCGGTTCCCGGCGAACATCATCGGCCACCGTGGGGTTCGGCTGGTGTGCCGCGTGAAGTCCCGGAACGGCCGCGTCAACGAGACGCTCAATCGTCGCGTCGAGGAGGCGTGGAAACGGTGGACGGAGTCGAAGCTCTGCACGAAGGCTCGCCGGTTCGACTTCGTGCAGGTGCAGCATCTGTTGCTGTCGAGCGTCATTCGGGACGGAGAGGCGCTGGTCGAGCTCATCCCGGACCGGGGCGCGAACGAATCGAACTTCAGCATCCATATCGTGCCGATCGAGATGCTCGACGCGACCTATGACTACGGCACGCCGCCGGCGGGCATCCGCGTCCACCAAGGGGTGGAGGTCGGACTGTACGGCGAGCCGATCGCCTACCATCTCCGGCCGACGGTGAGCCCCTTCGACCTCGACTATCCTCGGCTCGGCTATCAGCGGGTGAGGATGCCGGCGGACCGGGCGATCCACGCCTTCCGGGCCTTCGATGCGAACCAGTGGCGGGGGGTCACGTGGCTGCATGCGATCGTGAAGACCGGCGCGTTCCTGGAGCGGTACCGCGAGGCCGAGCTCATCGCGGCCCGGATGGGCGCCAGCAAGGTCATCGCGATGCACACGACCGACGACTCGCCGGCCAGTCTGGTTGCGGGCCTCCAGACCGTCCGCGGGAAGGACGGGCGCGAGCGGTACGTCCTCGAGGACCAAGTAGAGCCCGGCCAGACCTTTGCGGCGCCGCCGGGGTGGCAGGCTCAGATGCTCGACCCGACCCACCCGAACTCAAACTACGCCGACTACGAGAAGGCGCTCCTGCGGGCGATGGCATCGGCCATGGGTGTGAGCTATCACTCATTCTCCGGCGACCTGTCCGACGTGAACTACAGCGCGGCCCGGCAGGGGGCGATGGACGAGCGGGAGGTCTATCGGGCCGTTCAAGAATGGTTCATCTCGACAGTCATTCGGCCGATCTTCGAGCGTTGGGCGCTGTACGCGGCGACTTCGGGGCTGTTCGGATCCCGTAGCGGCGTCTTGGATGCCGTTCTGGAGTCTTCGGTCTTTCAAGCCCGTGGCTTCGGCTACGTGGACCCTGGCCGGGAGTCCACCGCGCAAATCGCGCAGCTGCAGGCCGGTTTGACCTCGCGTACGCGCATCTTGCGGATGCAGGGCGTCGACATCGCCGACGTCGCGAACGAGCTCCGGGAGGAAGCGGTCTTGCTCGCCGATCTACAGCTCGGTCAGCCTGCGGCCAGTGGTAGCGACTCGCCAGAGGCCGAGCCCGAGCCTTCGGAAGACGACGACGCCGGCGATGTATCGTCGGGCGGCGACGCTGACGACGACCAGGAAGACGACGCCGGCGACGAATGAGGCCGTCCGCTTCCGGACCGTCTTCTCATCCACCGAACCCGTAGAACGCGTCCTCGAGGTCGACGGGGAGGTCGTCCGCGGCCTCGAGGTTCTCAGCCATGACTCGTCGGCCGTCGACCTGACCTTCCTGTCCTCCTCGAGGGCGCCCCTCCTCCTCGACCACGACCCCCGGCAGCAAGTCGGGGTCATCGACTCCGCCCGCATCGAGGGCGGCCAGGGCCGGGCCGACGGCCGGTTCTCGCGCGCCACCGAGCTCGCCCGCGCGACCGCGATGGACGTTCAGGACGGCGTCCGACGCAACGTCTCCGTCGGCTATGAGATCCGACGCGTCCGCGTCGAGCCCCGGCCCGGCGGCCTCCCCATTCTCCGCGTCACCTCGTGGCGCCCCTTTGAAATCTCCGTGCTCAGTGTCCCCGCTGACATGAGCGCCGCAACCATCGAGGCCCGGTCGGCCGGGCGCTCGTACACGACAGAGGTAGAGATGCCACCTGACGAGAATGCCGAAGCCGTAACTACCGTCGAGCCTGGGATGACCCCGGAGGCCCAGCAGATGGCCGAGCAGGCCCCGAAGAGAGAGGCCGAACGGCAGCGTGAGATCCGCGCCCTGGCCGCGCGCCACCAGCGCCGCGACCTGGGGGAGCAGGCGATCAACACCGGCATGCCGCTGAGTCAGTTCCGCGGGACGCTCCTGGACGTCCTGTCGACGGGCACGAAGCTCGAGACCCCGCCGTCCGAGCTCGGCCTCTCCACGAAGGAGACCAACCGCTTCTCGTTCTGGCGAGCGGCTCAATACGTCCTCAGCGGCGGCGGGCCTCACGAGGCCAAGCAAGCGGCCTACGAGCTCGAGCTCTCCGCCGCGGTGTCGCAGCGGATGAAGCGACCGGCCAAGGGCATCCTGATTCCGCTCGATGTCCTCGAGGCGCCTCCCCCTCCGGAGGTTCAGCGGGCGATGGCGGCCCGGTCAGGGCGCGCGTTCCGGACGCTGGACTCCACCGCCGCATCGAGCGGCGCGAACCTCATCCCCGTCGAGCATCTCGGGGCCTCGTTCATCGAGGTCCTCTACAATATGATGCGCGTCCGCCAGCTGGGCGCGACCGTCCTGTCGGGCCTTCGAGGCGATGTCGATATTCCGAAGCGCGCGCTCGGAGGCGTCGCGCAGTGGGTCGGCGAGGTCGACGGCAACCAAGGCAACCTCGACGACGGCGACTCGACCTTCTCGCAGGTTGAGCTCCGGTTCCATGAGATCATGGCTACGAGCAAGATGACTCGGCGCCTGCAGATCCAGTCCGACCCGAGCATCGAGGCGCTGACGCGCTCCGACCTGGCGACGGCGATCGCGCTGGGCATCGACCTCGCGGCCATCAACGGCAGCGGTACCGACCCCGTCCCGCTCGGCTTGCTGAACCTGCCGGAGAACGAGACCAACCGGGTCACCTTCGGGACCGGCGACGGGGGCAACCTGACCCTCGCCCGCGCCGCGGAGATGGCCGTCGCAGTGAAGAAGGCGAACGCCGACCAGCTCGGTGGGCTCGCCTGGCTCATGAACGCCGACGGCTGGCGCAACGGCATCCTGACCAAGAAAGACGCCGGCTCCGGCGAGTTCCTCATCTCGGACACCGGGCCGGCGACGATGCTCGGCTACCCGTACGCCACCAGCGAGCAAGTGCCCGACGACATCGACACCGGTGGCGCGACGACGTCCGCGCTCATCTTCGGCGCCTGGAACGCGCTCCTGATCGGTGAGTTCGGGACGCTCGAGCTCATCGCCGACCGTGTCACCGACATCGCGTCCGGCAACCTCCGGCTGTCCGCGCTGATGGGCGCCGACATCGCGTTCCGGTACCCCGAGGCCTTCGCGGTGAGTACCGACATGCTGCCGAGGACCGAGGTCGGCGAGACCTGATTCTTGCAACTCCTCCTGCATTACGCTACACTCAATAGCGTGCCAGTCATCAAGACCCCCTCCGACCTCCTGAACTTCGCGGCGCAGACCGCCGCCGGCGAGGACTTCGACGCCCTCGTCGGCAAGGCTGCGTGCACCGGCCATCTTACGGTCATCGCGGGAGGGGACCCGGGGCGGCTGCCCCTGGCTCTCGGTCTCTTGCGGGCGGGGTTCGAGGATCAAGGGCTCGCGCTGTCGAAGCATCCGGGTGAGGTGCGCCGGGGCCGATGACCTCCGTTGGGGTTGTGGTTGCGTCGCAGGTTGGCTCCCCCTTGGGGTGAGGAGCTGCCCCCTTCGGCCCCGGCGCAGCTCGATCGTACGCCCGCCGGTCCGCGTTCTCTTGACTATAACGGCTATCGATCTTCTCTATGCACGCGTGTCACTGTGTCACGCAGCTGTGTCAGTGCGAGTTCTATCGCGTAATGTCGCGTCGATACATTATTACCTGTCGCTGTCTTCCTTAGGATCGAGCCCGAGATCGGCGGGCCCGAGCCCGAGCTCATAGATGAATGTGCACGCCAGCATGGCGGCCATATTCTTAGTAGTCCCGAGTCGTTGGGAGAGCTTCTCTATCATCCGAAGCTCTTCTTCGAGAGCGTGATTGAGAACTGCTTGACCCTCCCGGGGTGCTCGGGTGTTCGGCGTCGTGGGTGGCTAGGCATAGCGGCCAGGGAGCCAAGCACGCTCCGGGCGATTCGGGGAGCCCGGTAGAGTCGGGAACTGCGCAGGCGTACGATCGCCGCATGAATGTCTTCTCAGACGATGACCTTTTGCGGGAGGCGCTGTCCGCGGCGCACAACGAGTTGCACGCGTCATTGACGGCCGGGCTCTACCGACCGCGCCAGCTGCGCTCACTCCGGATCCACTGCGCGATGATCTACGCGGTCCACCGAGAGTATCCGGCGGTCGTCGCTCACCTCAGGTCGTTGCCGATCCCCGATCCTGGGTTCTTCGGCTCCGCGACGGAGGCGGAACGCTTTCAGTGGTCTCAAAAGATCGCCTTCTGTAATGCGGCAATCTGGCTTGCGAGAGGCCGTATGATGATGGCCGAGGAGTTCGCCGCCCGAAAGCGTCCCAAGTCCGACCCGCATGCGGACACCTTCGGGCCGCTGAGCGCTGCCCCCGAGCCGCTGGAGTATGACGAGATCACGCCGAGCGGCAACCATCCGACGCCACCGCGGATCCCGCGCATGCGCCACCGGAACCAGTGAGGTGGTCGAGGTGTTTCGGTTCGGATGGGAAGACCTGCTCTCGATGGCGCCGCATCTGATGGGGTTCGGGGTCCTCGTCTACTTCGAGTCGTGGCTCATCTACGCGCTGGTGCCGATGTACGTCATCCATGCGCACGAAGGATGGAGTCGCTACCACCAGGCGAGGCTCGAGACGCGCGAGCTCGACCAGCAGCTCGGCCGCGCGGCCGCGCGCATCGAGGACCAGGAGCGACAGTTACGGAGGCGGGTATGAGGTGGGTAGTGCTGGTGCTGGCGATCGCCGGCTGCGGTGAGCCGTCCGAATGCGACAAGCTGCTCGAGATCGCCGACGACTGCTACTGCGACGTGGAGGACTCCGGTTCCCAGTCGCAACGCGCGGTCGACACCTGTTACAGCGTGGCCGTTCCGGTGGGATGCCTCGACTTCGAAGACATCCCGCGTATCTCAACAGGTGAACGCGCGCCCTTTTGCGGAACGTCGAACCCGGGCGGGGCGGTAACTGGCGGCTGCAGCTGCATAGGAGGTTGGTAGATGAAGGACGGGGAAGACATGGGAACCAAGGTCGCCGGGGTGATGTATCAGCTGGCACCGGTCGAAGTTGAGGCGGGGCTGTTAGAGTCGTTGGGTATTCATGCCCTGCCGACGCCGGAAGACAAGCTTCGCCGCGAGCTGTTCGGCGCGCTGATGATCGCCGCGGACGACGAGGCGCGGGAGCGCGCGGTGTCGGCGCTGCGAGAGTTCGTGCAGTGCACAGAGGAGGACGCGGAGATCGTCCGGGCGCTGGGCGAGTACATCGCCCAAGCCGCCATCAGGCTGGACGTCTTCCTGGCCGAGACCCTCGTTCATCTGAAGAAGGCGACCGAGGAATAGCCTGCCAGGCATTGACACCGAGAACGCCGTCGGCGATGGATCGGCCCGCCTGGCGAGGCGAGGCGAGTCGAGGCGAGACAAGGCCCGGCGAGGCTTGGCGAGGCGAGGCAAGGCGAGGGTCGGACGCGAGTCCGGCAGAGAGAGAGGGGGGCTCACGCCCCCCTTTTTCGTTTCAGCGCTATCACCAGTTATCGAGGGCCTCGACCAGGGTCTCCAGTCGACGGCGATAGCTCTCGTGATGACCCTTGGCCTCGAGCTCGACCGCCGCGGCATCGATGAGGGCATCGAGCAGGCCGGCCACACCCGGCGTGAGGCCCTCGCGTCGCGCGCGAAGCTCGGTGAGTAGATCGGCGGTCGTTCGCTTATCGTCGACCACGGCCAACCTCACAGCGCGATCACGTCCGCCCGGGGCGCGGCCTTCACCGCGGCCTTGGACTCACGAGTGCCGATGAACGCTACGCCGCCGTCGGGCGTCCGGATGCGCGGCCACCAGACCGGCTCTCCCTGCCGGCCGAACGGCAAGTAGTCGCGCCGGGGTTCCGGAGGAATCAGCGGGAGGCCTCGCCACGTCCCACGAACCGGGTCGAGCCCGTTCTTTGCCTCGGCGGTCAGCTTGCCAACCTCAACGCCGTTCAGGACCTCGTGAGGGCGCGACGCTGGCGCCCTGCCCTGCCCCGGCGAGCTCGCCGGCGGCGCTGCTGAGACGGGCTCCTGCGGGCCAGCGGGCGCCTGCCCCGCGACCCAAGGGG
>JANQQN010000578.1 GCA_028289325.1 Myxococcota bacterium | reverse complement strand
GAACCAGGGTGCAGCCGACCATCCTCCCCAACCGTACCCGTATACGAGCACCGGTCGCTCCCCGTCGGCGGTCAGATCGCGCCGTCGACTCAAGAACATCGGCGCCGGATCTTGTCCGGGGCGCGGGTAGCTGACGAGCTCGGTGACGTACGCGTGGGGATCGTAGGGCGGGCGAGCGCCGCGCCACTCGGTCAGTCTGGATTGACCGGGTCGGATCCGATAGACCGTGCCCGGGTCGGCGAATTCGCTCAATGACACGTAGAGCGCGTTCGACGTCCGGTCGGTGATGAGACCGGTCCACATCGATGTTCCGGTGGGCAGCTCGATCGAATCGGTCGGCCGGCCGGCGCCGTCGTGGATGGCGATGACCCAGGCGGTGTGGCGTCGATACACGACGAAGATTCGGTCTTTGACGACCGCGGCCATTTCTCCGGTGCCGACCCAGCTATCGATGGGGTGCTGGGCCGGGGCGATGACCACTTCGGTTCGGGGTGGGCCGTCGGTCGCCGGCGTGACGGAGATGATTTGCCCCTGGGGGGCATCGACGGTGGTGGCGAAGATCATCTTGTCGGCGAGGTCTCCGGCGTACCGGCTTCGTCCAAGCCCTTGTGCGACCAGCGACTGCGGAGATCCCGACGCCGTGGCGTCGGGGACTCGCCACACGCTGGTGCGACCGTCTCCGGATCGCCGGGCGACCACGAGCTCGCCCGGATGTCCGGTGCGCGTCCAGATCGTGAGCCGCGTGTCGGCGGGTCCGGTCATGACCACCCGTTCGTCGCCGTCGGGGGACCGGACGATGAGCTTGGGCTCGCCGAGGGGGGCATTGACGTCGTCGGGTACATCGAACCGAACGAAGGCCAGGCTTCGGCCGCCATCGAGCCACGCGACCGACGATCGGCCGGCGACGAGGTCTGGGATATCGTCGCCGAGTCGGCGGCCGGAGTGGGCGTCAATCACGGTCAACCGCATGCGGCGTCCTCCGGTGGAGGTGATGCCCACGCCGACCCGGCGCCCGTCGGGGGTTGGCCAGAGCCGAATATGAACACGCTCGCCCGCGGCGTGGAGTTGGGGTCCGTCCAGCAACTTGCGAGGGTGGCCCGCGTCCTCCACGAACACCGACGGCACGGACATCGCGGCGTCTGCTTCCACGTAGAACAGACGACCGCCCGCGGGCTGGGGGGCGAGGATACGCCGGGTATGGGCGGCGGCGGCGACCTTGGCCTCGAGCGCGGGCAAGCCCGGCAGAGCGGACAAGTATCGTCGCGCCGTCGCGTCTAACGCGTTCTTGAAGGCCACCGTCGACGGCCGATCCTCCTCCAGCCAGCGGTACGGGTCAGAAATCTCGACGCCATGGTAACGATCGACGATCGCGCGAGGGGTCGTCGACGGCGCCGTGCACGCGGCGGCGAGGCTCGCCAAACCCATACAGATCTCGGTTCGCCACATGCGGGCAGGCTAAGGTTCGCCGGTGCGACCCGATAGAACGCGGTTGATGGCCCCGGGTCGATCGCTGATATCATGAATTCGATGAGCGGGGAGGAAGCGAATCGATGCGGCCGAGTCCGGTCGGCCGTCGCCGGTGGCAACGTCTACGTCGGTGAGTATCGCCTGCCCGTCGGGTACGCGCTGTCCGCGCACACCCACGCCCACCGTGGCTTCGCCATCGGCCTCACCGGCGCTTACATCGCGCGTATCGGACGGCGCGAACACCATCTCGGCGCGGGCGATGTCTTGCTGTTTCCGGACGGGGCCAGCCATCGCGAGCGCGCGGGCGACGGCGGCGGTCACTGCTTGCTCGTCCAAATCGACACCGATCGCTTCGATGATCGCGGGTGTGAAAGCGCCTTTGATCGCGACGACGTCTTCGCGGTGCCCGCCCTCCGGCGCCTGGGGGGGCTCATTTTGCAGGAGCTGGCCGTCGATGACGCCGCGACGCCGGTCGCCCTCGACGCGCTGGTGGCCGACGCGATCGGCGAGCTCGCCGCGGCGCGAGGATTCGTGGCGAGCCCGGTGAATCCGGCGTGGGTTCGCCAGCTTCGCGAGCGCCTCGACGCCGAATTCCTGAGCCCGCCCCAACTCTCATCGCTGGCCGCGGACGTGGGACGAAGCAAAGAGCATCTGGCACGAACGTTTCGACGCTCATTCGGCGTCACCATCGGTGAGTATGTTCGTTACCGCCGTCTCGATCATGCCGCCCGGCAGCTCATGACCACCGACGCGCCGCTGGCGGGCGTCGCGTCCGACGTGGGATTCGCGGACCAGAGCCACTTCACTCGCTGGTTCCGACGCCGCTATCGGACGACCCCCCAGCAGTTTAGGCAACGCCGCCGTTCGTCGCTGTCGGAAAAGATGAGGGAGTCGTAAAAGTTGTTAGGTCGGGGGCGAAGTCCACCCGAGCGCGATTGATAGGTGGACGCCGGCGATGCGCGCGCGCCACCCTTGGCCGATGATGGCGCGACTGTTCACCGCGTTGGCGATCTGCTCGGTCGCGTGCACGAACTCGACCACGTCGGCCGTACCGCGCGACGACGCCCAGTGGCAGACCCGGGCTTCGATTCCGTATCGAGTGCAAGAGATCTATCCGGCCTTGCACAAAGGGGAGATCTACCTCGCGGGAGGCCTGAGCCCGGATGTGGATCCTTCGGCGCAAGGGATCTCGGATCGCCTGTATATCTACAATCCCGCCACCGACGCCTGGCGTCGCGGTCCGTCGTTGCCGGAGCCTCGTCACCATCCTTATCTGGTTTCCACCGGACCGCGCCTGTACGCCTTCGGCGGATTCGTCGCCGCCCACGGAGGGCGGTGGTCCGCCAGCGCGGATATCTTGTTGCTGGACGAGGCGGCGGGGCAGTGGCGCAAAGTCAGCCAGCTCAAACACCCGCAGTCCGAGACCGTCGCCGCGTTCATCGACGGCAGGGTCTATCTCGCGTCGGGCCGCGCGCCCGAAGGGACGGCGAATGCCAATTGGAACGATCAGCGCGACATCCGGGCGATGCAGATCTTCGACCCCCGCACCAACGAGGTGACCGTCGGACCGGCGGCGCCGACCGCCCGCAACAGCGCGGCGGGCGCGGTGATCGACGGCCAGCTGTATGTCGTCGGGGGCCGGGTGGTGAACGATGGCAACCGCGCCACGACCGAGGTGTACCAGCCCGCGACGGGAACTTGGCGTACGGTGGCGCCGATGCCCAACGCGCAGGGCGGGATCGCGGCGGCGGCGGTGGCCGGCAAGCTCTATGTCTTCGGCGGAGAGTTCTTCGGGGCGGGAGGCAGCGGCGTCCACGACGAGTCGTGGGCCTACGATCCGAAGACCGATAAGTGGTCGACGATTCCCGCGATGTCCGTGCCCCGACACGGTCTGGGGGCGGTCGCGACGGGCCAGGACATCTTCGTGATCGCGGGGGCCACTCGAGCCGGAGGCGCGGGGACGAGCGACCGCGTGTCGGTGTTTCGTCCCTCGGCCGCCGGCGACGAGGGCGCGATCAGTCCACGGTCAGATTGAGGTGAACGCTGGGCTCGTCGGCGGAAGAGACGTCGAGCGTGAATACCCGCCCTGACTCGATCTGCTCGTCCTCGAGGACGATGTCTTTAATGGCGCGGGCTCGCCGTCGCGCGAGGGCGAACAACGTCTGCTCCGACGGAACCAGGCGCTCGAGGAAACGACCCTCGAGCTGCTCGATGGGGGCGGCCAAAGAATCGGGTGTCGGCGCCTGGTCATCGTCGTCGTCGTCGTCGTCCGATGAACGGCGCTCGGGTCCCGGCACCTGGACCTGCTCGGCCAAAGCGGCGGCACCCGTGGCCGGGGTGTTCTTCGGTCGCTCGAACACGCGACGGTAGGCCTCCCGGACCAACGCGTCGCGATCGTCGAACGTGGGGCCGGACGCGTCGGCGTCCGGGTTGGCGCCTTGGTCTTCGGTGCCGGGAAGCTGAAGGGTCGCTTCGTCGCCCGGCGGGGGGCGGTCCGGGATCTTCAGACGCGCCGTGAGCGCCTGGGCTCGGGACGCGTCTCCCTTGAGGCTCGCGGCCAGAACTTCCAGGACCGCGTCCAGCTGTTGACGCGCGACGGCGAGCCCATCGTCGTCACGGTCGTAGCGGCCTTCGATCTCGAGCTTCAAACGACCTCGCTCCGTCAACGCCCGCCGGATGCTCTGCGCCTTCTTGAGCCCATCGTCAGGCAGCTGGGCGAGCCCGGGCGGGAACGCGATCCTATCGAGCTCATCGCCGCCGCCAAACAGGGAGGCCACCATGTCGAAGGGAGCCAACGCGACTTTCGTCAGCACGTTGACGAACGTGCTCCAGATGATGCCGCCGAAACTGAACTGAGGATCCTTTAGGTCTCCGGACACCGGCAGCTCGAGGTCGATACGACCGTTGCGATCCTCGAGCAATGCGATGGCCAGCTTGAAAGGGACCGAGATCGCGTCGGGACTGTCGACCGATTCACCGAGCTCCAGCAGGTCGACGATCACGCGGTTGTCCCCTTGGACCTTGGAACCCGTGAACCGATATCCGAGCTCGACGGAAAGTTTGCCTTTCTTGAGCCGGTAGCCGACGAACTTGGCGGAGTAGGCGCTGAAAGAGGTCATCTCCACGTTGTCGAACTTGAGCCGGAACTGCGAAGACGACCGGGGGTTGAACGGGCGCAGGAGGCCGGAGATCGACACCCGCGAGTGGCGATCCACCCGTCCTTTCAGCCGGAGCCGGCCGGGCCGGCGGCTACCGGTCACCAGGTTGGTCACCGACCCGTTCAGGCGCTGGATACCGGCCGAGAACGACGGGGTGATCGCGAGGTCCGCGAAGTCCGCGGCGCCGTTCTTGACTTGGATCCGCTGGATGCGGATCTGGGGCGACGACCCTTTATCCTTGGAAGCCACACCTTTGCTTGTCGAAGGCGGCGGGGCTTTCTTGGGCGGCGGGGCTTTCTTTGCCGGCAACGCCGCCTTCGACGAACGTTGGGGGGCGAACACGGCCTGCAGGTTGGTGGTCTGATCCTGGTTGATGGTCACCCTCGCGTAGGGCTTATTGATGTCGATGCGGTCGGCGGCGATGATCACGGGGGTCGTCGAGACCTCGAGGCCCGAGACCTGGAGCGCCTGAAGGCCGGCCAAACGTCGACCGGCCTTCAGGTCCTTGGTGTTCAGGTCTTCGATCCGAACCAGGCCTGCGAACAACGGTCGGTCTTTCGGTGCGGGGTAGCGGACGTCGCCGGTCACCGTCAGGCGGCCGGACTCGAGGTCGAGGGCCGCCCTCGAGCGGAGGAGGGGTTCCAGGGGCGTGAAGTCTACGCCGCTCACATCGACTCGGGCCCGCACCGACACGTTGGGTTTCACGGCCACGGTGGCGGTGGCGGTGATCCGGCCCCCGGGAGCCACCGCCGTCTGGAGCCGGATGGGCATCGCCGACAGCTCGGGAATCTTGACGTCGCGCACGCGAACCGCGAGCCGGTCGAGGCCCATCCGGACCGGGCCGTCCGGCGTCGCTTGCTCGCCGCGCACGTCGATCTCCTGCAGCGCGACCTCCGCGACTCGGACCCGCCACGGATTCGCGGGCGGTCGGGTGCTGGTGACGGTCCTGGCCGGGGCGTCGGTGCTGGTCTTCGTCGGTGTCCCCGGCCGCGCCGGCGGTCGCCATAGGGTCATGATGTCGATCGCCCCCGCCTCGGATCGCCGGGCCCGGATCTGACCGTCCGCGAAGAGTACACGGCCGACCTCGAGCGTTCGCTCGGCGAGATCGAAGCGGATGTCCTTGACCCGGACCTGATTCACCGCCAGCGGCGGTTCGGCGTCGGCCTTGGCCTGCGGATCACCCAGCGCGATCTGGTCGAGCGCGAGCGTTCCGTCGGTCCACCGAACATCGATCTGATCGCCGCGCTGAAGAACGCGATAACGCCCCGACACCCCCAGCCGGCCGGTCTTGAGCTGGCCTTGGATCAGCCCCGCGACCAGAGGTTGATAGTGGGTCAGGTCGAGCCGGTCGACGGTCAGCTCGCCGGTCGAGGCGAAAGGAAAGACGCCGATACTGCCCGACCACGAGATCCGAGCCCCGTCCTGAGTGGTGGCGGAGAACGAGAACGGGCTCCCTTCGTCCGCGAAGGTCGAAAAATCCGCCAGGCGCAAGGTGATGGGCAAGGCCGCGGTCGCGAAGGCGGGGGCCCGGGTCTCGTCGCGAAAGCGAATCTGAGCGTCGATGATGGCCAGCGATCGCACCACGATCGCCGGGGGGCCGGGGGGCGGTGCGTCGTCGGGGGCGGCGGCCTCCGAGGGGCCGCTTTTGGTTTCCTTCGCCCCGTCTTCGTCGGCGCTCAGCGCGTCCAAGAACCGCTGCACGTTGATCTGCCCCGACCGCTCTCGGACCACATTGGACGCGCCGTTGACGAGCTCCAGTTCCTCGAACACGTACGCGCCGCGGACGACCGAGGTCCCGTCGAAGTCGACCACCAGCCGATCGAAGGCCAAGATCGGCGGCTCGTCGGCGAATCGAAGGTCGAACCCCTCGAGCTGCAGTCGCCAGGTGAAGGGATTGAATGCCGCGCGGGATAGCCGGACCTCAGCTTGGGTTCGTGTCCCCACCTCTCCGACCGCATAGTAAATGGCCTGGGGAACCCCGACGAACCCCAGCAGGCTATACAGCACGAGGGCGATGACGGCTGAGATGCCGATTCGCCGGCCCCATTTGGTGTTCAGCCGGGCCCACAATCCGTTCATGGCGCCGCCGGTCTAGCAGGCTTGGTCGCGATGGTCACGGGCCGGTACCCCTGCGACCGCGGCCGGGAGTCACCAGCGGATCGGCGCGAGCTTCGCCAGCCGACGGTGCGCGGACTCGGCGGCGTGAAAGCCGCACATACCGTGGACGCCTCCGCCCGGCGGGGTGGAGCTCGAACAGATGAACAGGCGCGGATGGGGGGTGCGGTAAGGGTCGAGCCGGGCCACGGGTCGGGTGAACAACTGCCAGACGTCGGCGACCCCCCCGGTGATCGCGCCGCCCACGCAGTTCAGGTTGTAGCGTGCGAAGTCCTTCGCAGTCATGGTGGCCCGGGCCAGAATGCGTGTGCGAAACCCCGGGGCGAACCGCTCGACCTGGGATTCGATGGCGTCGGTCATGTCCACTGTCGAGTTCGCGGGGACGTGGCAGTAGGCGTAGCCGGTATGCCGGCCGGCGGGGGCGCGTTCCGGGTCGAACTGACTCTGCTGGACGAGCAATACGAACGGCCGGGGAGGGTGCTCGCCGCGCCACATCGCCGCCTCGGCGGCCGCGACTTCTTGCAGCGTGCCGCCGACGTGAACCGTCGAGGCGTCGAGACACGCCGGATCCCGCCACGGAATCGGCCCGTCGAGCGCCCAGTCGATCTTGAACACGCCGGGACCGAATCGAAACCGTCGCAGGCGGGCTATATATCGCCGGGGCAGGTGGCTATGTCCGAGCCGCACGAGCTGATCGGGGCCCGTGTCGAACAGGACGACCTTCGATTCGGGAAGGTCCGCCAGCGATGTGATCGTGGTGCCGGTGTGAATCACGCCGCCGAGACACTGCAGATGGGCGGCCAGGGCGTTGGTGATGGCGTGGGATCCGCCGGCGGCCACCGGCCACGGTTCGACGTGGCCGGTGATCGCGAAGATGAGGCCCATGGCCGCGGTAAAGTGAAACTCGAGGGGCAGGATGGCGTGCGCTGCGCACCCGGCGAACAGGGCTCGGGCCCGAGGACCGCGGAAGTGGCTTCGGGCGAGGCCCGTCGCGGACCGGAACGCCTTGAGGCCGAATCGGGCGAGCAGGAGCGGGTGTTTGGGCAGCAACCTGAGCGGACCCAACGCGTCCTCGAGCAGGCCGTGCGGATTCTTCAGGAAGGGCGCGATCAGCTTTCGATAGCTCGCCGCGTCGGGGCCGAGGGCTTCTGAGGTCTCCTCGAGCGACGGCCTCAGGATCACCGCGCCGTCGTCGAGCGGGTGGGCGACGGACGCCGGCGGTTTGATCCACCGCAGGCCGTACTGCGCGAGAGGAAGCGTTCGAAAGTAGGGGGAAAGGATGCCCATCGGGTGGGCGGCGGAGCAAACGTCGTGGTGGAAACCGGGTAGGGTGAGCTCGCGCGTCCGCGTGCCGCCACCGATCTCGTCGTGGGCTTCGACGACCATCACCCGCGACCCGCGCTCGGCCAGTCGCACCGCGGCCGCGAGCCCGTTGGGCCCGGCGCCGATGACCACCGCGTCGAAAGGCCCCGCGATGTCTCGAAGCATCGTGGGCAATGTAACACGCGGCGACCGCTGATCCGGCCACGAACGGGGCTTGGGGCCCTGATTTCGACGGATCTTCAAACGCTTCTTCCCTCGGTGCGGGTCCAGGATGACCTCGCTGGCCGGTTGAACCGGCCCGAAGGAGAATCGCCATGCTCAAGATCAGTGTAACGCTCGACACCCCCACCGCGGCTGGCCCCGACGCCGTCCGCCGAACCGTCGCCGCCCCGTCGATCGCGCGAACGGAGCGACAGCGGGCGATGGACGGCTTCGCTCGCTTCGGGCGTCCGACCGACGAAGCGACGGCGTTCGCGCGGGCGAAAGCCTTCTTTCACATCGGGGCGGCGGCGGGTCGCCGCTGACTCGTCGATCGTCGTCCGTACGAACAAGGAGAATCGGCCATGAAGAGACCATCAGTGCTTCGCGACCGGCAGCAGCCGTTGATCGAAGGTATCAAGACGACCCGACTCAGGCGTGGATCACCGACCGGGCGGTGACCGGACACGACGTCGACGACCCGCTGCACGGCGCGGTGCTCGTGGGACCAACGGAAGAGCGCTGCCCGGTTGCGCTTCACCGCGCCGTCGGCGGCGACAGCGATGCGCCGGTATCGGGTGACATTCTGTGCGCGGCGCTCGCGAGCTGCCTGGATACGACGATCCGGGCGGTCGCGGATCGTCTTCGCGTCGGCCTCACCCGACTCGCGGTCACGGTCACGGCTGAGGTCGACGTCCGCGGAACGCTGCTGGTCGACGCCTCGGTTCCGGTCGGTTTTCAGCGGATCAACGTCAACGTCGACCTGGCCCTGAGCGACGACGCGCCGGCGTCAGCCGCGTCCACTCTCCTGGGACTGGCCGAGCATTCGTGCGTCGTCCTGGACACCCTGCGCAAGGGCGTGGACGTTCGAATGAAGCCGCCGAGGGCCGACGCCCGCGTTGCGTGACGTTCGGCGCCTCGGCGGGAGGCCGCGGTTTTGTCGGGATCGGTCGAAGGCGGCGCGACGCGGGGTCAGTTTTGGGCGACGGCGGTGGCGGGCGGACAGTGGGCGCCCGCCGCCGCCCATGCGCGGATCAGGCCGCCAAACACCGCTTGCGTGCCGGGGGCTGGTGACCGGGAGGGGCCCGGATCCCACGCCCATCCCACCAGGCCGTCTTCGGCCATGTGCTTCACGATGGCGTCGATGTCCCGGTCTCCGTTGCGGGCCCGGTCCTTCACCTGGTCGCAGATCGCGCCCACAGACTTGCCTTGCCAGGCCATCGAGGCGGGGGCGAGATGCCAGTGTTCGTGACCGGGCATCGAGATCTCGACCAGGTTCGCGTTCTCGTTCGCGTGGCACGTTTGGCACTTGAGCCCCGCCGCGCCGTGGCCGTCTTCACCGCGAACGACCGGTGGTTCGTGCAGACGCATGGCATCGGTTTGCAGCGGGCGGTCGCCGGCCGGATGGCAGTTCACGCACCGCGCGTGGGTGAGGACCTTGCCCGCCTCGGCGAACAGAGCCCTCGCCCGAGCTTGGTCGTCGTCGATAGACGCGAACGAGGCCGCGTTCTTCAGGCCTTTGACCGTGGTCGGGGCCTCGGCCATCGAACCCGGCATCGCCGGCTCGGGCGCCGCGCAGGCCCCGAAGACGGCGGCGAAGGTCAAGGGGAGGATGCGTCTTCTCATGCGTTGCCTCGAGGTTTCATCGGCTCGACGTTGTTGATGAAAGGTAGGTTGCGGACGCGCTTCCCGGTCAACCGGAAGTACGCGTTGGCGATGGCGGGGGCGATGACCGGGACCCCCGGCTCACCGACGCCGGTCGGCGATGCGTCGGAATCGACGACCGCCACCTCGACGTCAGGCATCTCGTGGATCCGCAGCGGTCGATAACCGTCGAAGTTCTTCTGCTGGGGCACGCCGTCTTCGAGGGTGACCTCGTTGAACAGCGCCGCCCCGAGTCCGAAGCCGATGCCGCCTTCCATCTGGGCGGCAATGACGTTCGGGTTGACGGCGACCCCGCAGTCCACGGCGCACCACACCTTGCTGACCATGGGCATCCCGTCGTCACGAAGGCCGACCTCCGCGATCTGCGCGACGTAGGTGCCGAATGACTTGTGCACGGCGACGCCGTACTCACGTCCTTCGACCTTCGGCCGGGGCCAGCCCGCGAGCTTGGCCGCGGCCTTGAGCACGCCCGCGTGCCGGGGATCTTCCTTGATGTACTTGAGGCGGCCGGCGACCTGGTCCGTCTCGCCGATGGCGAGCAGGACCTCATCCACGAAGGTCTCCACCGAAAAGCCGGTGTGGGTGCTGCCCACGGACCGCCACCACAGAACCGGCACCTTCGCGTCGGTCGTCGTGAGGTCGACGGAGAAGCCGGGGAAGGTGTAGGGGAGCTGAACCGCTCCCTCGACCGAGGTGTGGTCAATCCCATCCTTGATGAGCATCTCGAACGGCGAGTTCTTTACGATGGACTGGCCCACGATGTGGTGCGCCCATCCGGTGATCGCCTTGTTCTTCACCGTGGCTCGGAGGCGGTGCGCGTACATCGGCCGGTAGTAGCCGCCGGTGATGTCGTCTTCTCGAGTGAAGACGAGCTTGACCGGGCGGCCGTCGGGCGAAGCCTTGAGCGCCTCCGCGCCCTCGCGAGCGAGATGGGCGTCGGGCTGGGCGCGTCGGCCGAAGCTGCCGCCGCCGAACATCACGTTGATCTTCACCTTGTCGGGGGTCAGGCCCAGGATCTTGGCGATGGTGAAGTGGTCCATCGTCGGTAGCTGCGACCCGAACCAAGCCTCGGCGCCGTCCTTCGTCTTTTCGATGACGATATCCAGCGGCTCCATCGGCGCGTGAGCCAGGTAAGGGAAGGTGTAGTCCGCCGAGATGACCTCGGTCCCCGCCGCCTCGGTGGGCAAAGACCCCTTGCCGACGGCGCGCATACCGGCGTTGGAAAGCTGCTTTTCGTAGTCAGCGCGAATGGCCGACGTGCTGCGGGTTTCGGCGTTCGCGTCGTCCCACTCCACCTTCAGCA
Source organism: Myxococcota bacterium (assembly GCA_028289325.1). Lineage (GTDB taxonomy): Bacteria > Myxococcota > Kuafuiibacteriia > Kuafuiibacteriales > Kuafuiibacteriaceae > JANQQN01. The sequence goes on along the minus strand of JANQQN010000578.1, from coordinate 17,083 downwards.
TCTTGCGGGCCTTCAGGGCCGGCCAGTAGCCGTCGGCGTACACCGCGACCCCTGAGGAGAGCTGTTTGGCGGCCACGAAGCCGGGCACCGATGCGGCGGCCGACGCGTCGAAGGACTTGACGGTGGCCCCGAAGCGCGGCGGGTGCGCGACGAGCACGGTCAACAGATTGGGGCGGTCCACGTCGATCGTGTACTGCGCCTGTCCGTTGCTCTTGCTGCCGGTGTCGAGCTTCGGTCGCTCGGTGCCGATGAGCTTGAAGTCCTTGGGTTTCTTGAGCCGGACTCGCTTCGGCGCCGGGAGCGCCATCGCGGCCTCTGCGAGCTCACCGAACGTCGCGGACTTCGACCCGGCCTTGACGACGCCTTTTTCGACGGAGATCCGGCGCCTCGAGACCCGCCACTTCTTGGCCGCCGCGTTGACCAGCATCGCGCGCGCGGTGGCCCCCACCAAACGCATCTGCCGATAGCCGTCGGGGATCGCGGTCGACCCGCCGGTGCCTTGGGCGCCGAAGGCGTAGTTCTGATACAGCTTGGGGTTCGAGGGCGCGGATTCGGCCCGCATCTGCGACCAGTCGGCGTCGAGTTCCTCCGCGACGAGGGTGGCGAAGCCGGTGAATACCCCTTGACCGAACTCGATGTGCTTCACGAGCACGGTGACCGTGTTGTCGGGCGCGATGCGCAAAAACGCGTTCGGATCCGTCACGATGGGGGCCGAGCTCGGGGTTCCGACCTCCGCCAGCGCCTTCGGGCTGCGGGTGAGGTGGATGCCGATGACCAGGCCGGTGCCGACGGCGGCGGACTTCTGAATGAGGGAGCGGCGAGTGAGCATGAGTTCCGACATGGTTCAGCCCTCCAGTCCTTCCGAGGCGTTGAGGATCGCTTTGCGGATCCTGACGTAGGTCGCGCACCGGCAAACGTTGCCGGTCATCGCTTGATCGACGTCTTCGCGGGTCGGCGATGGATTCGCGCGCAACAGGGCTTCCGCGGTCATGAGCTGACCGGATTGGCAGTAGCCGCACTGAGGCACGTCGAGCTCGGCCCACGCGGTCTGCAGCGCGTCGGCGGCCGGTCCTTGCAGACCTTCGATGGTGGTGATCTTCTTGCCGGCCACCAGCTTCACCGGCAGCACGCAGGACCGCGCCGGCTCGCCGTCGACGTGGACGGTGCAGGCGCCACATTGAGCGATCCCGCAGCCAAACTTCGTTCCCGTCATCTTGAGCTCGTCGCGCAACACCCACAGCAGAGGGGTGTCGTCGGACGACTTCACTTCTTTTTCTTCGCCGTTCACCGTCAGCTTCATAAGAGCCTCCTCGGCGCGCATAGTAGGCGCTCACCTGCGGCCGCGCACGACCCACGCGTTGCCCAATCCTGCTAATGTCTTGCCTTTTCGTCGTCGGGGCGCCGCGTCTTCGTGGTGCTAGGCCTGATCGGATGGCCAGTGTTTCCCGATACGCGGACATCGGGCGTGTCGAGAAGTGAACGAAGCCCCCATCGATGTCGTTTACGCGGGTTGCACCGGGTCTTCGCTCGCCGCGAGCTGCGCCAAATCGCTGACGATCGCCCGCAGCTCGGCGGCGAACTCGAGCCTTCGCGCCGGGAGATCGTCGCCCGTTGGTGTCAGCAGACCGCGGTGCTCGGCGAGCAAGAGGGCGTTTCGAAATATCTCGAGGGTGACCGACTCGGCGCTATGCAGCTTGCGCTGCAGGACGCGTTGATAACCGACGCCGAGACAGCGCTGTGAGAGTGCGGCCTGGTCGACCGCTCGGTCGCTGGGTTCTTTCGTGAGCTCATCGGCCACGAGCAGATACGCGTCGAAAAACGGCCGCAGCACGACGTGGGCGACGTGGGGCCGAGTCCGCTCGAACCACAGCCCGACCCGCTGGGCGGTCACCACCGGGGCCACGCTGTGTCGACCTTCCCACTCGGGGTCGATGCGTTCGACCTCCTGCATGAACTCGGATTGAAAGTCCGAACGGCGGGCGAAGAAGAACTCGAACTTCAACAGATCCCGCAGCTGCAGGGCGCGCTGCCAGATCGCTTCCCGGACGTCTCCGGTGTGGTCCCTCACCATGAACATCACGAGCTCCCCGATGGCTCGGGAGACCAGAAAGTGCACGAGCGTATTGCGGTAGAATGCGGCGACCAGATGCTGGTCGGCCGCGATCTGAAAGACCGGTTCCTTGCCGTCCTCGAATCGAGTGAGAACGCCGGCTTCGACGAGCTGGCCGAGGGGCTGCTCGACCCAGTCGGCCTCGGTCAGCAGCTCGGCCTGGAGGGTGTCCAGGTGAGGGGCCCTATCCGCGAGGTAAGCGAGGATCGGTTGCAGCGTCGACTCGACCTCGGTCAGCGTCAATGCCCGCTCGGCGGCGAGCAGCGCGAAGGCCACCAGCGCGGTGGGCGTCGCGGGGGTGACCCGGTTGATGCGATGGCAGACGTCGAGTGCGATCCGCTCGACGATCGCCCCCGCGGGTTTTGGGCCCGCCGCCAGTTCGGCGATCCGAGCCCGCAGGGGCAGCGGCTCCCCGATATCGACCCGCGCTACCCCGCCCTGACGGCGTTGCATCACCGAGTACTTCACCAGCCAACGGAGGTCTTCGGGACGTTTGCGGGCGCCGGTCGCCTCGCCGGCCATCGTCGCCACCTCCGTGAGCTGATCGTAGACCACGGAGATGGGAAGCACGTACGTCTCGGGGCCGTCGCTGGCCTGCAGCGCGTCGACCACGTACCGCAGGGCGCCGTAGCGGGGAGGGCGGAGTTTTCCGGTTCGGGTGCGGCCGCCTTCGATCGACCACGCCAGATTGGCCCCGTTGGCGAGGAGGCATCGGATGTAGCTGCGCAGGACGTACCGGTATATTCGGTCGTCCTTCGTGTCCCGCCGGATGAACAAGGCCCCGGTTCGACGGAGGACGGGCCCGATCGGCCAAAAGTCGAGATTGGCTCCGGCGAGGTCGTGGGTAGGGCTCAAGCCCACGTCGAGGATCGCGTCTCGCAGCAGCCAGGTGTCCAGATAAGACCGGTGGGAAAACAGGATGATCAGCGGGTGATGGGCGTCGAGGGCGCGCAAGCGCTCGGCGTCGGCGCGAACGCGCACGTCGTACCGCTTAGTGAGCGTGCGGCCGAACGCCTGCCAGGCGCCGGTCGGCCAGGGTTGGTGCTGGGTCCACATCTCGCGGAGGGCTCGCGCGGCCTGAGCCTGCGCGGACGCCAAGGGCAGATCGAGGGTCTGGGCGAGCTCGTTTAGGCCTTCGAGAAAATGGGGCTGGTCCAGAACAGCGCGGACGGTGACAGCCATACCCTTCGTCATCTCCGCTTCCGAACGCGCACGCAACCATCCGTACCGCCCGTTCGCGTCGTCCAGGGGCCTCGTGACGAAAGCGGCGTCCTTCGCGCGAACACCTCCCGGTGGGCCGATGTAGGTGGGGTCCACCGCGAGGCCAGGTCGCGAGGGTCGAACGCCGCCGGCGGGCGGGCGTAACCGGGCTTTCGGCGTTTCGGGTAAGAGTCCCGGCGTCTCGGCACATCACGCCTCGTTCGTAGCGGTCACTCCGAGAAGAAGGACACGCGGCCACCGCAACGCCGTCAGCCTCGGGCGTCCACTTCGGGCCCTGGGTCATCGGCGTCGCGCGGCGCGATACGTCGCGGGGCCGAATAGAGGATGGATATGAGTACTATAAATATATTTTCAGCGTGTCGGGCCCTCGGCCCGGCTTTGATCATCGTCGCCCTCTGTGCCGCTTGTGGCGGTGAGGCGGAGGAGGACGTCGGCGTGGTCGGCGTCGAGACATCGGCCATCATCAACGGTCGCACCGACGATGAAAAGATGATGGGCGTCGGATACTCGAGCTCGGGCTGCAGCATGACTTTGCTCGCCCCCAACATCGGACTGACGCCGGCCCGATGCGCTCCCCTGAGCGGGTCGGAGGTCGAGCTGGCGGGAACCAAGGTCAAGAGCCGGGTCGTTCGGGAGCTGGTGACCGACCAGCAGAACCGCACGACGCATCCGGAGCTTCGGGTGATTCAGTTTCGCCGCGAGCTCCCCGTCGTAGGGCAACCGTACAGCAAGGGCTTGGACGCCAAGCCGTTGTCGGTCGACGAGCGGATCGTCTGTCGGGCCTACGAGCGTCCGGGACGGTTTCGCCAGGGCACATTTCGGGTCGTCGACGGCAGCTCGGACACCGAGTACTACCTGACCGGCGTCTTGGGGACCGGCGCCGGGATCCCGGAAGTCTCGCCGCACGGTATCGGCGGCTACTGCGAGCGCGACGGGACCATCGCGGCCATCTTGGCCACCGCCACCAACAACGGAATCGCGCGGGCCATTGCGGTGCACGACGTGATCCCGGCCGTGAAGGACGCCCGATACGCCGAGGTGGCGTCTCGACACGGCGCGGCCGTCCGGCTGCTGGACCGTTCGGAGACCAACGCGGTCACCGCGGGACCGGGGACCATCCTGTCCGCCATGGCTCGGAGGATCCGGGGGCGAGGCGCCGATACGCGGACCCAGGCCTTCTATCTCGAGCCGGTATCTCCGTCGTTGGCGCCGAATGGGCAGTCGGGATACCAGCGACTGGTGGACGTTTCGACGGGTCAGTGCATCACGGCGAGGGTGGGGCACAACCTGCCGCTTCAACCGTGCGAGCGTTCGCGGACCGAGCAGATGTTCTACATGGACGTCAGAAATGACGGGACCTGGGACTACTACAGCTTCTCCGGACCCCTCGGCGCGATTCAAGACGTGGGATACGCGTGGCTCATTGTCTTGCCGGGGCAGCCCACCGGGTTTCGGATGTGGCTGGCGCTACATTAGGCGGGTCGCGACGCCCTCTCGTCGTCAGGCGACGTTGGGCAGGTCTTCGCGAGCGGCGAAGATCGTTTGGTCGCATCGTCGGACGTAGTCGGTGAGGACGGCGTGTTTGCGGGCGGCCTCGCGAAGTGGCGTGTCGTAAGGCGCCTCCGCCACGTTGAGCAGCTGCGGATACAGCGCCGCGTCGACCGACCGGGGCGTGTCGCCAAAGAAGAATGGTCCGGAACCGATCCGTGCCGCTATCGCCGCTAACGCCTCCTCCCCGAATCCGTAGATCTCTTCTCGCGTGTGCCGGCCGAGCCCCTGTCCGTGGAGTGTCCGTTTGACGTCCTTTTGAAGGCGCCCGAACACCAAGCCGCGTAGTGGCCAGGGAATGCCGCTGAAAAACGCATCTCGCGTGATCGTGGGACACTCGATCCAGCGGACCCATAGGTTGATGAAGTACAGCCACTCTTCGGCCATCCGGCGGTAAGCGACGGCGTCCGCGAGCTCGACCTCGGACAGACCGTCATCGAAGCGCGCCTCGTACTTATCCTCGAGATGGCGCTGAATCAGGCTCGAGTCGCCGATGACCTGCTCACCGTCGATGAGCGCGGGCAACTTTCCTTTCGGGCCCTTGTTCGGGAGCGCCTCGATGCTTTCGTAGGCCTGTCCGGACATCGTCAGGAGCGCCTCGGCCTTGAGGTTGAATGGGGAAGCGTTTCGCAGGCCCCACGCCGTCGGAAGCTTCATTAGCTTGAGCATTGTTGATCTCGTCTTTCGTTCGCTGCCGTCGGCCCGCTCAGATGTGGGTGGGAAACTGGCCGGCGCAGACCGTCACCATCTGCGCGGTCATGGCCGAAGACAGGTCGGAAGCGAGAAAGACGGCGGCCTTTGCCGTATCCGCGACGGTGATCATTCGCCCGAGCGGCGGCATGCTCATGGGCATCGGCGCCCCGAGCAGCGCGGCCTGTCCCGCCGCCGTCTCCTGAATGGTCCGGGTTTCGGGCATCGCCGACCCGCGCACGCAGTTGACGCGGATGCCTTGTGAACCGAACTCCGCGGCGAGGGCGTTGGTCATCGTTTCGATCGCCCCGCACGCGGCCGAGATTCCCGCCATGCGGCCGAACGCGCCGCCGGAGAGGGTCGCCGACAGCGAGATGATCGATCCCCCCGCGGTCATCCGTCGGGCGACCTCCCGGGCGGTCAAAAACTGCGACCCCACGATCTTGGTCAGAGGCAGCAGAAAGTCAGCCAGCGGCGTCTCGAGGGACGCCGCCGGATACCCCAGGTCACGGGGCCGCCCACCGATGCCGTTGAAGGTGATGTCGATGCGGCCGGCTTCGGCCACGACCGTATCCACGACGTTCCGGACCGCGGTGGGATCCGTCGCGTCGACGCGCGTGAGGTGGGCCGTGCCGCCTTCGGCCTCGATATCCGCGACCAGGGCGGCCAGCTCGTCGGGGCGAATCGCGGCCAGATGGACGACGGCGCCTTCGGCGGCCATCGCCTTGGCGACCCCGCGGGAAATGGCGCCATTGGCGGCGAAGATGAGGGCGTGCTTGTCGTTCAAGAGCATGTCGATTCTCTCCTTGGGAGGCCGGCCATCGCCGGCGTCACCAAGGAGTCGCGGCACAAGGGCTGGTTTTGACACCGGCTCGAAGAATTACTGCAGGCAGGTCGACCTTCTCGTTTCGAGGTACGCGCGCTCGGCGGGATTGATGGTCAGGCCGATCGCCACCGCGTAACATCCGATGGCCTTCGCGTGATCCTCTCGTCGTCGGGCCAGCTCCGCCGAAACCACCCAGTAAGGGGCGTACGTCTTGACGTCGGCCGGGTCGAGGGCGTCGAGCTGCGCCTCGGCGGCGTCGAGCTGCGCCGCCATCATCCAGGCCGCACTGCGGGACACCGCGCTTCCGATCGAGGGCGCGACTCGCATCAGGGCGTCGTAAAGGCGGCCGAGCATTCGCCACTCGGTGACGCCGGTTCGGTGACGGTCGCAATGCGCGGACTGGATGGCGGCTTCTATCTGAAAACGGCCCGGCGTCCGTAGCGTCGCGGCGCGACCGAGAAGTTGCTCGGCCTCGGCGATCTCGTCGTGGTGCCAGCGCAGGGTGTCCTGCTCGTCGAGGGGGACGTATCGGCCGAGCGAGTCGATGCGGGCGTCGCGTCGCGCGTGGGCAAACAGCAGCAGCGCGAGCAATCCCAGCGGCTCGGGATCCGTGGGGCGCTGCTGGGTCATCAGGCGGGCGAGCCAGATCGCCTCGGTCGTGATATCGGCCGAAGTCGAGGATTCGGCGACCCAGCCGCTCGTGAAGCACGCATAAACGGCATCCAGTACGCCGGCGAGCCGCTGAGGCGACAGGTCGTCGCGGCCGACGTCGAGGCGAATTCCGGCCGTCCGAATCTTTCGTTTTGCCCGGGCCAACCGCTGGCCCATCGCTGCCGGTGAAACCAAGAACGCGCTGGCGATCGTGGCGGCGTCGAAACCGAGGATGGTCTGGAGCATCAACGGCGCCTGCACCGAGCGCGGGATCCCAGGGTCGGCGCAGGCCACCATCAATCGCAGTCGCTCGTCGGGAAAATCGGGTGTTTCCATCATCAAATCCGCCCGCTCTTCGGCCAGCGTGGTCAGGTGCTCTTCGGCCCGTTGACGCGTCTGGCCGCGTCGCGCCATGTCGGTGAGCCGTCGTCGCGCCACCGCCAGCAGCCACGCCGTCGGGTTGTCCGGGACCCCGTCTTCGGGCCACTTCTCCAGCGCGGCCACCAGGGCGAGCGAGAGCGCGTCTTCCGCCTCGCTCAGCGTGCCGAAGCGGGCCGCGAGGTAGCCGACGATTCGCCCGAAACGATCTCGAGCCGCCAGTTCCGCGACGCGCTGTTGGGCGGAGACGGTCACGGCATCCGGTCGAGCACCGGCCTCACCTCGACGGCGCCCTGGGCGGCGCAAGGCGATCGCGCCGCCCACTTCAGCGCTTCGTCGAGATCCGCCACCTCGATGATGTAATAGCCGCCGAGCAGCTCCCGGGTATCGGCGAATGGGCCATCCTGCACGGCGTTGCCCCCGTCGCGCAGCCGCACGGTCGTCGCGGTATCGGGGCCTTCAAGACCGTTGCCGGAGACCATGACCCCCGCCTCGACCAGCGCCGCGGTATACGCCTGCCAGCCGCTCCAGTACGTCGCGCTGTCCGGACCTGTGCGCTGATCAAATTGCTGTGGGGTTTCTAGCATCGCGAGCATGAACTGCATAACGCCTCCTGACCGCAGTCGCGCAGGGCCCTTCGATTTTGACATCGCGCCTTGGAAACGGTTCAAAAATCCCGCCCGCCTCAGTCGACCTCGGCCCCGCACGGCCAGTCGTCGATGAGGTAGGTGTTTGGGCCTTGGCCGAGCTTTCCCGCCAGGCCCCCCACGCGCGCCGCGCGACCGATGTCTTCGACGCCCGTGAAGATGGCCTCTTTGGTGGCGATCACGAACGGCTGTCGCAAGCAGATATCGTCTTCGGCCGGGGGCTCGCTCAGATCGTTTTCGGAGTCGTAGTGCAGAATCATCAGCACGGTGTCCGCGCCGGCGACGAGCTTGAGAATTCGAAACGCGGCCACTTCGGAGGCGGGAACGAAGCCCTCCACGATGGTCTGAAAACGTTCGCTCAACTCGTCATCCACTTCGACCGTGAGGCCGGTGAGATCCTCGGGGACGGGGGCCGACGGGCGGTGTACGCCGAAGAACATCCGGCCGAGGTCGGCCAGCGAGTCGCGGAAGATGGGGTTCTTGAGGCGCACCTCGATCAGCTCGGCGGCGGGGATGGTGACCCGCTCTTCGTACATCTGGTAGGCGACGACGGTGAAAGGAAGGCTGATGATGATCGCGATGACCGCGAACAGGCGCGTGTAGCGGCGGCGGCCGCTGAGGTTGAGGGTCAACGCCGTGGTCACCGTGGGGAGCAGGAACATCGAAACGATCAACGCGCACACGATGATCACGACCAAGATCCACTCCAACGCCTGCTCGGGGGGGATGGAGTCCTTGAAATGGTCGCTGAACGACCAGATGAAGTCGGTGGCCAGGCCCACCAGGACCACGCCCGCCGGCCACAGCAGGATCCGAGCTTCGGTTCGGGCCTGCTTGGAGATGAACGCGCCGACGGGGGCAGTGACCGGAAACGCCAGATAGTACAGCAGCGGTCGGGGGCGGTGGTCATAGTAGAACTGCTCGAGCTCGACCAAGTGGTGGACCACCGTGCTAACGAGAGGGATCTGACCAAGGTTGGGGTAGCGGTCCAACAACAGCTGCGTGGAACCGGCGAACGCCACCACCGCCAGCATGATCGCGAGGTACACCGGGCCCCAAGGGAAGCCGAACATGATCGCCAGCATCGCCAGGAGCGGAGGCGCGAGCAGCCAGTAGACCGCGACGAGCAACACCTGGGGATCGAAGCGGCCGGCGTTGCGCGCCCAGGGCGCGACGCGCTCGGGCCAGGTTCGGAACCGCTGTGGGTCCTCCCGGAACCGACGCTCAATTTCGGCGTTGCTCCATGTTGTCAGCCACGGAATCAGGAGTGCGTCGACGACGAGGCCGAAACCCAAAAATCCGAACGACACCGCGTACAGGGCCCCCGAGTACCATCGGCGCAAGTAGAACCGGTGGACACCCAGCCAGCCCAGGCTCACCAAGTATACGTAGGCCCACGCCACGCTGAGTACCGGCTTGTCGACCCGAGACAGCGCCATCTCCGTCGGTGACTCCGGGTCGGGGGCGTAGGCTTCGGGGACGTAGGATTCTCGGCTGCTCGATGACGGCGCGGAGGGACCGACCATGGTTGTGGTCTACTCCACCTGGGACATGGCGCCCAGGTAGTGGTTCCTCTCGTGACTCGCCCAACGGGCATCGCGGATGGCGGGCGTCGATGCCGCGGTCATCGCCGATGGTCGACCGTCGACGCCGATCGTCGACGCCGATCGTCGATGCCATCGGTGGCCGCAATCTGAATTGCCGATGCAGCCTGTCTTTCACCGGGTCGAACGGTGATCTGCCCCCCTTCGGTCGCCCCGGTCAGCGGTTGAGGTTCGTGAGGACCGCCGATCGATCACCGGACGTTTGCCCAGGTCCGTCTGACCGCCGCCGGCGCCGATGGCCGGCCATAACCGGCGCGGCGAAGGATCGGCGGTCTTTTGTCTGCCGCTGTCGGCCTTCGCGTATAGGTCCACCAGAGTGTGGGCGATGTGGTGATCTATCGGCCAGGGTGGTCGAGTCCATAGGTTGTAGCCGCGTGATGAGCCCGCCACTAAATATGGTACCCAATAATGATGCAAACCACAGCGCGACAGGTCTTGCAGGCGATCCGCGGCGTTTCCCAACGGGAGCTCGGGCGCGCGGGCCGAGCTCAACGATCCGGCGCCGATCCGCAGGCGGTGGCGATCGAGGCGATGGCAGACCTGACGCCTGGCGAGCAGCGTTGGATGCGCTACCTGGCCCAGCTTACGACCCTGTGTACGAGCATTCGGCGCCTGAAGTCTGTGAGCAACCTGGATTGTCATCTGCGGGCCGTGGAAGACCGCTACTCGGATCGAGGATCGATCCCGGCTTCGTTTCTCGCCGGTTGGGCCCTGGCCAACACGTCGGCCGAAGGGTCGCAAGAGACGATGGCTTCGGTCGTCGCCGAGCTCATGCGGGCGCTCGGCGCGCCCGAACGCCTGGCGACCAGAGCCGACGCGTTCGCCGCGTCGTATTGTGGCTTCTATCGGATCAAAGATCGCCGGGGACAGATCATCCTTCTCGAGGAAATCATCTCTGGGGAGAGTTTCTCGGTGCGCATTTCTCGCCGGTACCCCGGCCGGGTCGGGGCTACGTGGTGGGTTCGATTGCTTCCCAATCCCGACGGTTCGTGGACCGCCTTGGGCAGTCCCTACGTCTTTCGGTCGCCCGACGCGGCGGATCGCCTGCGGGCGTACTTCGCTCGGACCTTGGTTCCGCTGAGCGCCGAGTCCTACCGCAACCACATGCGCCGCGGCGCGACGCGGTGGCTGGACTTCATCGCCGAAGCCTACGTCGGCTCCGGCGACGCCCGGTACCTGGCGGGTGTGCCGGACCGGCCATCGCCGCCCCCGTATCCCCGACGGAACACCCGCCGCGGTCCAGACCCTCGCGAGCAGGCGCGCTCCGTCCTTCTGCAGTGGGCGGAGCAGGCCGGATGGACCCGATGTGCGATCGACGCGTTTCGGACGGCGCGGCGACACTTGGGTCTGGACGATCTGCCGCCGATTCGATGGTCGGAGGCCGAACGAACCGCAGCCCGCGCCTACGCCCTGTATGGACACGTCGACGACCGGGGGTGCACGGCGATAGAGGTCGCCCTCGATGACGACCGCGGTCAGTTTCAGCCATCTCATCGGGCCGAGCTCGAACCCGTGCGCTCGGGGTGGTTCTCGGCGTTTGAAGTCACCCACCGGGGGGCCGATCGAGGGGTGGGGCTGAGAGACGTTCTTCGACGCCGGCGGATTCGCGTCGATGCGCAGGCGGTGTCCGGCCGAATCTCGCCTGGTGACGTCATTGCGGGGTGGGTGACCGTCGAGCGCGACGGAGACCATCGTCTGGAGACGTTCATCCGGGCGCCGGCCGCGATCGCCCCTCGGCTGCTGCGGACCATCCACGATCTCAATCGTCTGTTTCGCGACGGGTTGCCGGAGCTCCCGGCGACCAAACGTCTGGGCCTGCTGGCCCCCTACGCCGCGCTGGCGGTCGTGCAGCTGCGATCGACGTCCCAATCTACGCCCGTCGATCCCATCGTTAAGAGGAAGTATCGGCGCGGTAAGAAACGCCCGATGACCCACCAGCTGGCGTTGTTCGACGTCTCGGAGTTCGAGCTCGGTAGCCCCGCGTCCGGCCACCAATTCGGCTGACGAAAGACGGAGAATCCGGCGCTCAGCGCAAACTTTTCGAGGGCTGCGCAGAACCTCGTGTAGTAAGGGGGGCGTCATGGTCGACAGTGCTCGAGCGCCGCTGCGTCTCATCGCTTGCCAGCCGGCCCAGCGCCTCGCCCGCGATATCGGCGGGGCGCTCGGGGTTCCGGTGACCCCCACCGAAGACGTTTGGTTCGCGTCCGGCGAAGGAAAGCATGTGGCGGGCGACAACGTCCGAGGACACGACGTTTACGTGTTTCAGCGGCCGATCGATGTCGTTTCCGAGCGCTCCGTTTACGACAACTTTCTCATGTCGCTGCACGCGGTCGACGCCCTGAAGCTCGCGGACGCGGAGCGGGTGACGCTGGTTCTTCCGTATCTGCCCGGGAGTCGGCAGGACAAAAGAACGCTCCGAGAAGGGATCAGCACCGGCCTGTTCGCCCGGATGATCGAAGCGAGTGGGGTGTCGATGGTGATCACCGTTGAGCCCCACAATCAGGCGCTCGTTGCCGGCTACGACCCGAGAAAGTGCGTCGTGGAGTGCGTGAGCATCGTCCGAGCCTACGCGCCGTTCTTGGTCGCCAAGGGATTGGTCGGTGACGTGGTCGCGTCCCCTGACGTCGGTGGTCTAGAGAATGCTCGAGCGTACGCCAAGGTCCTCAATCGAGACCTGGCGGCGCTGTCGAAAGAACGCGACTACAGTCAAACGAGTGTCGTCATGCGGTCTACCGTCCTCGGCAACGTCAAAGACCGCGACGTATTGTTGGTCGACGACATCGTGGATACGGCGGGGAGTGTGGTGTCCGCGGTTCACGCGCTGTGGGAGCAAGGCGCGCGAGGGGTCGTGGTGGCCTGCGCTCATCCGGTGATGTCGGCGCCGGCCTGGGATCGCCTGGGCGCGCTCGCCGACGAGGCCACAGAACGCGGGGTCCGATTTGCCGTCTGCGGAACGAACAGCGTCGTCCACCCCGACCCCCCGAGCTGGTACCACAGCTTCGATATCGCCCCCTTGCTCACCGAGGTCGTACGACGGGTACACACCCGAGGGAGCGTGCGGACGCTCGAGGGCCGCGAGGCGCAGTGACAGCGGCAAGCGCCGTGACCTCGCTCAGCGTTTCCAGCGCCGCGCGCCGATAGCCGCTCCCTCCTAATCACCCGTCTCATGGATTCCTTCGCCAATGAGAGCAGCCGCTGCGCCTGCGCTCCGAAGGAGTTGGTCCGCGAAGCTCGTCGTGTGGGTCCGGCTCATGCCCCCTTGAGCGGGACCCACACGACGACGCGCTCGGCCTTCGCCAAAGTCACCCCAACCCACCACGCTTGACCCCGGCCCCTCAACGCGCACCCGCACGCGCATCCCGAGCCGAACACCCTGTACCCGGCCACAACAAAACGACCGAAGGCTACAACTGCCTGGAATCTCGATCCCTTACGGCGTCCCCGGCCGGCGAGCGTGAGATTTCCGGGCTGGCTCCCCTGTCTAAGGCGTTCTTCTGCGTAGAGCTTCCGAGACAGTGACTAGAGTGACTCGACCTCTTCCAGCAGTGACCGCCAGGCATGGGTCTCCACCGACCGCTCGAAGGTCGGCATCAGCTCCCGCCGATGGCGGTCGAGGTCGTCCAGAAACGCAGCGTCCGCTTCCGCGCGTCGGAGCATGGATCGGAGGGCTCGAGTGTCGCCGACGGGAAAGAGGCCGGGATAGGCGGGGCCCAACAAGCCGACGTTGCCGGAGATCCGCGTCGCGATCACCGGTGTTCCGGCCATGACCGCCTCCGAGATGACGTTGGCCCCGCCTTCCGCGCGGGAGCTGACGACCAGCACTCGGCTTCGCGCGAGGTGGGTGCGGACCTCGTCGAGCGGCACGGACCGCAGCCATTCGTATCGGGGGTTGGTCGCGGTCTCGGCCCGCGCTCGGTCGCGCCACTGGGGGGTCAAAGCCGCACCCAGGTGTCGAACGTGGATCCGCGAATCGACCTCGAGATCGCGGACGGCGTAGGCGGTGCGCAGAGGGTCTTTGACGTCGCGCAGGTGGGCCACGACAAGGACATGGAAGCGGTCGTCCGCGGCGGGTGTCGATGGCGCCCCGCGCGCGGCGGCCTGTCGAATCACGCGAACCTTCGGCCTCAACGCCAACGGCAGGTCGTCGGCGATCCGGTCGTGCAGGCCAACGAGGACGTCCGCGAGCATCATCGAGCCCAGCGTGGTCTCGGGATGGGTGTGCACGAATTCGTAGACGTCGGTGCCGCTGAGGACCACGATGAGCGGCCGCTGCGGAAGCCGGGCCCGAAATGCGGCGATGGACTCCGCGCTTCGCCACGCGTGCAGGGCGATCATCGCGTCGCGAGGGTGACCGTCCCAGGTTTGAGCCACTTGAACGTCGTGACCGACGGCCCGCAGGATAGAAGCGAGGCGCAAGGCGGTTGTTCGGTTGCCGCTGCTGGTGCGCGGTGGAGCGGGAGTAATGACCACGATCTTCACGCTGCCCTCCTGCAGGTCTCATGATGAGCGTACCGCAAACCGGGTGGAGTCGACTGATGGCGCACCGTGTCGCGCGCGATCATGGCCGGCGATGGATTGAATACTCGGGGGGCGCAGCTCGTCTTCTCCGCCGGCCCGCAAAGGGCGCACGCGAAGGAGACATCATGAAAGCATTGGGAATGAGGTTCGCGCTGGCGGTGGCGGCCGGCGGGGCCCTGGCCGCGTGGGCCACGAACGCCGAGGCCATCTGCGTCGGCAAGAAGCGCAAGGCCGCGTCGCGCAAGAATAAGGAAGCGGCGGAAAAGTTCTGCAAGCAATACGTCGCGGACAATCCGGGGGTTTCATGCAAGGTCGACAAACGCATCTGCCCCAAGGGTTACGTCGCCCAGAAAAAATGGAAGGGCTGCGGGATCAACTACTCCGCGTGCGTGAAGGGAAAAAAGACCACCCGTCTCAAGAAACGGCGAGAGCAAGGCCGTGACGAAGCCCGGCAGTGGTGCGAATCGTACACGAAGACGAGCGGGGAGGCGTGTCGGTACGTGAAGACCGGCGCCGTCTGCCCCAAAGGGTTTCGACACTATACTAAAGTCAAACACCGGGGCATGCGGAACTATAAGATCTGCGTGCGGGGAAAGAAGGTCGGTGGTGACCGGAAGAAGGTCACCAACAACTGCGATCCCAAGATCGCGGGGATGATGACCCGGGCCCTGAACTGGCTCGACACAAACTTCGACGAGGTCGCGGGCGACTTCGAGATGGCGAAGCGACGGGGCAAAGATCGGCGAAAACGGCGCAAGTTGGGAACCAAGCTCCGTAAGGCCAAGGTCGCTTGCTACCCGCGAAACACGGGGGTGTGCAAGAAAGACAAGCTGCTGGGCATGGCCAAGTGGGGTCAGACGCGTAAGGTCCATATCTGCTCCGGCCGGATCGACAGCTTCTGTGACCTGGTCGGGGTGCTCTTTCACGAGCTCGCCCATCGGGCCAAGCTTCCCAAGAGCAAGATCCACAACTCCGACGATCCGCGGCGGGTGAACGACCACGTCTATCGGATTGGCTTCAAGGCTCGCGACGCCTGCGTGGCCGACGGCAAAGACATGAAGATCTGATCGACGACGGCGAGCGCGCCGACGCCGCGTTCATCTCGAACGCTTCGCCCGTCGCCAGGCGGCGGGGGGCTCGCCCACGTGGCGCTTGAACGCACGATTGAGAGAAGCCTCGGACTCATATCCGACCTCGGCCGCGATCTGGGCCACCGATAGCTCGCTATCGAGCAACCTTCCCGCGGCCAGCTCCATGCGCCAGGCGGTCAGGTATCGCATCACCGACTGGCCGATCACGGCTCGGAATCGCTCGGCCAGCGCGCTGCGCGACGCCCCGGCCTTCGCCGCCAGCGCCTCGACGGTCCAGGGGTGTCCGGGCTCGCCGTGAATGAGCCCGAGCGCGCGACCGACGATCGGATCTTTCAGACCGGCGAGCCATCCGTGGTCATCGCGATGTTGACGAAGGTGGGCCTGCACGACGTCGATGAACAGCAGCTCGGTGAGGCGGTCGACCAAGGCATCGGCGCCGGGGCGCGCCTCGATGTCTTCGAAGAACGCGCGCTCCAGGGTCGCTGAGAGCCAGAGGCTTCGCTCTTCGTTCCCTCGCACGACGAGCACGGTGGGGAGCGCATCGAGCAGGGGATTGAAGCTTTTGCCGTTCAGTCGAAAGAACCCGCACAGCAGGGTGCAGGTCTGCTTCGGTCCTCCGTGCTGGAGGGTGCCCATTCGGCCGTGCCGTTCCTCTTGCAGCTCACCGACGGGGACCGGGTGCCGGCCGAGCTCGTCCATGAGCTGATGGTTGTCGCCCCGGGGCATGACGATGAGGTCGCCCTCGCGGAGCTGGACGGGAACCTCGTCGCCGACGACGACCCAGGTCGTCCCCGCGGTGACCAGATGAAATGGAAGGACGTGATCAGCATCGCCACCGAAGGCTCGGCGTAGCTCGACGTTGGTCAGGGACGAAACAGCAAACGGTGCGCCGAGCTCCGCCCGGAAGAACAGGCTTCCCGACAGGCGGATGGTGTTCAGAACGGCCGACAGTGCATCCACGATGAAAAAGCGTACCGGACAAGAGCACTGGCGCTGAAGACAAGAGTCGCGCTTTCGGTGGGTTACGATATCGCGATGACGACGACGACGGGCGGAGCCTCGTGGGTGGATCGGGTTCACAGCATCGGGCCGAGCCTCGCAAAGGGGGTCGAGGCCCGCGACGCCGGCGACGAGTTTTGCCGAGGGTCGCTCGAGGCGCTGCGTACGTTTGGCCTGACCGCGATGCTGGTCCCTACGTCTGTCGGGGGAGGCGGGGCCAGCCATACCCAAACCGGCGACGCCCTGCGGGCGTTGGCGGCCTACGATCCGTCGGCGGCGTTGACCCTGTCGATGCATCAACACTTGGTCGCGGCCCAGGTGTTCACCCACCGTCATCAAGCCGGCCCATCAGCCCTCCTGCAGCGGGTCGCGAACGAGCGGGTGCTTCTCGCCAGCACCGGCGCCCGCGACTGGCTCGACTCCAACGGGACCGCGGTGCCGGTCGACGGCGGCTATCGAGTGACCGCCCGTAAGGCGTTCGCGAGCGGGGCGCCGGCCGCCGATCTGGCCCTGACCAGCGCCCGGCGGGGCGAAAGGGAGGTCATCCACTTCTCGGTGCCTCTCGACAGTGACGGGGTGTCGGTCGAGGGGGACTGGATCGCGCACGGCATGCGGAGCACCGGCTCGCACACCCTGGTGTTCGACGACGTGTTCGTTGCGTCGTCGTCGGTCAGTCTGACCCGACGGCAGGGCGAGTTTCATCCGGTCTGGAGCGTCGTCCTCACCGCGGCCCTTCCGTTGATCTGTAGCGTCTACGTCGGCATCGCGGACCACACGGCCGAATGTGCCCGGCGGTGGGC
>JANQQN010000568.1 GCA_028289325.1 Myxococcota bacterium | reverse complement strand
CGGTTGGGGCAACGACCGACGAGGCTTCGTGGCCAGCGGACGTTTCGAGACGCTGCCCACCACTCGGCTGCAGGCGAACGACGCGGGGTTGCGGCTCGGCGAGCAATGGTCCGTGCACGCTCGCGGCCGCGAAGCAGCGGCGGATCTCACCGTCGGCGTCGACTGGACCCAACGCCGAGACACCCGACGGGTTGAGGCGACCGCGGTGGAGCGACAGGCCCGCACGGATCACGGACTGGCCTTCATTCGCGCCGACGGCGAGTGGGGTTGGCTCGGCGCCGCCTACCTCCGCGACGAAGTGGTCGGAGACGGCCGCCGGTCGAGCCACCGCATCCAGGCCGACGCGGGGCTCCGTTGGGCGCTGAGCGAGCGCTGGCAGCTCGAACTCGCTGCGTTCGGGCGTCGGATCGAGCAGCGTTTCGAAGACCGGGCCGGCCGCGCGAATCACGTCGAGCCCTCGGTGGCGGTTCGCTTCCGGCGGGACGAGCTGAGACTAGACGTGGGTGGCCGCGCCCTCTGGGGACAGATCCAAGCCGACGATGCCGCCCGCGTCGAAGACTTCGAGCCCCTGTTCTTCATCGCCGCGTCCGGTCCTCTCGCCTTCGGCCTCGGATGGCGAGCGGTCGTCCAGCGCAGCGCGCACCTGCCCCAACCCTGGCACCTCGATCCCAGCGTGCCGCGAACCGCGATGGAGACGAGCTGGTCGGCGGAGATCGGTCCCACGTGGCGGCATCCTTGGGGGCAAGGGCGGCTGGTGCTGTTCGCGCAGCGAATCCAGCACTACTGGGCGCGCCCGGCGCTCGAGCGACCCGGTTCGCCCCGCGTGCAGATCGACGTGCTCGGCGTGGAAGCGGAGGGCGTCTGGTGGCCCCATCCGCAGATCGAGCTGACCACCGTCGGGGCCTGGGCCGACGACCGCGCCCGCGCCGGCGCGATCGATCGACCGTCCTCGTCACAGGTCCGAGGCTTCGTGAGCGCGCGTTATGCGCTCGATGATGACCGGGGCTTCGTTCAGCTTCACGCCCGCCTGCTCAGCGACACCCTCCGTGGCCCCCGAGCGGATGTGGCGTTCGAAGACCCGGTGCGGGTCGGGCTGTTGGGCGGTCTACGTCTCGGGCGCGCCTTCGAAGTGTCGGTGGCCATCGAGAACGTTCTGGATCTCGACTACGACGACAGCGCGACGGACGGGGACCGGGTCGGGGTGGATGCCCGTCTCGCGCTCACCTGGACCCCGTTCAGCGCGGAGCGTCTTTGAGGGTCACGGTGTACGTGAGTCGGCCGCCAGCCGGCGCGTCGACCCTTTCCGACCACACCGCGCCTTGATACGCCACCCGCAGCAGATACTTGCCCTCGTAGATCGTCTGGTCCTCGATGGGCGCTGTGCCCAGGACACGGGCGTTGAGCTTGATGACCGCTCCTTCCGGCGCGTCGACGCGAAGCCGGCAGGTTCCGAAGGTAAACGCCTTGTCCCATCGCTGGCCGGCCCGCAGCCGCACCGTGTGATACGCGTTGATGCCCGTCGCGGCATCGGTCAACCGCAGACGGTGCCAGCCGGCGGGCAGCGTCGTGGTGATCGGCGTTCGGCCGAGCGCGCGTTCGCCGACGAACACCGACACGGCGGGGTCGCTGTCGATGGCCAGGGTTGCGGGCTTCGCCGGGAGCTTCGAGGGTTGATCAACGGCGCCGGCCTGGTCGTCGTCCCCCGCCGTCACCTCCTGCCCCGCGGTCACCGGACGGGCATGGTCTGTCGATGCGGGATCGGGATCCGTCTCCGCCCCGGTCTGCGCGGCCTTCGGCGTGTCCTCGTCGGTGGGCTGGGAACCGGCCCCCACGTCGCGTTGAACGCCGGCCGGCGCCGCCGTCGGCGGGGCGACGGCCGCCCTTGTTTCCGGTGGGGCGACGACCGCCCCTGTCGCCGCGGGCGCGCGGCCGCCGGGCTTACTCAGCGCTTCTTTGACCAGCTCCTGGGGAAGACGAGCCCGCGATGGAGGCTCGTCGAGCCCCTCGGGCGGCGCTTTGGGGAAGATGAAGATGAACGCCAGGAGGGCGGCCGCGACGATCAGGACGATCAGAAACACGCTTCGCGACGCGTCGCCGGCCTTGCGGTTGAAGTAGGTGATCGACGCCGACGTTTCGCGGATCGGCGACGAGGCCTTCACGGGGGCGGGCGGTAGCCCGGTGACCGGCGCGTTCGCCAGCCGAGGATCGTCGAGCGGCCCGGTGACCTGGCCCGGATTCGATCGCGGCGCGACGCGGGGCGGGTGGGGCACGACCGACGATCGAGTAGCGACCATGCCCGGCGCCCCGGGCGACGGAGGCCCCCCCACCGGCGGTGTGTAGCCGGGCGGCGGAAATCCGGGGGCGGTGAAGCCGACCGAGGGCGAGTAGGCGCTGGAGATCGGCACCGGGCCCGGGGCCAGAATGCTGGAGGTGGGCACCGGTGGCGGCAGATCCGGGGTCGGGTGGCCCGTATCGCCGGTCGCCCACGCGCTCGACGAGACCGGCGCGGCCGCGGTGGAAGTGGGCGCCGAGGCCACGCCCGGCGCGACATCGCCGGACGGCGCGGGCGATATGGCCGCCGGCGCCACGTCGCCGGACGGCGCGGGCGGCATAGCTGGCAACGATCCCGAAGGCACCGTATCGCCTCGATCTCGGGGAACCATCTCCTCCACGAGGTCTTCGCTGGGGGGCGGGACGGCGGTGAGGGGCGTAACGCTGTCCGGATCCTGAGCGGAGGCGAGAAGCGCCTTCCTACCCGCTCGCTCCGGGGCCTCGAGCGGGATGAGCTCGGTCATGAACGCGGCGAGGGTCGCCGACCCCGGCAGAACGACACCTTCGGCGCCGAGCGCGTCGAGCACCGCGTTCTTCATCGCCTCGACGTCTTGAAAACGATCCGGACCGCGCTTGGCCATCGCCCGCACCGCGATCTCTCCTAAGCGACGATCCAGACCGTCGTCCCCGAACACCGGCGGGGTCTCCGCGAGGACCGCGTTCTCGAGATCGGCGGTGCCGGCAAACGGCGGATGACCGGCCAACATCTCGAACAGCACGGCGCCTATCGCGTACACGTCGGTGGCCGGACTGGCCGTGGCCCGGCCGCCAAGGATCTGCTCGGGGGCGAGGTATAGGAAGATCTCCGGTACCGGGACCCCGTCCGCGGTCGGGGCCAATACCGCCGCCCCGTATCCGGTCACCCGGACCCCGCCGTCGAAGCCCACCATCAGCGTGTCGGGGCGGACCCCGCCGTGCACGATGGCGCGACCGTTGAAGCGGTTCATGCCCTCTTCGTGGGCGTGATTGACCCCCTCGCACACGTCGACGATGACCCGGGCCGTCAGCTCCGCGGATATCGACCGCCCCGCGCTTGTCGCGTCGGCGAGCACGCGAGATAGAGGCTCGCCGTCGATAAACTCGACGATGCGCGCCCAGCCCTCCTCGAAGTGGGTCAGCCCGTGAACGTCGATGAGGTTGGGGTGTCGGAGCTGGGTGACGAAGGCCGTTTCACGCTGCAGGCGAGCGAGGCGCCGAGGGTCGCCAACGACCTCATCCGGCATCCATACGATGACCACCGGCCTTTGGGGCGACGGCTGCCCGTCAACCAGCTCGACGCCGAGAAACGCGCGGGTCGCCACCCCGGACTGAAGCGGGCCAAGAACGGCGACTTGGCGGTCCACGGGCATTTCGTCGTCATGTACCTCACGGCCCCGGGGTGAGCGCAAGCCGGGCCCCCGATGACCGGGCCGTCCGCGATCACGTTGCGCCGTCGACCCCAGCAATGCGGTACAGTCGGGCGCCGATGAAGACTTCCCGCGCGCTAACTCTCGCCCTCGTGCTGCCGGTGGCCAGCGCCGCCTGCGGTGGCACGACGCCGCCTCCACCCCCACCTCCGGTGTCGGTGGCTCCACCGCCGCCACCGCCGCCCCGAGGGCCGACCCGGACCGATTTCAAGACCATCGCGCGCAAGTTGCTGGCGCGCTGCGTGGGTGGCGGCTGGATCAATCGCTGGCGGGCGAACCACGAAGACGTCGACGTCGCGCGGCCAAAGGTCTACCTCGACGAGTTTGACGACCGTACCGGTCAAGATCTCGACCCCAGCTATCTCAATACGGTTCTCGCCCAGCGAATGCGGATCTCCGGGGTCTTCGATATCGTCGATACCGTCGATCAATCGGACTTCATCGGCCGCGGTCAGCTGCTTCGCCTCGCCGAACGCGACCGCAAGGGCCGCTACTCGGTGTACACCGCCATCCTCAAGCTGGCCGATCCCGCCAGCCGCCGCACCGTCCACAGCTGCGAGGCGTCGGTCCAAGGCGAGATGTAGCCGCGAAGACTTACCGTCGTCTATCGATCGGGGTCGGACGGATCGTCGTCGCCATCCGCCCCGTCCGGGCGTTCGGTGAGCGCGCCGACGGCGACCGGATGCCCGAGAGGAAGATCCACGGCGCGCGTCGCGATCTCCGGCGCTCGCCGCAGCAGGCGGGCGAAGGTCCGATGGTCGCCAGTATCCGAGTAAGCGGTTCGAATGAAGCTGGCCCCCCCACACGCATACCCGAAGGCGAAGCGAGGCTTCAGTCGCCGCACGCTCTCGACCGCATCGTGGGGCCCCGCGCAGTGCTGGACCCATTCGTGGTGCTGCCGGCGGGGAACCCAATCGGCGTAGAAGTTGCCGTAACCCAGCTCCGGCGTGGTCACGTGGGGCTCGGCATTGCCGCTCACGCCCATGAAGGCGAGGTCGACCGGGCGTCCTCGGGCCGCGATCGCCTGCATGACGTCGTCCATCCGGGCCGCGTCGGCGCTCAGGTAGACCGACAGCTCAGGGCTCTCGATCAGATACGTGACCTGGGCGAGATCGAGTCCCCAGTCTTCCCCGTCGAACGGCCACGCGGTCACCTGGAGATCGCCCACGGTGTAGCCGGTGCCGACGGCCATCTCCACGACGTGGGCGAAACCTAGAACCCGCAACACGCCTTTCATATCGACCTGAAACGCTGCCGGATGCGGGGGGCACTCGGGGATCAGAACCGGGGTCGCGGGGTCGAGTTGCGCCAGCGCGTTTGGATTGAGGTGGTCGTTATCGCCGTGGGTCACGAGAATCGCGTCGAGCGGGGGAAGGGCACGGGGATCGAAGCGGCGGTGAGATAACCAACGCTCGGGGGGTTCGCTCGGGGCAAAGAACAGAGGATCGACCAGGATCGAGGTCGAAGCGGTCTGGACGAGGACCGCCGCGTGGCCGAGCCAGGTCACCTGGGGGGTGCGGGGGCGTGCGAGCCGGTCCGCTGGCGGGGGCGGACCGTCGCGGAGCTCGAGCAGGCCGAGATCGTCGAGAAGGCGGACGGTCTTTTCGACCTCGTGTCGGTCGCGCCGCTCGGTGGCCTGAAGAAGCTCCGGTACCGTCAGCGCGCCGGTGAGGCGCGGCCACAGCCGACGCAGGCGACGGCCGGTCGATTCGGTGCCGGTCACGGTGAGGCCGAGAACCTCGTGGCCTCGCTCCAGGCTGGCCAGCCGCGCGCCGACGAGGGCCGCCCCCGCGAGGTCGCGACCTCGCGGCATGAACGGCATCGGCGCGATCTCGACTGCGTTTTCAACCGCACACGTCGGCCACGCCGCCGCCCGCCGTGCGATGGTCCGGTGGCTTTTGGCGGCGGCGAGCTGGCCCGGCTGCCCGGTCAAAGGCCGATCGGGATCCGTCCGCGCGTACACGAGCAGGTCGTCTTCGACCGCCTGCCACAACACGCGCGGGTCGAGGCCCGCCTCCGTCGGGGTCGACCAGCGGGTCAGCCCGAGGAGCTGGCGCGCGCGGTCCGCCCGCCACGTCTTCGGCGGCCCGGATAGGCCCACCGACAGATGAGACCAGGTCTCTTCCGGACGGACCCGAACCTCGAGCCCCGCCGCCCGGCGATACATGAGCGTCGCCGGGTCGGGGACCGGGGCGCGCGGCCGATGGCGGCGCGGCACGAGGTCTTTGAGCGGACCCAAGCGACGTCGAAGCAGCTCATCGAACCCCATCGGCGCTCCCGCGGCGTACCACGTCGCTGCGCTTCGTGCTAAGCCCGATAGAGGCTCTGGATCCCGTGCGTGGCTCATCGACTCTCTCGTCCATCCTCCGTGTCATCGTCATCGCGACCGTGACGCTCTGCTTCGGCGCTCCGCTCGCGGCGAGCGCCGAAGCAGACGACGGCGGGTTCGAGGTCGAATGGCCGGCGCGCCGGCTCTGGGTGGGCGCGTCGAAGGTCGAAGGCATCCGGATCACCGCCGTCGACGAACTCGGTCGCCCGACGAAAGCGGCGAACGGCCCCCTGGTCATCGACGGCCTCACCACCACCGCAACCAGCTATGCGCTCGTCGATGGGGCGCTCACGTTGCCGCCCGCGACCATCGACGCGGCCGAAGTGACCATCAGTAGCGGCCAGCGCTCGTTGACCGCGGCCGTTCCTACCCTCAGCGGCCCCATCAGCCTGATCCCCGCGCTGCTGGCGATCGCGCTGGCGCTGGTCACTCGGCAGGTTCTCTTGTCACTGTTCGGCGGCGTGCTGCTCGGCGCCGGCCTCATCCACCACAGCGTCGCGGCCGCCTTTCCTCGCGCTCTCGACGTGATCGTCAAGATCACCGCCGACCTCGACCACATGAAGATCATCATCTTCACCATGTTTATGGGGGGTCTGGTCGGTCTGCTCACCGCCAACGGGGGCACGATGGGCATCGTGGCCGCGGTCGCGCAGCGCGCACGCACCGTCCGCACCGGAAGCCTGGCCACCTGGGCGATGGGCATGGTCGTCTTCTTTGACGATTACGCGAGCTCGCTGGTCATCGGAACCACCATGCGACCGGTGACCGACCGGCTGAAGATCTCGCGAGAAAAGCTCTCGTACATGGTCGACTCGACCGCGGCCCCCATCGCGAGCCTCGCCCTTATCTCCACCTGGATCGGCTACGAAGTTTCGGTCATGGGCGATGCCCTGAAGTCGGCGGGGATCGAGCGCGACGCGTACGAAGTCTTCTTGAGCGGTATCCCGTCGCGCTTCTATCAGATCTACGCGCTGCTATTCGTTTTGTTCGTGGCCCTCCTCGGGCGCGACTTCGGACCCATGCTCACCGCCGAGCGCCGGGCTCGCACCCGCGGTCTTCTCCTGCGAGAGGGCGCCGAGCCCCTGCTCGACGCGGGTCTCCTCGAAGACCGCGAGCGTATGAAGGAAGCCATTCCCCGCGCGTGGCTCGCGGTCGTGCCGCTCATCGTCCTGATCGTCACCGTGGTCACCGTTCTGCTGTCGACCGGCTTGGCCGCCGCCGCCACCGACCCCGAGGGGTACGCGGCGGCGACCGATCGCGGAGTCGTCGGTTGGCTCGGCTTCATCATGTCCAACGCCGCGAGCTACGATGCGCTGGTGTACGGGGGCGCGACCAGCTGCGCGGTCTCGTTGGTCACTTCGGTCTCGGTGGGGGCCATGCACCTCAAGAATGGGCTGCAGGCCTTCGTTCGCGGCCTGCAAGCGATGTTGATGGCGATCCTGGTGTTGTGCTTGGCGTGGGCGATCGGCAGCGTCATGGACGACCTTCATGCGGGGCCGTACGTGGCCGGATTGGTCGGCGACGCGGTTCCCGCGTGGTCGCTCGGGGCGCTCGCGTTCCTGCTCGCCAGCGTCATGGCGTTTGCGACGGGAACCTCGTGGGGGACACTGGCGATCCTCTTTCCGATCATCGTCCCCGTGGTCGCTCTTCATAGCGCTTCGCCGGGCTTCGAGAACATCTTGTTGGGCACCACCAGCGCCGTGCTCGCGGGCGCGGTGTTCGGCGACCACTGCTCCCCGATCTCCGACACGACGGTGCTGTCGTCGATCGCGAGCGCCTCGGACCTGCTGGATCACACGCGGACCCAGGCCCCCTACGCGATCCTGTGCGCGGGCGCAGCCATCTTCCTGGGTTACGTCCCCTACGGCCTCGGGGTACCCGCGAGCCTGCTGTTGCTGGTGGGGTTGACCTTCCTATTCGTATTTCTCCGGGTGGTCGGCCGCCGGCCGGAAGAGGAATGACTCTGCGCCCCCCGAGAGAAGGGGCGCGGCTGGCGACGCTCCGTCCTTGACGGGTCGGACGCACCAGCGCGACATCAGTCAGCGCATCATGCCCACCAAGATTCGAGATCCGGCCCAATATCACGATGGCCACGAAGACGGGTTGGAGCCCGTCGAATCGATCGATATCAACCGTATCGACTCCTTCGCGGGCATGCTGCACGCGTACCGCCGGTGCTCATTCGGCGCCCGCCGGGTCGGCGACGCGCTGGCGGTCATGGAAGCGATGGCTCGCGATGAAGACTGCTTGGTCGTGTGTACGCTCTCGGGGGCAATGACCGTGGCCAAGATGGGCTTGGTCATCTGCGAAATGATCGACCGAGGGTACGTGGATCTGATCGTGTCTACGGGCGCGTTACAGGCCCACGGAATGATCGAAGGCTCCGGCATGCAGCACTTCAAGTACCGGGCCGGCATGAACGACAAGGAGCTGTACGACAAGGGCTACGACCGCGTCTACGACACGCTCGAACTAGAGAGGAACCTCGATTCGCTCGAAGCGATCGTTCGCCCCGTCTTGGACGGACTTCCCACCGACCGTCCGCTCGGCAGCCACGACATCACCCGGGCCCTGGGCCAACACCTCAGCGTGCGCTTTCCCGACGAACGTGGAATCTTGAAGAGCGCGTTTGAGCAGGACGTTCCCGTGTTCATCCCGGCGTTCACCGACTCCGAGCTCGGGCTCGACGTCGCGACCCACAACATCGTGCAGCGAGAGGCGGGCGGCGAGCCTCTACCGTTCGATCCGTTCGTGGATCTCGAATTCTACACCCGCATCGTCCAGCCGCAGCAGCGCGTCGGAATCTTCACGATCGGCGGCGGCGTGCCTCGAAACTGGGCCCAGCAGGTCGGCCCATTCCTCGAGATCTCGCAGCTGCGACTCGGCCACGCCGAAGGCCTGACCCAGCGGTTCAGCTACGGTGTCCGCATCTGCCCCGAGCCAGAGAACTGGGGGGGCCTATCGGGATGTTCATACTCGGAAGGCATGAGCTGGGGCAAGTTCATGCCCGAGAGTGAGGGCGGCCAATACGCGGAAGTCCCCGTCGACGCGACGGTGGTCTGGCCGCTGTTGGTCAAAGCGCTCACCGAGACCGTCCCTCGGAAGAACGGACACGCCGGGCGGCTGGCGCTCGCCGGATCTGAAGACTGAGCCCCGCCGTCGGCCTCGTTGGATCTCGCTTACACCAAGGGTGAGCGAGATCCCGAACCGGTGAGAAGGAGCCGAAGGCCGCTTCGGCGACAGCTTTGATACTCGAGCCTTTCACGCGACGGGGTTGGTAGGGAGTCCGGCCAAGCTCACCCAGTTGTGCTCGACGACTTGCATTCGAGACCGCCAACTGTTCGTTCGAACAGTCGACAACTGTGACGCGCTGCCGCAGTCTCCGCGCGTCCCATGACGGGCGACTTTCAGGTGCGGAACGATTGGCTCGAGTGGGCGGACCATCTGCACGCGGTTCATTCAGGCTCGAAGGAATGGAGCCCCCTGCTCGAAACACTCCGACGCCTCACGGGTGCGGACGGGGCGCGGCTGGTCATCGACGACGGGCAAGCCAAGTTGACAAGCCTAACCGTGGGCTCGGTCGACGATGGATACCGGCAGTCGTGGTCACGGCGTCTCGAGGGGTGGGGGATTTCGATGGTCGTGGTTCGAACGGCGACGGCTTTTGCGCCGGAGGAAGACGAACAGATCGGCCGGATGTTCGAACAGCTGTGCCAGGCCGCGGAGACCGACAACGAAGCCGTGCGCGTACGAAAACACGCGCACGAGCTGCGACTCGCCGTGGAGCGAATGCCGATCGGCGCCCTCATCACCAACGCGGCCCTCGACGTCCACTTTCTCACCAAGGATGCCGAGGGCAAGCTCTCGCGCAGCGACGGTCTGGCGCTGTCGAGGGATGGCCACGGCTCGCGCCCCATGAAGCTGACGGTGCTCGACCCGAGAGCCTCCGGTGAGCTGCAGGGGGTTCTGCAAGATATGCTGCAGACCGATGAACACGCCGAACACATGGTATCCGTCGCGAGAGCCACCGGTCGGCCGTTCGGGCTTCTCGTGGCCCGCCTCGGCCCAACGCAGCAGCGAGACCCCAGCTTCCTGATTCTGGTTTCGGATCCTGATGCGCCGACTCAGCTCGCACCCGACGCGTTACGACGGTTGTATCGACTGACGCCCGCCGAATCCCGACTCTGCGCCGCGCTGGCCATCGGTCATACCCTCAAGACATACGCCCACGAGGAGGGCGTCTCTTTGGAGACGGTGCGTAGTCAGCTCAAGCAGGCGATGATCAAGACGTCCACCCACAAGCAGGCGCAGCTCGTTGCCCTGTTGGTCACCGGTCCGGCTGCGTACCGGTCATGAGCGCCACAGGCCGACGAGGCAGACGGCCAAGAACAGCATCGCAGGGACGTTGGCGGCCGCGGTGACGCGGTTGAGCCGGCCGAACCGGGGGTCGCCATCCGCCCCGAACCAGGCGCTGGCGGCGCTCGTCGACCTACGACGAAGCACGGCGTACAGCTGAAGAGCAAAATACGATTCGAGCGCGCAGGTCGCCGCTATCCACAGCAGGAATGCCCACGACCACGACGCGCTGGCGGTGGGCCCCGGCGCGAACAGGGTGACACCGATGCCCGTCCAGATGAGACCGAGCACCCCGTGCACGATGCCGAGAGTGGGCCACCAGTGATGGGGGCGGCCGAGCAAGATCGGTTGGGCCAGGGCGCGCGCGGCGCTCATCGCGACGAAGCCCCATAAGAAGTAGGTGATCACCGGCGGCGCGACCTTCGCCGCTGCTACGGTGGGCGCGGCGATAAACCAGCCGTACCCGGTGATGCTGAGCCACAGAAGCTTAGGTCGCGATATCGGACCGCCCATCCGCCGACCATGGTTTTGCCAGCGGCCAAGCAAGGGCGCGCCGACCGCCACCACGACCGCGCCAGCGATCAGCGTAATGCTGGCCCATGCGGACATGCCGTCCATGTCCTAAACCGACCATGAAAGGCCTTTTTGGTCACCCCTGTGGACGCTCGAGGTCGCCCATTGTCGACGCCGACGCCTCGACAGGGACCGATCCTCGGCTGGCGGGAACGTAACCATGGCCCGATGACCTTCGTACGTGGAGTGGGGTCCCGCGAACGCGCTCCGATCGCCCGTCTCCGTTCCGACCGGAGCGCCGGTGTCACCAGGCTGAGGTCCATCGGGTTCGCGGGGCGCCCGCCTACTCAGTTAATTCCGGTCGCCGCCCCCTGTTTCACGTGTGTTTTCCCGATGTACTGCGATTGACTTGCAGAATCAGTTGCGTTCACGTTCCCCGCGGAGGGTGGCCCAAGGACATTCCGGACGAGAATGACGCTTTTTTGAGAATAGCTTTCATTGTCATTAGCAGGTACGAGAGTCCCCGGCCACGAGCCCATCTATGAAGCTGAACCCGTTCCCATACGCTGCTCTTGCCGTCTTGCTCCCGTCGCTGGCCACGGTCGCCTGTGGCGATGACGACGACGATGCCGGTTCTGGCACCATCTCCCAGCCGCTGACCTACCAATTCGACAGCCGATTCGACGACACGACGACCAGTGTCGCCTACAGCGGGCAGGTCAAACGACACCTGCTCATCGAAGGACTCAAGTCATACATCGGGGGCCTCAGCGATACGTCGTTTCCCACCGGCGTAAAGAGTGAGGTCGTCGATGCGCTCGTGTTCTTCCACGACTTCAAGAACGCGGGCACCGATGCCGATTCGATCCCCATCAGCCCCCCGGGCAGCTTACCCGCGAGCCAGACGACATGGGGCGACCTCGGCGGGAGCCTGGTCTCGTTGAAAGAGAAGTTTCCGGAGTTCGACGCGGACTTCACCGGCAACGTCGTCGGGTACGGCGGAGGAACGATGACCCCCGAGGAGGCGCTGCTCGATATGTTCGACGGGCTGGCGGACCTGATCGTCGCCCGGGTCACGGGAAATCGCCCCACCGACCCGGACGGGGTGGAGATTCAAGCCACCTTCGTCACCGCGGAAGGCGTCGACTACCAGCAGCTGATTCAGAAGTACCTCAGCGGCGCGATCGCCATTTCGCAAGGTACGGACGACTACCTCGATGACGACGTCGAGGGCAAAGGTCTGCTGAGCGACAACGACGGTCCGGTCACCAGCAGCGACGGAGCCGAAGCCCCGTACACCGCTCTGGAGCACGTATGGGACGAAGGCTTCGGATACTTTGGCGCCGCCCGCCACTACGCCGACTTCACCGATGACGAAATCGCGGGCGCCGGCGGGCGCGCCGACTGGCAGACCGCCAACGATGCCAACGGCGACGGCGAAATCGATTTCCTCAGCGAGTACAACTTCGGCCACTCGGTCAACGCGGCCAAGCGTGACCGCGGATCGGCATCGAGCGCCACCACCGACTACACCCAGACCGCGTTCGACGCGTTCCTGGCCGGTCGCACGTTGATCGTCAATGCGGGCGCGGATCTCACCAACGCCGAGCTCACCACCCTGCGCGGCTATCGCGACGCCGCGGTGGGCGCGTGGGAGCGCGCGGTCGCCGCGACCGCGGTCCATTACATCAACGAAGTCCTGCAAGACATGGGTGACTTTGGCACCCCCGATTACGACTTCCTCGACCATGCCAAGCATTGGTCGGAGCTCAAGGGCTTCGCTCTTGCTCTGCAGTTCAACGTCAACCACAGCCCGCTCGGGGCCACGGACCTCGCGGACCTTCACGCCTGGATCGATGACCGGCCGGTGCTGCCTACGGCTCCGCAAACGGAGCAAGACGACTACCGCAGCGACCTTCTGATGGCTCGCGCTTTACTCGGCCAAGTCTACCAATTCGACGCCGCAAACCTGGGCGACACCGACGGAACGAACGGCTGGTAGGCCGGAATCGGAGACTCATTCTATGATTGCGCGTATCTCGAACATGACCGTCGTCGCCGCCGCGACCGTCCTCGCGGCGTGCGGCAGCGACAGTGAACCACCGGCGGAGAACGCCGCCGAACGCCAATCGCTGTTGGTGTCGGTGACCGACGAGGTCATCTTGCCTGCGTACCAGCGTCTGGCTTTGGCTACCGGCGATCTGGTCTCCGCCGCGCAGGCGTACGCCGATGCCGTCGGCACCGCCGACGAGGCGACGGCCCGAGACGCGGCGCTGCAGGCGTTCGAGACCGCGTATCTTAGGATGCAGTACGCCGAGGTTCTTCAGGTCGGTCCCTATGGCTCCGCCAGCAAGTTCGACAACGGTCAGAACCTCCGAGACCAGGTCTATTCATGGCCCGACGCGGGCGCGATTCCTTGTCAGATCGACACCCGTCTCGTCGAGCAAGACTACGCCGAAGACAACTTCTTCGACGTCTTCTCTGTCGATGTTTACGGCTTCGACGCGCTCGAGTACCTCCTCGGCTACGATAGCTTTGCGAACAGCTGCGCGGCGCCCGCCAAGATCAACGCCGAAGGAACCTGGGCTGCGCTGTCGGAGCAAGAGATCACCCAGCGTCGTGCGGACTATGCCGTGCGGGTCGCGACGGGGATCGACGGCAACGCGGATCAGCTGGTAGCGGCGTGGACCTCGGGCTTCGCCGACCAGCTCCGAACCGCGGGGGCCGGCAGCAGCGCGTATCGAACTTCGCAGGCTGGACTCGACGCTCTGTTCGCTTCGATATTCTACATCGAAAAGACCGTCAAGGATCGTAAGCTCGCCGTCCCTCTGGGCATCTCTCCTGATTGCTCCCGCGACACCTGCCCCGAGGCGCTGGAGTCTCAGTTCGCGGGCCTCTCTCTTCCCGCGATCGGCGCCAACCTCACTGCGTTTCGCGACATCTATCTGGGCGGACCGGATGCCGCTGGCGATCGGCGATTCGGTTTCGACGGTCTATTGAGGGCCTCGGGGGCGACTCAGCTCGCGGACGATATGCAGGCGGCCATGAACACCGCCGTCAGCCGAGCGCCGCTCAACGTCGAGCCGGTGGGCGACGTCGTCATCACCGTGCCGCCGCGCGATCTGCACGACGCGGTCAAGGGCCTGACCGACATCCTCAAGAGCCAGTTCGTCAGCGTCCTCGCTCTTCGTGTCCCCAATGAGGGGGCAGCGGACAACGACTGACCCATGACCGACTCCGCCCATTCGACCCCCCCGAGATGGGCGCGCCTTGCCCAGGCGCTCTTTGCGCCTCGCGACTTCGCAGCCCTCGCCGCGTTCCGGATCATGTTCGGGGCCATGATGGCCTACAGCCTGATTCGGTTCGCGGCCCACGGTTGGATCGAGCTCGTCTTGGTCGAGCCGACGTTCTTCTTCAAGTACGAAGCCGCCCCGTGGACGGTGGTTTGGGACCCACCGGCGCTGTATGCCCACTTCTTGGTGACCGCCGTCGCCGCGATCTGCGTCGCGCTGGGGCTGTGGTATCGACTGGCGATCGTCGTCTTCCTCCTCGGGTTCACCTACCTGCAGCTGCTAGACGTCACGCTGTACCTCAACCATTACTACCTCGTCGTGCTCTTGAGCGGCATCATGGCGTTCCTGCCCTTGAACGCCGGCTGGTCTCTCGACGCCCGATGGTGGCCCAGCAAGGTCGCCAGATCTCACTTACCGGCGTGGATGACCTATGTGCTGTGCTTCCAGATCGCGGTGGTCTACCTGTACGCGGCGCTCGCCAAAGCCCAGCCCGACTGGCTGCTGTACGCACAGCCCATGAACCTGTGGATGCGCGCACGAACCGAAACGCCGATCATCGGGCCGCTGCTCGGTGAGCTTTGGGTCGCCTACGCGCTGTCCTGGGTCGGCTTTCTCTACGACCTCACGATCTGGATGTTCCTGATCAATCGCCCGACCCGCGCCTACGCGTACGTCGTGGTCTTGATCTTCCACGGCATGACCGCCGTATTCTTCGAGATCGGCATGTTCCCGGTGATGATGACCGTGGCCACGACGCTGTTCTTCGACCCCGATTGGCCCCGGCGGGCGCTGCGATGGCTACCGGGGATCAAAAGTCGGATCCCGCCGAGCACCGAAGCCATCCCCCCGGCCGAAGCGGTGTGGACGCCGCGGCGTCGACTCGGGGCCACGGTCTTGGCCACGTATCTGGTCTTTCAGCTTCTGTTCCCGCTTCGGCACTACCTGTACCCCGGTAATGTGCTGTGGGACGAGCAGGGCATGCGCTACGCATGGAAGGTCATGGTGCGCGAGAAGAACGGCTCGATCACCTATCGGGTCACCGTGCGATCGACGGGGCGCACCTACGAGGTCACGCCGCTCGACTACCTGACCTGGCGGCAGTACAGCGACATGTCCGGGCAACCCGACCTCATCGTCCAGCTGGGCAAACACATCGCCGGTGATTTCCAGCGACGCGGATTCGGCGACGTGGCCGTGCGCGTCGACGCCTGGGTCTCGCTCAACGGACGCAAACCGGCGAGACTGATCGATCCCGACGTCGACCTCACCGGCATCAACATCGATTGGCGGCCCGCGGAGTGGATCCTGCCCATGCCCAACGAGCCCCCCATTCAGCTGACGAAACTATCTACACGATGAAAGCAATCCATCGCCTCGCCGGGCAAACGTTCGGCGCCCTCATCGCGGCGACCTCGGTGACCACCCCTGCCGCCGCCCAGTCTCCAACCGACGTCGAAACCGCCACCTCGACGCCCGACCTTCAGCTCACGCTCCCGGAAAACATCGTTGTCCTCGGTCGACCGATCAACAGCGGTCGAATCGCCGGCTCCGCGCACCGGTTGGACGCCAAAGCGTTGTCGGACTTCGAGTACGACGACATCCTGCGGGTGCTGACCAAGGTGCCAGGGGTCTACGTTCGCGACGAGGACGGCTTCGGCCTTCGCCCCAACATCGGCCTACGAGGCGCGAACTCTGACCGTTCGAGCCGGGTAGTGCTGATGGAGGACGACATCTTGCTCGGCCCTGCCCCCTACGCGGCGCCAGCGGCCTACTACACTCCGCTCACCACCCGGATGGACGGGATCGATATCTTCAAAGGACCAGCCGCCATCCAGTACGGGCCATACACCGTCGGCGGTGCGATCAACTATCGAACCGCGCCGATCCCTACCGGCCACGGCGCGGTCGCCGACGTGGCCGTGGGTCAGTTCGGCTACGGCAAACTCCACGGCCGCTACGGCTGGGGCGGTGAGAACTTCGGATTCCTGATCGAGGGGGTTCGGTTGACCTCCACCGGCTTCAAAGAGATCGACGCCGACGAGGCGGCGGATACCGGGTTCACGCGAAACGAGTTCATGGTCAAAGCTCGGCTCAATTCCGACACCGGGAGCCGCGTTTACCATCGATTCGATGTGAAGCTCGGGTACTCCGACGAAGGATCCAACGAGACGTACCTCGGCCTCACTGACGAGGACTTCGACGACAATCCGTTTCGTCGCTATCGGGCTAGTCAACTGGCGCGCATGGAATGGCAACGGACCCAACTTCAGGCGAGCTACACCATGGTCGTCGACGAGGACTTTCGCATGAAGCTGGTGGCGTACCGCCACGACTTCACCCGCGCTTGGCTCAAACTCAATCGCTTTCGAAACCTGACCGCTTCGAACCAGTTCAGTGTCAACGACGTTCTTCAGAATCCTACGGGCGGCATCGAGGAGCTTCTCCTGCAGATCGCACGAGGCGAAGCCCCCAGCGGGGACATCGACAACGACGCGCCTCGGCTGCTGGGCATCGGCACCAACGATCGAACCTTCGTTAGCCAGGGCGTACAGCTCATCGCAGAGGCGAAGTTCGGAAGCTATCCGCTGGTCAACACGCTCCAGATGGGAGCCCGCCTGCACTACGACGAGATTCGACGCCGCCACGATGAGGCGCCGTACGCGATGGTGGTCACCGACGGCCAGCCGGGGATGGTAGAACGAGTGGCCGACATCGCACCCACCCGCTCCGACAACGAGAGCGCGCTGGCCGTCTCCCTGTTCCTGCTGGACGAGATGACGATCTTCGAGGACCTGGTCCTGACCCCCGGCGCGCGAGTGGAGATCATCTCCACCCAGAGCGAAGACCTCCTCGCAGCGGCGCAGGGAATGCCGACCGGACTGCAGACCTCGGACGACGTCATCTTCGTGCCCGGCTTTGGCGCATATTATCAGCTCATGGACTGGTTGGGCGTCCTGGCTGGGGTCCATCGAGGTTTCAGCCCCGTCGCGCCCGGGCAGGAGGAAGAAATCGAACCCGAGCTCAGCTGGAACTATGAGGCTGGCGTCCGACTGCAGCTCGGTCGCTCTCGAGTGGAGCTCATCGGGTTCGTGAGCGACTACACGAACCTTCTGCTGACCTGCACCTTCTCCCAAGCGTGCGCCGATGAAGACCTCGGCCGGCAGTTCAACGCGGGGGACGTGTCCGTCGTCGGCCTCGAAGCGTCGATCGACCATCAGCAGCGGCTTGGCCCCGTCTTGATGCGTCTGAATGTGGCCTACACGTTGACCGACGCCCGTTTTCAATCCTCATTCACGTCCGGGAGCCCGCAGTTCGAAGAGGTCGACGTCGACGACCGGCTCCCGTATCTCCCCATTCATCAGGCGAACGTATCCGTCGGCGCCGACGTCGCGGTCTTCTCGGTTCCCGTCGGGCTCCTCGTGGCCTATACCTTCGTCGACCGAATGCGGAACGAGGCATCGCAGGGCGATGTCCCGAACGCGGAGCTCACCGACGTCCAGCACATCGTCGACGCCACCCTTCACGCCGAGCTATTCGAGTCGAGTCGCCTCTATCTGCGGGTCGATAACCTACTGAACCAAGAATACATCGCTTCCCGGCGCCCGTTCGGCGCCCGCCCCGGCAAGCCGTTCCACTTCCAGATGGGCTTCACCTACCAATTCGGCGACTGACGCCATCCCCGTGCGCCGCGCCTGCTCGGCCTCCGGTACATTAATGGTTCATACGGGTCCTCCCCCGAGGACCGTATGAACCGGTATGGCTGGCCAGGGTCGTCTCGGTAACCCGTCGACGACCGGCCGCATCCTGATCACATCAGCCGTATCGTCCGGTCGAGGGGCGAAGGGGAGACACCATGTTCCAACTAGAAGACTGCATATCGATCGTCACCGGAGCTGCCGGCAACGTGGGTGCGGCCACCGCCCGACGTTTGCTGGCCGCCGGCGCCAAGGTAGCGCTGGTCGAGCGGCGGGAGGACAAGCTCCGGGCCGTGCACTCCGACCCCGGAGAGCGGGCCCTGTATGTGACGGGCGTAGATGTCACGGACACCGAGTCGGTGGCCCGCATGGCCGACGAGGTCCGCGCAAAGTGGGGCCGCGTCGACGTCCTCGTCAACACCGTGGGATCTTTTCGCGGGGGAGAGCGCTTCGACGCGCTGGACCTCGAGGCCTGGGACTTCCTCTTTCGTCTCAACGTCAAGTCAGCGCTGCTCACCGCGCGCGCCGTCGCGCCGATGATGATCGACGGCGGCGGGGGGCGCATCATCACCATCGGCGCCGCCGCGGGCCTGCGAGGGGAGCCGAACCTGTCCGCGTACAGCGCATCGAAGTCCGGCCTCATGCGGCTCACCGAGAGCATCTCTCACGAGCTCAAGGGTTACGGCATCACCGCGAACTCCGTCCTTCCCGGGATTATCGACACCCCACAGAACCGCGCCCACCAGCCTGACGCGGACACGAGCACGTGGGTGACCCCCGAACAGGTCGCGAACGTCATCTGCTTCTTGGCGTCGCCGTTGGCGTCGGGGATCAACCATGCGGCCATCCCGATCACCGGACGGGGGTAGTGGAGGCGAGTCATGAGCGAGCTCTACGACGTCATCATCATCGGTAGCGGGGCCGGCGGCGGCACCCTGCTGCATCGCCTCGCGCCCTCCGGCCAACGCATCCTCGTCCTGGAGCGGGGCCCGTTCCTTCCTCGCTCCAAGCGCAATTGGACCTTCGACGGATCCTTCGACTACTACTCGAAGGAGGTCATGTACGACCCGGACGGCAAGCCACTGCGTCCTGGATTCGTCTACCACGTCGGCGGCAACACCAAGGTCTACGGCGCGGCGCTGTTTCGGCTGCGCGAACAGGACTTCGAAGCCGTCGAACACATCGACGGGACCTCGCCGGCCTGGCCGCTGCGCTACGCGGACCTCGAGCCGTACTATGTTCAGGCCGAGGCTCTGTATCAGGTCCACGGCCGCGACCACGGCGACCCGACCGCTCCCCCGCGGTCGGCGCCCTATCCCCAACCCCCGATCAGCCATGAGCCGCGTATCCAAGACGTCTTCGACCGCCTGAAGGCCCTCGGCCTCCGCCCCTTTGCATCGCCGATGGGGATTCAGATCGACGAGGCGGATCCGATCCGCTCTCGGTGCATTCGCTGCAATACGTGCGACGGATTCCCGTGCTTGGTCCACGCCAAGTCCGACGCCGAGGTGGTCGCGGTTCGCCCAGTGATGGATCGCGACAACGTGACTCTGCTGACGGAGATGAAGGTCGAGCGGTTGCTGACCGATGCGTCCGGTTCGCGGGTGGAGACGGTGATGGCTACCGACGCCAGCGGCGCGACCCGCGAGTTTCGGGGCCGGGTGGTCGTCGTTTCCTGCGGGGCGGTCAACTCCGCGGCCCTGCTTCTGCGATCCGCCGCCGACAAGCACCCGAAGGGTCTCGCCAACGGGTCCGATCAGGTGGGCCGCAACCTCATGAAGCACGTCCTCGGCTCGATGCTCGGGGTCTCCAAAGACATCGCGAATCCCACCGCGTTTCAAAAGACCCTCGCCGTCAACGACTTCTACTTCGGGACTGACAACTTCCCGTATCCGATGGGCAACGTGCAGTTGATGGGGCGAACGACGGTTGATGCGCTGCGGGGACAAGAAGCCCGCTATCACCCGCTGTCCATCCAACAGGTCGCCGACAACGCCGTCGATTGGTGGCTGACGACCGAAGACCTCCCTCGCCCCACGAATCGAGTCCAGGTCGAGGGCGACCGCATCGTCATCGACTACACCGAAACCAACACCCGCGCCTTCGCCGAGCTCGTCAAACGCTGGTCCGGCGTCCTCGAGCAATTGGGCAAGGACTGCCACGTCGCGCCGTCGGGCCGATACTTCAACCCCCATGGCACCGAAGACCACGTCCACGACGACGGCGAGGGCTTCTTCTGCACCAAGATGCCGGTGCAGAGCCTCGGCCACCAGGTCGGCACGTGCCGCTTCGGCGACGATCCCGCGACGTCGGTCCTCGATTCGAGCTGCAAAGCCCACGAAGTCGAAAACCTCTACGTCGTCGACGGGAGCTTCTTCGTCTCGAGCGCGGCGGTGAACCCCACGTTAACGATCATCGCCAATGCCCTTCGGGTTGGGGACATCATCGCTTCCCGACTCTGATGCGTTACGGTAAGACGACGATACTCAAGAGAATCAGCGCATAGATCAAATATAGACCAGCAAACAGCCACGGTAGATTGACCTCGAGAACGGAGAAGCCGAACGACGGTTCGGATGGCCGCGGCTCGAAGAAGCGTTTGTACTCCTTGAGGTACATCTGATGGCACTGGGGCATCCGCCGCTCCATTTCCATGAGCTGGTCGTACCGCCAGCTAATCAGCTGCTTGTATCGCGCGATGATCCGCTCCCAAGTCCAGCACGCTCCTAGTCCGATGACGAACATCGGGTAGCCTATCGCGACCAGCTGCCAGCCCTTGAATTCGGCGTACTGGATGAAGAACGCCATGGCGCCGAAGATCGCAGTATTAACCGTCAGGTACGTACGCGTGGCGGCTTGCCGGCGTTCGGATAGATGCTGCGTGCTCGACGCGAAGAATCTGTATTCGTCGAACCGATACTTGTCGAGTGCGTTAGGTAGCGCTGTTGCTGGCCCCGCCGTAGGCTCACTAGACTCATTCTCTTTGGAACTTAACATGGTGATCTGGACCGTCCTGCGACAGCTCGGCGGACCCGAGCTGAAGAAGACACGGGCGGACATAGCCCAGAACCCATTCAATGACCAGCGGCATCCACGTCGGCCCCATGGACGATCGGACGGCGGATACGGCCGAACCGAAGACCGGCTGCGCACTGCAACCCACCGCGAGCTCTGCGGGACGGCCGGCACCCGCATCGCCTTCGCCTGCGTCAATCGATCGCGGGCTTCACGCTTTGGATGCGGGTACGAGCCTCCGCATTGATGCCTGGATCAGCCTTCGCCCGCCAACGACCGCCACACGGAATCCCGACGTACACGGCGGCCAGCGACGGCATCAAGACGCGAGTGCGAAGGGAACCGACCACCCGCGCGTCAGCCGTTATCCACGAACCCCGGGTAGAGCGCCATTCCGCCGTCGACGAACATCGACGTCCCGTGCACGTAGTCGGCTTCGTCCGACGCCAACCACACCGCCGCTTTGCCGATGTCTTCGGCCTCGCCGATGCGCTTGAGGGGCACGAGCTTGAGCAGCTTCTCGAGCGCCTCGGGGGTCTCCCACGCCTCGGTGTTGATCGGCGTGCGGATAGCGCCCGGGGCGATGCTATTGACTCGAATCTTCAGCGGTCCCAGCTCTTGTGCGATGCTCTTCATCATCAGCATCACTCCGCCCTTCGACGCCGCGTAGTTCACGTGGCCGGCCCATGGGATGACCTCGTGCACCGAAGAGATGCAAATGATCTTGCCCAGGGCTTTCGACACCGGACGCATCCCCCGGCGCTTGAATTCCCTGACCGCCTCGCGCGCGCACAAGAAGTTGCCGGTGAGGTTGACGTTGATAACCCGATTCCACTGTTCGAGGGTCAGCTCGTCGAACGCTGCGTCTTGTTGCAGGCCAGCATTGTTGACCAGAATGTCGACGGTGCCGAACGCGTCGACAGCGGCTTTGAACATGCCTTGAACCTGGTCTTCTTTCGACACGTCGGTGCGGTGGGCGATGGCGTCACTGCCGGAAGCCTTGATCGTGGCCACCACCTCGGCGGCCGCGTCGGGATTCGAGTAGAAATTCACCACGACCTTGGCGCCCTCGGCGCCCATGGCCAACGCGATACCTTTGCCGATGCCGGAGTTCGCTCCGGTCACTAGGGCCACCTGACCCTCTAGCTTCTTGCTTGTCATAGCTTCTCCTAAACACCTGCGATCAGCGCGGCGACGAGCCCGGTCCAGCCGGTCTGGTGGGCCGCGCCCACCCCGCGCCCTGTGTCGCCGTGAAAGTACTCATGGAACAACACATAGTCCTTGAAGTGCGGATCGGTCATCAACTTCTCATGGTTGGCGAGCGCCGGTCGCCGCCCGTCAGCGTCGGCCCGGAAGATGTCGATCAGCCGGTCCCCAACCCGAACCGCGATCTCCTTTAGCGTCAACATCTGACCGGACCCCGTGGGGTACTCCAGCTTGAAGTCGTCGCCGTAGTACTGATGAAACCGGCATAGCGACTCGACGAGTAGATAATTGACCGGGAACCAAATCGGACCTCGCCAGTTCGAGTTGCCACCGAAGAGCCCGGTTCGCGATTCGGCGGGAACGTAGTGAACGGCCTCGTCGAAGCCGTTCTTACGGAAAACGTACGGCGCCCGCTCGTGAACTTTGGACAGGGCCCGAATGCCGTAGTCGGACAGGAACTCCTCGGGGTCGAGCATCCGCTTCAGCAAGCGCTTCATCCGGTGTCCCCGCAGCAGCGACAGCAGGTGCTGCTCACCCGCCCCCGGCTCGTTCCAGCGCGACACGAGCTGCGCGAGCTTCGGCTTGTTGGTCAGCACCCAGTCCAGTCGTTGTTTGAAGCCCGGGAGCCGGTCGATGAGCTCGCTGTCGAGGCACTCGACCGCGAACAGAGGAATCAGTCCCACCATGGACCGCACCTTGAGAGGAACGCGCTCCCCGTCGGGGAGCTGGAGCACATCGTAATAGAACTTGTCGTCGTCGTCCCAAAGACCGAGCCCCTGTCCACCCATGTTGGTCATCGCCTCCGCGATATGTAGGAAATGCTCGAAGAACTTGGTCGCGATGTCTTCGTAAACGAAGTTGTGGGTCGCCAGCTCCAGCGCGATGCGCATGAGGTTCAGGCTGTACATCGCCATCCAGCTCGTCCCGTCGGCCTGATTGATGTACCCGCCGGTGGGCAACGGCGCCGAGCGGTCGAACACCCCGATGTTGTCGAGGCCGAGGAATCCTCCTTGGAATATGTTCCGTCCGTCGGCGTCCTTTCGATTCACCCACCACGTGAAGTTGAGCATCAGCTTGTGAAACACACACTCGAGAAAGGCGACGTCTTTGCTTCCCGTCTGTTCCGCGTCGAGCTGGAACACCCGCCACGCCGCCCATGCGTGAACCGGAGGGTTGACGTCTGAAAAGGCCCACTCGTACGCCGGCAGTTGTCCGTTGGGGTGCATGTACCATTCGCGGGTCAGCAGTACGAGTTGCGACTTGGCGAACTCCGCGTCGATCATCGCGAGCGGAATGCAGTGAAAGGCGAGGTCCCACGCCGCGTACCACGGGTACTCCCACTTGTCGGGCATCGAGATGACGTCGTGGTTATTGAGGTGACGCCATTCGTTGTTGCGGCCGACGATCCGCTCTCGCGGGGGCGCGGGTTGACCGGGATCCCCATCGATCCACTGCTCGACGTCGAAGCAGAAGACCTGTTTGCTCCAGATCATACCCGCAAACGCCTGGCGTTGAATCAATCGCGCCTCGGCATCGTCGATGCCCTTTTGAACCTCAGCGTAAAACTCGTCGGCCTCCGCCCGCCGTCGCTCGAACACCGCGTCGAAGTCGCCGAACGGAGTCACGTTCTGCCCTCGTACCCACCGCAAACTCACGGTCTGCTGGCCACCGCCGGGGATGCGAAGGGCGTGAACCAGGCCCGCTTTGGTTCCCGTCTGGGCCGGGTTCACCGCCGACGATTCCCCGTCGACCAGGTACCGATGAAAAGCATCTTTGAAGTAACCGGCCTGCTTCTTGGCACCGAAGGCCCGCTCGGGGTTGGTGTCGTTGCCGGTCAGCAATGCCTGGGCCTCGCCACGAGCGTAGAACTCGAAAGTCCCGAGATCGTCGTGGTGAGCGACCAATGTACGGTCGCCCAGGGCCCGGATCTGGGGCACCCGGTCCTCGCGCCCCCAACTCCACGTATTGCGAAAGGCAGCCTGCGGGATGATCCATATCGGCGATTCGTCCGGACCTCGATTGTGCACCGTTATCCGCATCAGCCAGTCTTCGACGTCGTTGCGCGCGTACTCCACGAAGACGTCGAAGTAGCGGTCGTTGTCGAACACGCCGGTATCGAGGAGCTCGTACTCCGGCTCGTGAAGGCTCCGCCGCCCGTTGGTATGCACGAGATCCGCGTAAGGGAACGCTCGCTGCGGATACTTGTACAGCATCTTCAGATAGCTGTGGGTCGGTGTCGCGTCGAGATAGTAGTACAGCTCCTTGACGTCTTCCCCGTGATTCCCTTCGCTGTTCGTCAGCCCGAACAGCCGCTCCTTTAGAATCGGGTCGCTCCCGTTCCACAGGGCGACGGTCACGTTGAGAAACTGGCTGTGGTCGGTAATTCCGGCGATGCCGTCTTCACCCCATCGGTACGCGCGGCTTCGCGCCACGTCGTGGGGAAAGTAATCCCACGCCGTACCGTTGGGACTGTAGTCTTCACGTACCGTGCCCCACTGACGCTCGCTCACGTAGGGGCCCCACTTTTTCCATGGCTTTTCGCCGGCCTTATCTTCGAAAAGCCGCTTCTGTTCCGGGTTCATCGTACGCTCCTGTGTTCAGCTGTCGTGGGGATCATCGTTGTTCCAGTCGAACCGCGTGACCGTCGGGATCGCGAACCAGGACCGCGCGGGAGCCGACCACGCATAGTTCACAGTCGGCGATTCGGTCAGAGATCATCCACACGCCGGCCGCGGTCAGTCGACGCAGCACCGACTCGAGGTCGGCGACGAGAATGTGCGTTTCCCAGTGGATGTCGTCTCGCGGCGTCGATTCGTCGGGACGTCGACGACCTGGACCCGGCGACACGTACTCCAGAAACTCGACGCCAGGGCCGGACGGGCCCCGCAGGCCGGTGATGCGAACCCGCGCTCCCGCCACGCCGCTCAGTCGCTCCTGCTCGATCCCCTCGTTGAAGCTTTCGCCCGCGATCTTCAGGCCGAGCAGGTCCCGATAGAACCCGAGGCTCGCTTCGGTCGACGACACCGCGATCGCGCTGTGGTCGATGCCCAGGACCAGCGGGCCGTCGCGGTGCCACCGATCCGGCCCCTTGTCCGCGGGAAACCAGATCAGCTCGAGAGGGTGGGCGCCTCGATCCCGAAAATAAAACGCGCGGATGCCCGCCGCGGCCGCGTTCGAGTCCGGAATCCGCTGTGGACCCCCTTGGGAAACCGCCCGTCCTCCCGCCGCGTCAACTCTTTTGTACGCGGCATCGATGTCGCTAGTGACCAGCGCGAGGTGTTGAAAGTCGAGGTCATTGCTCACCGCATCATCCGGCCCACGTCGACCCGGCGCCGCGAACGCGATGAGGGTCACCCGCTCCTCGCCGATCTGCAGCATCGCCGCCCGCGCGCTCGTGCCCTCGAGGCCAGTCAGCGCGTCGAGCTCGACACCGGTCGTCGATCTACGGCCTCGTTCCACCGCGCCCACCGCCTCGACGAAGAAACGGGTCGATGCGTCGAGATCGCGAACCGTGTACCCGAAACCCACGACCCTCGCTGCTTGCGAAGGGGATTGTTTCGCGTCTACCGTCGACGAGGCGGGGCGAGACGAAGCGGGGCGAGACGAGGCCGCGGGCGCGCTCACACACGCGGGCAGAAGGAAGACGGCCACCACCGCCAGATGCTGGATTCGCTTCATTGATTCTCCTTAGCGGGCGAGGGTGCGGTCGAGCCTGAACAGCTCGGTCATCGACCATGCTTGAAACGGGGCGCCACGGGGGGTATGCGGCGCGACGGCGTCGGCGATCTCGCTGACGTGCCCCACGCCAGCGTCGCCGAGATGGTCCGCAAGTAACGGGTCGAGGAACCGTCGCCGAGCCTCTCGCTGTACGGCCTCCGTTCCTCCGTGGGACCAGACCCACGCGTCGACGAAGGGACCGGTCAGCCACGGCCATACGGTACCTTGATGATAAGCGCCATCGCGCTGTCGAACCCCGCCTTCGTATCGCGGAATAAAGCACGGCTCGTGCGGCGCGAGGCTCCTTGGCCCCATCGGAGTCCACAGTGTGTCCTCCAACCGGGTCATGATCGCGCGGGCGAGGTCTTGCTCGACCAGCGAGCGCGAAAGAGCCCCCAGCGCGAACACCTGGTTGGGCCGTAGCCGGCCGTCATGACGTCCATGATGATGTTCGACGTCGACGACGTCCCGCAGGTAGCCGAGGCCGGGGTCGTAAAATCGGTCAAAGAACGACCGGGTTCCTCGCTGGAATCGATCTTCGAACCGATCGTGGGTCCGGCGCCCGAAGTCGAGCGCGTTCAGCCACAGCGCCTGAATCTCGACCGGCTTTCCGATCCTCGGCGTCACGACCCAGTCGCCGACCTTCGCGTCCATCCACGTGAGCTGCACGCCCTGCACGCCCGCGCACAGCAGCCCCTGATCGTCCGCCCGGATCCCGTAGCGGGTCCCGCCCGCGTAGCCATCGAGAATCTTGGTCACCGCATCGAGCAGCGCGGCGCGCACCGCAGGCGATACGGCCACCGGACCATCGAGATGATCGCGAACCGCGAGCACGTACCACAAGGACGCATCGACCGAATTGTACTCCGGCTGATCTCCACGATCCGGAAAGCGATTGGGCAACATGCCTTTCGACACCACGGTCGCCCACTCGCGCAGGATCGACGCCGCGAGTTCGGGTCCCCCATCGAGATAACGCAGCCCCCGAAGGGCGATGAATGTGTCCCGGCCCCAGTCGCCAAACCAGGGGTAGCCGGCGATCACCGTATGGTTGTCGCCCCGACGAACCACGTAGTGCTCGGCCGCCCGCACCAAGGGGCCCGAGAACGCCCGTCGGCGCTCGCGCTCCTGGTGAGCCAGCCGGTCCGCGAGGGCGGTCGCAGGCGCATCGGTCAGGGCACCGCCGTCGGTGGTCAGGATCAAGCTCGCCGCGTCCGACGCCAGGTCGAAGGTGAAGTAGCCCGGCGAAGCGAGGTCTTCGATGGCGTCGAGCCCACGCGCAGCTTCCTCGGCGTAGAAGAAGTTTCGGTACCACTCAGGCGCGTGGGTATAGATACCGTTGCTCGCCGCGTGCACCGACGGAACGCCGTCCTCGCGGCCGAAGGTGAGTCGGCCTCCATCGACGACCAGGCGATGTGGGAACTGGGGGGTCTCCCGCTGCAGATGATGGGGGTCGCGGCCGGACATCAGCGGCCGCACCACGAGGCGAGCGCCCAGGGGCGCAGATTTCACCGACCACCGCGCGACCACCGTCGGCTGGCCGCGGACCACGAATAGCTCGTGCACCAGCTCCAGGCCTGGGACCCGATATCGCCACGTCGGCCAGGGGACCGCTTCGAACTCGACGATCCGGCGGGCGCCGTCGGGATGGGTCACGCCCCCGCCGTACCGCTGGCTGGACAACGGATGGCGGCCTTCACCGACCTCGATCCAGACCTCGAGGCCGTTTACGTGGACCCAGCGATCGCTGGGCGGGTTCTCGGCGGCCAGCAGCAGCGCGTGATAACGGCGCGTGCGAATGGTGGAGACCGTCCCGCTCGCGAAGCCGCCCAGACCGTCGGTCTCCATCCACTCTCGGCCGAGTTCGGCGTCGAACGTGCCCATCGTGCCGAGATGATGA
This sequence comes from Myxococcota bacterium, assembly GCA_028289325.1. GTDB lineage: Bacteria > Myxococcota > Kuafuiibacteriia > Kuafuiibacteriales > Kuafuiibacteriaceae > JANQQN01. The sequence continues at coordinate 18,666 of JANQQN010000568.1, read as the reverse complement.
ACCGGTCCCCAATAAGGTTACCGACATCGCCCCAGGTCGACCGTCGCGCCAAGCGACCGGTCGAACCAACAACGTGAGCGGTCAGGCCGCGGCAAAGGCCTCGCGGGTCAAGTTGCGGGTTCCGCCCTCCGGCCGAACGTAGACGTTGTCTTCGATGCGGATGCCGCCAAAAGGCTGGAGCGTCTCGACCGCCGACCATCGCACCGAATCGCCGGCCGGCTTCGCCTTCAGGTCCGCGAGAAGGGCGTCGATGAAGTAGAGCCCGGGCTCGATGGTAAACACCTGCCCGGCGGTGATGGCCGCGGTGTGGCGCAGAAACGGGTTCTCGGGTTTCGGTTCGCGTTTACGACAAGACACGTCGTGGACCTGAACCCCGAGCGAGTGCCCCAGGCCGTGAGGGAAGAAAGCCCGCGTGATCCCCTGTTCCGCCGCCGCCTCGGCCGAGCAGGTGACCAAACCCGTTTCCGCCATCAGCGCGCCCAGCTTCAGGTGGCAGCCGTCGTGTAACGACTCGTAGTTCAGACCGATGGTGATGTCTTCGATCGTGGCCTGCTGAAGCCGATCCAGACCCTCGACCAGCGCGCGAAAGGCTTCGGCATCGCCCGCGCGGTCGTCGACGTAGGTTCGAGTGATGTCCGACGCGTAACCGTTGTACCGCGCCCCGGCATCGATGAGCAGCGAGCCGGCCCGCGGGCGGTCGACATAGATGTTGTGATGAAGGACCGCGGCGTCTTCACCGAGGGCGACGATGCCCTTGTACGGCGTCTCGGCGTCGTCCTGATCGCTGGCTCTCAGATACGCGAGGTGAATGCGCAGCTCGCTGCGCTCGTTGGCCATGAACGCTTCCGCCGCCGCCCGATGACCCCGCGCCGCCCGCCGGCTGGCCGCGGCCATGACTTCGATCTCGTAGGGCGTCTTTTCGACCCGCGCGTCTTCGAGCGCCTCCACCAACGGCCCAGGGTTCACGTCATCCGCCGCGATACCGAGGTCTGCCGCCGCCGCCCGCTCATGGCCGATGAAAGCGATCTTGCCTTGCGGCAGGCTCCCTTTCACTCGATCCAGCCCGGGCACGACATTCGTCTGCAGACCCGCTCGAATTAACGACCAGTCCGGCGCCGCCGGCCGCTCCCAAAACCCCGAGGCCTCGACCGCCCACAGCACGGCGCCGGTCTTGGTGACCACCACCGCCGAGTCCGGCCAGCGTAAAGGGGTGTAGTAGGTGAACATGGGCACGGGAACGAACGGCCAGTCCATGTCGTCGAACGGCGACCGGTGCTGGATGCGGCCGGCGTGGAGGACGACGGCGTCGAAGCCGGTCTTCTCCAGCGCCGACGCCGCCCGTCGGGTGGCGATCTCGACGTGACGGCGATACAGAGCAATCAGGTCCTGAGAGGTCTTTGCGGCGTTCACCGCTCGACGATCCGGCGTTCCGCCGACCCGGTCAACCGCGGCTGGTCTCGGGATGCTCGGCGTCATCGGCCGCCGGCGAAGACTCGCGCGCCGCTCGAGCCTCCTTGCGATACTGACGCCAATAGCCGATGGAACACGCGACCAGGGTCACCGCGGTCAGGGGACCAACGAAGTAGAGCATCACCGATCCGAAGGGCTCAGCAAGCGCGTGCTGCTGGGTCGCGAGCAGCAGATAGGCCAGGTACGCCAGATAATAGGCGACGAACAGCCCGCCTTCCCAGCGGTCGATCCGGCCGTCGGTGACGAAGATCGGCAGGCAAGCGATGCAGGCGGTCACCATCACCGGCAGGTCGAACACCAAGGCCGCGGCGCCGACCGGCAGGCCCCCTTCGGCCACCATCCCGGTCAGACCAACGACGGCCAGGATGTTGTAGATGTTGGAGCCGACGACGTTGCCGACGGCCAGCTCCCCGTGACCGCGCAAGGTCGCCGCGACGGAGGTCGCGATCTCCGGGAGAGAGGTCCCGACCGCGATCACCGTCAAGCCGACGACCAGCTCGCTCAGACCCCACCACTGGGCGAGGCCGGTCGCGCCGAGCACGAGCCGATCCGACCCCGCGACCAGCAGGGCGACACCCAGACCGAGCTGCCCGAGCCGCGTCCACACACTGGCGTCGTCGCCGGCCGGATCTTCGGCGCGGTTGCGGCGAGACCGCAGCGCGAGACCGATCTGGATCACGGTGTACGTCACCAGCACCGCGACCAATACCGCTGCTTCTCGGGACGACACCCGGCCGTCCCACGCGAACCACGCCAGCAGCAGCGCCGCCCCCACCATCACCGGCACGTCCAGCTTGACCAGCTGGGTGGCGACGACGATCGACCGCAAGACCGCGCACAGCCCCAGCACGCCCAGGATGTTCAAGATGTTGCTGCCGAGGACATTGCCGATGGCCATGTCGGTCTGGCCCCTAAGCGCAGCCGTCACGTTGACCGCGACCTCGGGAGCGCTGGTGCCCAAGGCCACGATGGTCAGCCCGACCAGCAACGGCGACACCCCGAGGCGGCGAGCGATGCCTGACGCCCCGCTGACGAAGACGTCGGCGCCGATGGTCACGGCCACGAAGCCGACGACCAGCCACATCAGATCTATCCATGGAATCATCGCAAGTCACATCCAGGCGCAAAGCCGAGTCACGCGCCCTCGGAATCAGGAGAATCGGCAAACCCCACCGGAACCCTTCACACCGGCTCGGTCGCCTCCGACCACCAACCGAAGGACGCCGCCCTCGGTCAAGTCCAACTGCCCGCCCATCGGTGGATAATGCTCGTACCACGCCGCCGGCCGGCGCACGTGCGGGGTCCGCATCGTTTCGGTACGCCGGTGTCGAAAGCCCGCGCGGTGCAAGTCAGCCTTCATGACGCGCGGTTGCGGCCTCGACCGGGCCGGGAGATCGCGCTTTAAGGTCAGATGCCGCACCGTGGACCTGGCCGTATGCTGGGGCGCCGCCATGGGCCACGACGCGCGCTCGCCGGTCGGCCACGGCAGGCCTGAAGGCCGCGCACGGCGCGCGGATCGTTCGAGTTTGTCCCCCTAAAACCCTCAACTATTGTATGTGTTGCGGTCATCGGCGTCCCACACGATTTTGGACGACCGATCGTAACAGCGCCGGACGGCGTGACGTATCCCATGTGCTCGGCGGAGTTTCCGTATGGCTGAATCGACCACCCATCTCAGCGCGCCCGACCAAATCAGGCGTGATCTCAGGCGGTTGCGTCGCGACCGGGTGATCATGCTGGCCGGCTACATCGTCATCATCTCGGCGTTTCTCGGGTTCACCTTCTTCAGCCACGCCGGAGAGTACGCGCTCGAGCGGACCCCCACCTGGTACTTCGCATTGGTGCTCATGTTTCTCTCCAGCGCCGGCGGCGCCGCCCTCACGATAGGAATCCCCCTCGTCTCCCGTCGCGCGCTGCTCACGGCGGGTGCGGTCATCCTGGCCGCGATCCTGGGCGCGCTGCTGCTGGTCATGGACTTCCAGGCCGCAATGCCTGAAGACCCGCTCGGGGCCGGCTGGCACTGTTTCGTGAGCTGCACGATGGTGGCCGGGGCGTCCATGCTCGCCCTCGGTTTTTTGAGCGGCCGCCTTTGGCGCCGCTTCCCGGACCCAGGGTGGATCTTGGCCCTGGGGCTCACCGGGGTCGGGCTGTCCGCGCTCCACATGCGATGCGGAGGGACAGACCCCGTGCATCTCATCGTTTTTCACCTCGGACCGGTCCTGCTCCTGTACGGCTTGGCGCGCGGTCTGATCGCCCTGCGCGAGTTCGTATTGCGAAACGACTGATTCTTCACCACGCTCCGTGTCATGAGCACTGCACGGATCGGCGTGGTGACCGTCTCCGATCGCGCGAGCCGCGGAGAATACGAGGACCTCGGCGGCCCGGCCATTCGGGCCTACTTCGAAGAGATTCTGACCAGCCCTTGGACGGCGGTGGCGAGGGTGATCCCGGATGAACAGCCGGTCATCGAATCGACCTTGAAGTCTCTCGTCGACGAGGAGGGCTGTTGTCTCGTCGTCACGACGGGTGGGACCGGCCCCGCCCGCCGAGACGTGACCCCCGAGGCCACGGAAGCGGTCGCCGACAAGCTCATGCCCGGGTTCGGGGAGCTGATGCGGCAGGTCAGCCTCCGGTACGTGCCGACCGCGATCCTGTCCCGGCAAACCGCAGTGATCCGAGGTCAGGCGCTGATCGTCAATCTCCCTGGCAAGCCTAAGTCTATCCGTGAGTGTCTGGACGCCGTGATGCCCGCGATCCCGTACTGCATCGATCTGCTCGAAGGCCCATACCTGACCACCGACGAGTCAAAGATCAAAGCGTTTCGCCCCAAGAAGAAGAGCGCGTAGGGTTGCTGGCCTTAGTTCTGCTGATCGCGACCACCCCGCCGTTGGTCGATGTCGCGCCGCTGGACCCGCGGTGGCGCCTAGACATTCGTTACGCCACCAAAGACAACTTCTTTGGGCGCCGGGTGTATCCGGCCGCGCGGTGCTTGCTGCGGCCCTCGGTCGCGCAGCGGATGAAGCGCGCGCAAGCCTGGCTCGACGCGCACCACCCGGGCCTGCGATTGCTGTTCAAGGACTGCTACCGGCCGCACTCGGTTCAGTTCGTCCTTTGGAACGCGGTGAAAGGGACGCCGAAGTCCAGGTACGTTGCCAATCCCCATGGCCGGACCGGCTCCATCCACAGCTACGGCGCGGCCGTTGATCTGACCCTGGCCGATGCGGACGGACGCGAGCTGGACATGGGCACCGCCTATGACCATCTCGGACCGCGATCCCAGCCTCGATTCGAGGCCCGTTACCTCGCTTCCGGCCAGCTGACGCCGGCGCAAATCCGAAATCGCCGGCGCCTGCGGCGAGCGATGCGTCACGCGGGCATGCGAGGCATCCGCAATGAGTGGTGGCACTTCAACGAAGGCACCAGCCGCACGGTAAGACGGCGCTACCGTCGACTCGACATCCCGTTCAGCGCCGTCGCGCCCCGAGGCGCGACCAACAAGGATCAGCCCCCAGGCGCGACCAACAAGAATGAGCCCCCAGGCGCCCGCACCACCGCAGGCCCCGCGAGCCAGCCCTACCGCCCCCGCAAAGACTGACCGATCTTCAGCACGTCGGCGAGCACGCCGGCCGCCGTCACCGGTCCCCCGGCCCCCGCCCCTTGAATGACCAGCGGTTCGACGGGGTACCGCTCGGTGAAGAAAGCCAAGAACGCTTCCGTGCCCCGAAGCCGGGTCGCGGGATGGTCGCCGGGCACCCAGGTCGGTCCCACCCGCAGGACGTTCGCCCGCGTAGCGGCATTCGGCTCGACGGTGGCCAGGTATCGCAGGACCTCGCCCTTTTGCTTGTGGCTCTCGATATCGTCCGACATCACCGGGTCGTACTTCGCGAGGCTATCGAAGAACGCCTCCAGGTCGTCCTCAGCCAGGATCTCCTGCGGAACGAGGGGGGTGACCTGCACGTCGTCGAACTCGAGCGTGACCCCGAGCTCCCGTGCGAGGATCAGCGCCTTTCGCGCCGCGTCGGTCCCCGACAGGTCGTCGCGCGGATGCGGCTCGGTGTAGCCCTTGGTTTTGGCGTCGCGAACCGCGACCGACAGCGGCACCCCGGACATCAGCTCGTTGGCGAGATAACCGAGGGTGCCCGATAGCGAGCCCTCCACCCGCTCGACCTGATCCCCGGTTCGGACCATGGCCACCAGGGTATCGATCACCGGCAAGCTGGCGCCGACCGTCGTCTCGTAGTTGTAGTAGCGGTGCGCGGTCGCCGCGGCCCCCAGCAGCCGCTGCCGCTCGTTCCAATCGATGGTGAGGGCCTTCTTGTTCGCGGCCACCACGTGAATGCCGCGCGCGAAGGCTTGGTGATAGACCACCTCCATGCCGTCGGCGGCGGTGCAGTCGACGAGCACCGGAGCCCCCAGCCGCCGCAGCCGATCGAGGGTCGGGTGGAGCTCCCGAATCCCGTCGTGAGGCGGCCGCTGTTCGAGCAGCGTCGACCAGTGTTCGAGATCGATGCCGTCTTCGTCGAACACACAGCGAGAGCTGTTCGCGATCCCCACCACCTTCAGCTCGATGCCCATCAGCTCTCGCAACTTGCTTTGCTGCTGTCGGACCTGGGCGAGCAGGTTGCCGCCCACGACCCCCACCCCGAGCAGCATGATGTTCACCGTCTCGTAGGTGAAGTTGAACGCGGCGTGGACCGTCCGCACCGCCTCCCGGGTGTCCTTGGCGTCGACGGCACACGCGATGGACCGAGCGCTGCCGCTTTGGGCGATGGTCCACACCCCGATGCCCGCCAAGCCTAGAGCATGGAACATGCGTCCGGCGACGTTGACGGTCTGCCCCATCGCCTCCGCAACGAGGGTTACCAGGGTCACCGGATGCCGAACGTCGATGCTGTCGACCTCCGCCCGCTCGAGCTCGGGGGCCAGCTCCAGTCGAACCGCCTCCCGCGCCGCGTCGCGCTGCTCTTCGGGCACCACGACCGCCACCGCCTGGCCGAAACCCGATTGGGTCGCGGTCCACACACGGATATCCGCTCTCGCCAGCGCCCCGAGAACCCGTTCTCCGACCTTCAGGTCGCCGGCTTCTCGCTTGGCGTCGACCTCCACCAGGGCCAGCCGCTCGAGCGACGCGACGCAAGTCGGGTTGTCCGGGGAGTCGCTGCCGTCTCGGGTGACCAGGGTCCCCGGCGCTTCGGGGTCGAACGTGTTTCGAATCCGCAGCGGGATGCCGGAGGCGATGAGCGGAATCATCGTGCGGGGGTGGAACATGCGGGTTCCGAAGTTGGCGAGCTCCAGGGCCTCCATGTAAGAAAGCGCAGGCACGGGATACGCCTCCGGCACGATGTTCGGGTCGGCGGACATCACCCCCGACGTGCCGGTCCAGATGTGCATCTCCTCGGCGTCGAGCCCTCGACAGAGAAGGCTCGCGGTGTAGTCGGAGCCGTTACGGCCGAGGGTCGTGGTTCGGCCGTCGGGGGTCCGGCCCAAAAAGCCGGTGTGGACGGTCACCACGTCTTCCCATGACGACCGCAACGTTTGAATCTGCTCCGCGGTGGCCGGCCAGTTGACGAACGCCGAGCCAAAGCCGGCATCGGTCACCGTCCACTCCCGGCTGTCGACGAACCGAGCCGGGATTCCGGCGTGAGTCAGAAGGTGCGCAAACACCGTCGCGCTCGACCGCTCTCCGAACGACAGGACCATGTCTCGAGTCTGAGGGGTCAGCTCTCGAAGCAGATGGACGCCTTTGAGGAGATCTTGCAGAGGACGAAAGAGCGCGGTCAGCTCCTGGGCCAGGGCCAGCCGAGCTTCGCCGTCGGCGCCCAGCGACGTCAACGCGGCCTGCGCTTCGGACAGGACGCGGGCCTGGATGGCATCGACGAACGAAGACGCGCCCTCCCAGTCCCCCTCCCCCGCCCGATCGAGGGCGTCGATCAGGCGGTCGGTGCTGTCGGCCATCGCGCTGACGACGACGGCCACCCGCCGTTCGTCACGGGACCGGCGGACGATGTCGATGGTGCGGGCGAGCTTCTCGGCGGAGCTGAGCGAGGAGCCGCCGAACTTGAGGACGAGGTATCGAGGTATGGTCATGATTGAGCTCCGGGCGGCAGCGCGAGCGCACGACGAAGGAACACGTCGAGCTGATTCCACTCGATCAGAAACGCGTCGTGGCCGTGGGGACTGTGGATCGTCGCAACGTCGGCGACAACGCCTCGAGCTTCGAGCTCGCGAGCGATGGCCGCGGAGTGCGCCGCAAAGAACAATTGGTCGGTATCGATGCCGATGGCCAGACAGCTCGCCAAGATGCGGGCCAGGCCCGGACGGCCGTCGTCCCACGCCCAGGTTTCGCCGGCGTCCCGCCGCCGCGGAGGCCGGGACAGATCGTGGTGGTCCATGGCGTCCATCATCGCCAGATACGTCCCTCGTTCGAATCGGTCGACCAGCTTGTGGCCTTGATAGTCGAGGTAGGTCTGCATTCGATAGGGCCGATCCGCACCGTCGGGGGCAAGTTGTCGACCTTGGCGCTCATCGAGGCCTGGCTCGGCTCGATACGTCAGCATTGCGATCTGGCGGGCGAGGGCCAGGCCCGCCGGGTCGTCGGTCAAGGAGATGGCCGTCCGCTGGACGTGGTTAAAGCCGATGATCCACGCGGAGGCCGCAGCACAACTGGCCACGGGGGCGATGCGGGCCACCCGATCCGGTGCGAGGGCGGCGATCGACAGGGTCACCATCCCGCCCAGCGACCCACCGGTCACCAGGGCCACCCGTTCGATGCCCAGAGCGTCCAGCGCCCGCAGCGTGCACCGAGCCTGATCCCAGGTGTTGATGGGGCCGGCTGGAAAGCCTTCATCGGAGGGTCCCGACGTCCCGTAACACGAGCCGAGATTGTTGAAGCACACGACGCGGTGGGTAGTGGGATCGATGGCCCGACCGGGGCCGATGACCGGTGACCACCACCCGCCGTCGCCCCCCGCGATCGAATCCCCGGTCAACGCATGGACGATCACCACCGTTGGCCATTCTCCGACGTCGGCGACCACCTCGGCCACGGACGCCTCGGATGACTTCCGAACGACCCGCGCGGGTTGGGCGTCGACCACCGATAGCCCGCGCCGTTCGACGAACCCGCGCGCGTCAGGGGCCCACATCCAACCCCGGACGACCAGCGAGCGAACCCGCTGGCCGTGATCCAACGTCAGGTCGGGCAGCCGGAGATCGAAGACCACCGGCGGATCGACGGACGTCGTCAACCGGGCCTCCCGATCACAGCTGGCCCAGCGCTTCTTCGAGATCCGCAACGATGTCGTCGATGTGCTCGATGCCCACCGAGAGCCGCACGAGCTCATCGTTGACGCCCGCCGACGCCCGCTCCTCCGGCGTCAGCTGCTGGTGGGTCGTCGACGCCGGATGAATGATCAGCGAGCGAGTGTCGCCGATGTTCGCCAGCAGCGAGTGCAGCTTCACGTTGTTGATCAGGGCCCGACCGGCGTCGTAACCACCTTGAACCCCGAAGGTCACGAGGCCCCCGAACCCGCCGTCGAAGTACTTCTTGGCGTTGGGATGGTTCTTGTCCCCCTCGATGCCCGGATAGCTCACCCACGTGACCTTGGGGTGCTTCTGGAGGTATTGGGCGACGGACAAGGCGTTTTCGGAGTGACGTTGGACCCGCAGACGGAGAGTCTCCAAGCCCAAGATGAAGTGGTGGGCATTGAACGGGCTCATGGCCGGCCCGAGGTCGCGCAGGAGCTCTACTCGCGCCTTGATGATGAAAGAGAGATTGCCGAAGCTCTCGAAGAGCTTCATCCCGTGGTAGCCAGGGTTGGGATCGGTGAACTCGGGGAATCTGCCGTTATCCCAGGGGAAGGTACCGCCGTCGACGATCACCCCTCCGATGGCCGTTCCGTGGCCGCCGATGTACTTGGTGGCGCTGTGAACGACGATGTTCGCCCCGTATTTGAGCGGGTTGACCAGCGCCGCCGAGGCCGCGGTGTTGTCGACGACGAACGGAACGCCCGCGTCTTGCGCGATCTTGGCGATGCCTTCGAAGTCCGGGACGTCGAGGCGGGGGTTGCCGAGGCTCTCGGCGTAGATCGCCTTCGTCTTGTCGGTGACCGCAGCCTTGATCGCATCGAGGTCGCTGATCTCCACGAACTTGGACTGGATGCCGAGGCGGGGGAAGGTCACCTTGAACAGGTTGTAGGTCCCGCCGTACAGACTCGACGCGCTGATGAATTCGTCGCCGGACTTCATCAAGGTGAGCAGAGTCAACGTCTCCGCGGCCTGGCCGGACGCCGTGGCTAGCGCCGCCGCGCCGCCCTCGAGGGCCGCGATCCGCTTCTCGAACGCGTCGGTGGTCGGATTCATGATCCGGGTGTAGATGTTGCCGAATTCCTTGAGCGCGAACAGCGACGCCGCGTGGTCGGCGTCGCGGAACTGATAGCTGGTGGTTTGGTAGATCGGCACCGCGCGGGATCCGGTCACCGGGTCCGGCTCGTAGCCCGCGTGAAGGGCGAGCGTTTCGGGTCTATAGTTTTCCTCGTTGGCCATGGTCGGTCTCCTTTACATTCAGCGCAGCTTCGTTCGTTAGCTTCGACACCCCACAGCGGCGAGGTGGGCGCCGCGCACAAAAAAACCCACCGCCCCGGACATGGGAAGGTGGGTTAGAGGCCCGCGTTCGTCCACCGAATCAGCCGACCGAGGGCACCACCTTCCGGGAGTGACAACACGGGCGACAACAACTAATCCCGTCGATTCGAACGGACACCACCGGGATGGACGGACAAGCGTGCATTGCGTTCTTTCGATGCGATGGGCAGCGTTACTTGGACCATGGAGGATGTCAAGCTGCGCAAGACCGGCGCCCGTCATGCGTTCAGGAGAAGCAAGCCGACCTGCAGAGGTCTGCCCCTCGCTCCTCCATCCGGCTCGACCGCCGCTCGGCGACAGCGCCTCTCGCAGGGTGCCTTGTCAGCAGGACGCCGACCTTCGCGACCGGTGGGTGGGCCAACCCCGGCCCGGTGACGTTCATCGGCCTGCTTTCGGCGCGCCGTGAGTGGGATCCAGCCGGCGCCGGCGGGGCCCGGCCGACTCGACCGGGCCCGGGGCCGCCGGGTGGCCCCGCTCACCCTGCTCGACGGCCGCGGCCGTTTGGGTTGGGGAATGCTCAACCACACCCCAGGGTTCGGGAACCGGAGAAGGTGTCCTCCGACGGCTCTGAGGTGGCGTCGGTTGCTCGCGCCCGCTACCGTTCGATAAGCCATGAACATCCTCCGCCGGCTGATCTTCCCGCTGACCGCGTGCGTTTTGCTGATCGCGCTTCCCCTCCGCCAACGACGGCGGCGACTGGCCCTTCGAAAGAGCGGGTGGGCCGAGCTGCGGCTCACCGGCGACGTCTTCGAGGTTCGCCCCGAACGCGACGTCACCCAAGCCTTCGTGCGCCGGCTATTGAAGCGAAAGGACCCTCCGCGGGTGGTCCTGTCCCGGCTTCGCCGGTTCGTCGACGAGATCGTGGCCGACGGCTACGCCCGAGGCGTTCTCGTGCGGATCGGGGCGCTCGGAGGCGGTTGGGCGGCGGCGGCGGCGATCCACGCCGAGCTGATCCGTCTCAAAGAGGCCGGCCGCCAGGTGGTCATCCACCTCGAGGGCAACGTGGACAACCGCCAGGCGATGATCGCCACCGCCGGTACCCGAGTCACGATGACCCCGAGCGCGACCATGGGCGCGGCGGGGTCAGCGGCGCCCGGCCTCTTTCTTCGCGACGCGCTCGACAAGGTCGGGGTTCGCATCGAAGCCACCAGCCACGGTCGCTACAAATCCGCGCCCGAGCAGTTCACCCGAGTCGACCGCAGCGACGAAGACGCCGAGCAGACCCGAGCCATCGTCGATCAGCTCGACGACGCGCTGGTGAGCGGTCTCATGGCCGGCCGGGTCCTTAACCGGGCCGACGCCGAGGCCCTGGTGGATCGCGCGCCGATGGTCGGAACCCAAGCCGTCACGGCTGGATTTTGTGACCAGATCGTTCGTGACGAAGATCTCGGCGACGCCATCCGGGCCGTCGACGGGTCGGAGTCCACCCCCGCTCCCGTCGGGGCCGGCCGCTACCTTCAGGACCGGACCGTGCCCAACCTTTGGCCGCGCCGCCGATACGTCGGGGTGGTGCGGGTCCACGGCCCGATCATCGATCAGCCGGCCCGACTCCCGCTGCCCGACCAGCAGGTCGCGGTCGCCGATGCCGTGGTCGACGACCTTCGGGCCGCGTTGGCCGACGCCAAGATCGGGGCCGTCGTGCTCCACGTCGACTCGCGCGGAGGCAGCGTCACCGCGAGCGACGCCATCTACTCCGCGGTCCGCCGGCTCGACCAGGAGAAGCCGGTCATCGCATGCTTCGGCGACGTCGCGGCCAGCGGAGGGTACTACGTCGCCTGCGGGGCGCGTTCGATCAACGCATCGGCGCTGACGTTGACGGGAAGCATCGGCGTGTTCGGCCTGATCCCGACCTGGGCCAAGCTCACCGAGCGTTGGGGCGTCGGCCACGACGTCCTCAAGAACCGCAAACACGCGGCCATCTACGACCCTTGGGCGGGATTCGATGATGAAGCCCGGGCCCACGCCCAAGAAGGCGTATCGGCGATGTACCAGACGTTCATCGAGCTGGTGGCCCAGGCCCGGGGGCTCAAGACCGACGAGGTCGATGCGGTGGCTCAGGGCCGCGTATGGACGGGCAAAGACGCCCGACAGCATCGCCTGCTCGATGATCTGGGCGGATTTCCAACCGCCGTGGAGCACGCCAAGGCCGAAGCGGGCGGCCTCTTCGCCGACGACCCGGTCGTGGTGTCCGCAAAAGGGCCGATGTCTCGACCGCCTCCGGTCGGCGCCCCGGTGGACGGGTCCGCGCTTTTGCGTGCAGACGCCACCCTTCTTGACGGCGATCCGACCGCGGGCGGAGGAGACCTTCTGACCCGGCTCGGATGGACCGCGCTGGGGCCGTCGCCGGTGCTGGCGGAGATTCTCGCGCTGACGGCAGCCAGCGGCGCCGGGGGGTACCGGGTGTTTGCCTACGCGCCCGTCACTTCGCCGGTCTGAGCCCCGAAAAGCCCAGGTGGTTCGCGACCGGTCGCTCGTAACCGGCCGGGATTCGGCCATGCACGGGTAGATTGAGGATCACCGGGCGGCCGTCGATCGACCGTGTCACCAAGGTGCTCGAACCGCCCCCGTCGAGAATGATGGCTTGGTGGGCGCCGGCTTTCAGGCAGAGCGCGGCCAGCGAGGGCAAGGTCGCGCCCTTCGCGTACAGCGGCACGCGACCGTCGACGACGACCAGGATCAATCGGCGCCCGGCCCGATCGACGGCCGCCGCGACCCTCGGCTGACGATCGTCCGCGCGCACCACGGCCTTGGGCATCCGACCGTCGACGAGCAGCGGGTACCCGGAGACCGCGTGTTGCGCCGGCCGCCGCTCCCTGGTGATCTCCGCGTGGCCGTCCTCGAAGAACCACAGCGTGCGCATCGACGGGTCCTGTCGGCCGTAGAGACGTCGGCCGGACATCGCCCAACCGACGACGTTGACCCCGTCGCCGGTCCGGGGTCGGTAGTGCAGGATGCCGTGGGAGAACTGCCGGTAGAAAAAGTTCGCGTTCACGGCCAGCTGTTGGTCGTATGCGGTCAGGAACTCGGTGGTTCGTCGGGCCGGAATCTGCCAGGTAGACGTCGGTGTGGAGACGGATAACGGCGGCGTCACGAGGATCTTCAGCCCCGGGCTCGATAGGTCGATGGTCACCACGTGGGCCACGCGGCGCCCCGGCCCGACCTTTCGCTCGTACCGTACCCCTTCGAAGAGCCACCGTGCCTCGGGCGCGGGAACAGGTCGCAGGAAACAAACGATGACCGTCAGCGCAAAGACTAGGCCGACGCCGCCAGCGGCCGCGAGCGGCGCGGCCACCCCCGGCCAGCGACGAACGAGGCGGCCGAGACCCAACAGCACCGCGGCCGCGACGAGCAGGCGCCCGGCCCAAGTCAGCTGATCGATGAGCTGCGGGTCCACGACTACGGCGTTATCTCTAGCCAACGTCCGCGGATGACCGCCAGCCCCTTGCCCAGAACCTTCGCGTAGGTCGTCAGATTGATCGCCCACCAGACCCCGGCCGCTCCGGCGCCGAGGTGGATCGCGAGCGCCCACGCGAGGGGGATGCGAAGCACGTTAAACGGGGTCGACCACCGGAAGACCGACGCCGTATCTCCGGCCCCGGCCAATACGCCTTCCGAGAGCGACTCCCACGCCACGAACAGCTGGGACGCCGAGAGGATCACCGCGTAGCGGGTCGCTTCCGCCAGCACCGCCGGGTCGTCGGTGAACAGGCCGGCCAGCTCCGCGCCCAAGAAGTAGAAGCCTGCGCTCGCGACCAGGCCAAGCCCGGTCACGGGATAGAAAGCGAGCTTGACCGCGCCGAGCGCGAGGTCCGGTCGCCCGGCCCCGAGATACCGCCCCACCAGCGATGCGACAGCGATGGCGGTTCCGTGGAACACCGGCCATGTGACGCCCTCTAGCGCGGAAAACCCGATCCCGAGGGCCGCATTCACGTGGGGGCCGAGCGGAGACACCGTCCATCGCAGAAGCGCCCAGTACACGAGCGCGTACATCGCGGTGCTCGCCGCCATTGGGGCGCCGATCCGAAGTACGCGACCCAACGGATGCCGCAAGCGGACATGGGCGGGACCGAGCCCGATCTCACGGCTGAGCAGCACGAGCCCCGTCCCGGTGGTCACCGCGCGAGACAGGTTCGACGCCAGCGCTGCCCCCATGATGCCCCCTTCGAGGTTGAGGACGAACAGGGGGGTCAGTATCGCGTTGAGGATCAGTGAGGCGGCGTGAAGGACCATCGGCAGGCGAGCCTGACCGATGGAGAGAAAGGACTGATCGACGACCGGGGTCAGCACCAGCGGAAAGATGGTCAGCGACAGAACGGTCAGGTAGTCGCAGAAGGCCTCGCGGGTGGCCCCGTTGAGCCCCACGGAGCCCGCGATGGCCTCGGCGCCGATCGAACCGACGACCATCAAGCCGGCAGTGACCACCACCGCGCCCCCGAGGGCCGACCCGACCACCGCCCGCCGCTGGTCTTCGTCGCCGGCGCCGGTGGCCCGAGCGACCAGCGGCCCGGCGCCGGCGGCCAGGATTTCGAACGCCGCGTGAAACACGATGGCCACGAAGACCGAAGATCCGACCGCCGCCTGGGCGGGGACGGAGACGAACTGCATGAAGAACTGGTCGACGATCCGGTAGCCGGTGGTGAGGACCATGAATACCGTGCTCGGCCACGCCAGCCGCCACAGCTCACCGGCGTTCAGCGGCGGTACGTTCGGCGAGCCGGTCAAGCGCGCCTACCGGTAGCGGTCGTTCCGCCACGGGTGGGCAGACATCGAGTAGCCCCGCTCCTCCCAGAAGCCGGGGCGGTCTTCGGTCATGACCTCGATGCGCTTGATCCACTTCGTCCCTTTCCAGGCGTACAGCTGGGGGGTGATCATGCGGATCGGCCCGCCGTGCTCCCGGGTCAGCGGCTCGCCGTTGGCGGTATGCACCAACAGCACGTCGTCCTTCAGGGCCTCGGCAAGCGGGACGTTGGTCGTGTAACCGTCGTAGCCGTGCACCATGACGTGGGTCGCGGTTTCGTCGGGGTCGGCCAAGGCGATGATGTCACTGAATCGAACCCCGACCCAAGCCATATCGAATCGCGACCATTTCGTGACGCAGTGAAAGTCGCTCGTGTCTTCGATCTGGGGCAGAGCGAGCATGCCGCCCCAGTCGAGGGTCACCGGCTCCGTCACCGCGCCGTCGATGGTCAGCTTCCACTTCTCTTTCGGCACGATGGGACTGAGACCGATATCGAGCACCGGCCACTTCTGCACTTCGTATTGATCCGGCGGCAGCTTGGGCATTCCGTGTCGGTTCGATGGTCCGGTCCCCATCGGGCGGTCGTCCGACTGCGCCGGCGACGACGCCATCTGCGCCTGAAAACGGTCTTTGAGCTTCAACCGCGAGGCGACGATGCGTTCCATCTTATCGGTGGCCACCCCCGCATCGTGGTCATCCGATCCGGCCGCATCAAGCGCATTCTCGGGATGAGCGAAGGACCGAGAGCACGCTCATCATGGCCGGCAGATCAATTCTGCGTTCGAATGCATCGCCCTTCCATCCGGGAGATGGTCTGCCCGTTAGGGGTGAACGTTCCGGTGTCGCCGTCCCAATCGATCGTTCCGACCCGCCATGCGCGCTTACACTCCAGCCGCTGCTCGTAGGTTCCGACCAGCTCGCCGTCGAGGAAAATGGCCACCGTGGCCTGAGTCGCCCGGTCGGCGGGGCCCGCGAAGTAGTGCACCCACAGCTCGTACTGATCCGGCGGCCCGACCCGGAGGTTGATCTGCTCCGGCCCACGACCGTCTTTATCGTCGATGTCGAGGAACGGATCGTCGGCCGTCTCGCCCGGAATACCCCAGTCGGGGTTGGTCACGAAGTGGTAGACCGCCCCGCCTTCCAAGTCGAACAGCGGGGCACCGGGCAGCAGCATGTGCAGGTCGACGTCGGTTTCATCGGTGTCCCAGGTCAGGGTCACCGAAATGTCGTTCTGGCTCGGCGGCGGAATCTCGACCTCTCCGGTCAGCTCGATCACCGAATCGAACCCATTGTTGGGGATCGTCAGCTGGCCGGAACGAGCGCCGGGCGGGCCATCGGCGAGAAAAGCAACGTTGATGGTGGTCGAGGTTCCGGCGGGGATGAGCGTGGGCTCGAAGGGCGGGGAGAGCGCAAAGTCCGCGTCGCCGTCGGTGATCGCGACGCCCTGAAGCTCGACGTCGCCACCGGTCGCCGTGCAGTCGATGGACTGGACCGCGACCTGACCTCGGCTGACGCCACCGAAGTCCACCACCGTCGGTGCACAGGTCGCGAACGGCTGAAAGACGCCGGTTCCGCTGACCGTCAGCTCGATGGTCCGGTCGCCGCTGATGACGGAAAGGGTGCCGCGCCGCAGCCCCTCGGCGGTGGGCGCGAACTCGACGTTGAAGCTAAGGTCGGCGTTGGGGGCAACGATGGTGCCGATCAGACCATCTTCGATCTCGGGCACGACGAAGTCGAAGGGCACAATGACGTCTTCGACGGTCAGATTGACCCGGCCTTCGTTGCGAAGGACGGCTTCTCTGCTCGGCGACAAACCGATCGGCACCATGCCGAAGCCGATCTGATCCGGATCGAACCGACCTTCCACCGGAAGTCTGGTCAGGGGCTCTCCCTCGCAGGCGACGAGGCACAGCGCACCCATCACGAGGAGGCGCTTCGACACTATGGGGTCCAGGATGAGGCGGAGACCTACACTTGTCCAGCGTTCACGCGGGGCCCGGTCGCTTGAACAGCACGTCGCGGTAGTGCTTCAGCTCATCGATGGACGAGCGCACGTCGGACAGGGCGGTATGCTCCGTGTTGCCCTTCGCGAACAGAGCTTCGGGCCCATACCAGCGACGGGCGAGCTCCTTGAGGGTCGACACGTCGACCATCCGGTAGTGCAAGTACCCATGGACGGTAGGAAAGTACCGGGCGATGAACCGGCGATCCTGATGGATCGAGTTGCCGGACAACACCCCTTCGCCCGGCTTCGTCCATCGCGCGAGGACGGACATCATCTTTCGCTCGGCGTCCAGCGTGCTGAACTCCGACGCCCGCACCTTCGCGAGAAGGCCGTTGTCGGTGTGCATCCGGCGAACGAAGGGTTCCATGCGGTCGAGCACCTCCGGTGGCTGCCAGATCACCATTTCCATGGTGTCGAGCTCGTCGAGCTCGGGGGTGGTGATGATGATGGCCACCTCGATGGGCGCGCAGCGCTCCGGATCGAGACCCGTCATCTCCATGTCTAGCCAAACCAGAGGCTCCCGTGACTCGGCCATTGGATCGCCGATATCACGGTCAGGCGCCCAGATCACTCGTTGGTGATGGTGAACTCGACCCGTCGGTTGCGCTCGCGACCTCGGCGCGTTCGGTTGCTGTCGATCGGTTTTTCTTCACCGAAGCCGATGGCCGTCAGCCGTGCGGGCGCGACGTCTTTATCGACCAGATACGCGCGGACGGCGTCGGCGCGGCGCTGGCTCAGTCGGAGATTCCTGGTCGTCGGGCCGACGGCGTCGGTGTGGCCCTCGACGACCAACCTCATGTTGGGATTGGCCAGCAACACCTTCGCCACCTCATCGAGGAGAGGGTACGACCGGGTCTGGATTCGCGAGCGACCAGTGGCGAAGAAGACCTTCTTCGTCAGCTCGATCTTGCCCAGACGGCGATTGACGCGGATGAGGTCCGTTTCGATGTCCGGACACCCGTCCTCGTCTTCGAACCCATTGACCGTCTCCGGCTCGAGCGGGCAGCGGTCCGCGGCGTCGGGCACCCCGTCTTGATCGTTGTCGGGATCCGGACATCCGTCTTCATCTTCGAAGCCGTCGACATCTTCGGCCGCCTGGGGGCAGGCGTCCTGGTCGTCGGTCATCCCGTCGCCGTCGGTGTCGCCGTACGGGCAGCCCTTGTTGGCCGCCGGCCCCGGAACGGCCGGGCAGTCGTCGTCGGGATCGAACACGCCATCCGAGTCCCGGTCTTCCTGCTCCGGACAACCGTCTTCGTCCTCGTGGCCGTCGATGTCTTCCGGCTCGTTGGGGCAGTTGTCGACGTTGTCGAGCAACCCATCCCCGTCGGAGTCGGGGATGAGCGAGGGACAGGTCTTCATCTTCTCCGTGAGCGCGCCCAAAAACGCCTCGGCGGTTTGGCGGTGTCGCTCCGCACGCACGGGGTCGCCTTGCTCGAGCTCGGTGCGCACGAAGACCAGCTGCGCCTCGGCTTGGGCCAACGGGCGGGGGGCGCACCGATAACCGCCGTCGGCCCACGCCCGGTCCAGTCGAGACTGCATCGCTTCCACCTGACGGTTGAGGGTCGCCCCGGTCGTGCAGCTCGCCGACAGGAGCCCGGCGAAGAGGGCCATCCGGATCGCGGTCACGGGGAAGACTCCGGCGCCGAACGCGGGACCGGCGGCGTCTTGGTCGCTGGCGTTTGGCGTCTTTGGGGCACGGGTCGGAAACGCTCTCCCGGCGGGCGATCGCGCTGGATGGCGGCGGTCGCCGTCCCAACCCGAGCCGGCCGGCACGAGGGCGGCGGTAAAGGCTCAACCTCCGGCTCGGGCG